>JASGCT010000011.1 GCA_030053915.1 Alphaproteobacteria bacterium
TTTATATCTAACGCACAAATGAACTTATTAGTGCGAAAAAAAATTATACACCCAGTATTTGTGTTTCGTATAAAAATAATAACGATACGTTTTACAAATTTGATAGTGTCATCTTAGATCATAATTATAACCAAAATTTTCTTGATTCTCAAAACAGTTTTTGCTTTTACAAACCTAATAAAAGCCATTCTTTAAGGGTAGTTTATAGTCCATATCCTATTATAAAAATACAACCAACCAAATACAAAAATATTATTTGCCAAAACTAAAATTTAGATAGTCCAGTTATTGTGCGAGCGCGTGCCAGTATGAATGCTTTAGACACCCATATCAAACTTAAAAAAATACAATGGTATTATAAATATACCGATGATAATACTTCGTATCCATTAAATTGTTTGGGTTGCACAGGTATATTATCTTCATTCGACACAACTTTAAGTCTTCCTATAAATTTAAATCAACCCAGTGATAGCAAAATATATTATGCTGTAATCACCAACGACCGAAATTTAACCGTAACCAGCCAAACAAGTGGTATCGTTTATATAAAACCAGTTCCACAAAGTACAGTTGTACTCCAAAATAACTCCCAAATAAATTGTGCTCTAGAAAGAGACTCAATTAAAGTTAAATTACAAATATTAAATTTTGACACAATCGACTATACTAAAGTCCAATTATATATCACAGATTCGCCCAGTCGTTATAGAAGTAGTTTAATAAATATTACTTCGATAATTGATTCTCCCAATATGTATTACTCCGAATCTTTATATTCGCCAATTCAACGTATTAGATATGTGTATGCCACACTTACCAATCAATTCAATTGTAATTATATCTCACCAAATTTACAACTTCAATGGTACCGCTTAATAAATATCAATCGTTTTGATACACAATCTGCCATATATTGTTATTTAGACAAAACTAAACCGATTACATTTTCAATTAATCCATTAGTAAAATTAGTTGATATTCGGTTTACTTGGTATATAAACCAATTTCCATTTTATAAAGGAGCCGATTCAATTCCAAATTCTAACGATACGCTGTTTTATCCCTTTAACGATAAAACAAAAGATAGTTTATATTATTTTGTGGTGTCAGAAAATATTAAATTTTCATGTGCCAAAGATACCAGCCCTATTTCTGGTTTAATAAGAATTATTTACCCATATTTTGAACAAAATCCAGACTCAAACATCATTTCAAAAACCTGTCTTTTAAATACGCCACACACAACGATATTCGTTTCGCCCAAAACAATTTTTAAAAATGATATAAATTATAAATGGTTTAAATTTAATCCTTTAGATAGTTCATATTTAAATATTTATAATACATCATTAAATAATTTTACACCACCTAATAACATCGTTGATACTAGTCAATATTTTGCAACACTCCATTCTAATTCTATATGCCCTAATTTAACGGACACTAGTGCCCTAAGTGGGATTTTTATAACCTATCCTTATCCTCAAGTTCAGGAACTAAAAGATACTTTATACTGTGTTAAAAAACAAGCACAATATGCAAATTTAAATTATAGTTACCCTTGGAACGATTCACTCACCTTTGAATGGTATGGGTTTCATTCATCTACAAATTTTGATACTTTTCTTTTACAACGTGCATATAAAAATTATGCTTTTGATATCACGCAATATAATACAGATGATTCCAATTTTTATTTTTTGAAAGTTAAAAATATTATTGGTTGCACTACCAACTCTCGTTATGCTTTATTAGAATTTAAAGATACCTTTACCTTTGAAATTTACGATTATGGCTATCCGCATACCATTCTTTATAACAATACATTTAAAGTAAGATTATTGGGAGAATCGAACATATACGATTGGTTCCCAAAAGATTTGGTTATTTCAAATGTTAATAATCAAAATGAATTTATTTTAAAACCTCAAGAATCAACTTTATTTACTGTTTTTGGATTCGATAACAAGAGTTGTTTATATAAAGATACTATAACAATTCATGTTCTTAAAGATTCCTGCAAAAATATTTACCCAACTAAAATAATCACGTCTAATGGTGACGGATTTAACGATATATGGATAATTCATAATATCGAATTTTTCCCTTTTAACAAAATTGTTATTAGAAATTCAATTAATGAAGTTGCTAGAACTTTTACTAATTTTCATCCTTCCAATAAATGGGGCGAATTACAAAAATTCGATTTTCAATTAGAAAATGGATCTTATTACTATAAAATCGAACTTTTTAAAGATGCAGATTACAAGCAATATAAATGTGAAGGCGTTAAAAAAGGTATTGTTATAATAAGAAATCAAAATTAAGTAATGCTTTTTTTTCCTTAATTTTTTTATCTACTTTTGTAGTTTAAAATGATATTTTAAACCCGCTTGAATACCAAAACCAACTGTAGGATATAAATACCACCGTTGATAATTTGAATTAAATATATTAAGTAAACTTGTCCAAAATTCCCAATGAGGTGTCATAAAAAATGACCCTCCAAAATTTAAAAATATTCCTAATTTTGTAAAATCTGTAATGGCATTGCCGCCTGCATCAACACCTTTTATATAACTAGTACCATCTAAAACTTGTAAAGTTGTATATGCTGTTAATCTTTTCGATATTTTCCATTTTAAATTCGATTTAATTTCAAGAGGTACAATACCATAAACACTGCTATAAAGCTCTTGACCTCTAAAATTCTCATATCTAAAATCTGTTAGCCAAGATATATTATCTTGCAATTTAACTAAGGCTGATACCTCATATTTTAATGATTTTACTTGAGTTTCCTGCAAATAAGTGAGATATGCTAAGCCATTTAAATTATTAGTATATAATGGAAGATTCTTATACTGATTTAACGATACCTTACCCTGTATATATATATTCCTAAAGAGTTGCACCTCAACTTTTGCAAATCCTTCATATTTTTCTGTAAAATCTATTTGTGTCGTATTATCAAAAAATACATACGGATTTTCTAAATAAATACTATATAAACTATTTGGAATATATTGACTTTTAAACCCTCCTAATAAAAATAAATTTTGTTTAAATAAATTAAACTTAACCTCTAATGAAGGTAAAAATTTATAATTCCCATTATAAATAACATTATTTACACTGGCTTCTAAATTAAATTGTAACATTTTATATGTATATAGTCCATTTAAATTTATTAAATTATTAGACGTTTTATATAATTGAGGTACAAACAAAGTATTAGGAAATTTAAAATCTAAATTTCTTGTAATATCTAAATTTTGAAAAATACTTCCTAATTTAATTTGAAAAATATTAAAACTATTTATTGCAATTTTAAATGGTAATTCAACATGAATAAATTGCTCCTTTTTCTCATTAACTGAAACATCATTTATTACTCTAAAATTAAAAATTGGCTGAATTTGCCATTTTGATGACAAGTTACTATTAGAGCTTAATTTATATTGAATTTCAAATATTTGTAACGGATTTCTTAAATCGATACTATCTAAATTGTTAATTAACATAGAATCTAATCCGTATCTACTAAAATTTAAATACTGATGATTTAAATTTATTGTATGATTAAATAATTTTGTTGATTTATAATAATCTAAATTTAAAATTCCCGATTTGCCTTCTTGAAATGGTAAATCACCTAAAAATGATTCATAATTTCCACTCAATTGCAACCAACTTTTATTATTAATAGTATAATGAAGTAACCCTTCAATTTTTGCACGCCTATAACTGCCATACCCAACATTTATAAAATTTAATTTGTTAAATTTTTGATTGTCTTTAAATGATAATAATAAAGGATGTGTTGTAAATGGTTCATAAAAATCGCTTTGAGCTAATTCTGGAAATTGATACTTAATTAAAAAATTAAAACTATCATTTTTTGAAATCACTAATTTAAATTGGGGCTTATTGAAATTGCGTAATTCTGGCTTAAACTCAGATATTACAGAAACCGACTTATCGAAACTGTCCGGTTTATTATTCTGACCTTTCACCCAACAATTCAAAATCAAATATATTAAACTAAATATGATAATTTTTGCTTTCATTTTAATTAGACTTTGGTTTTGATAAATTCGTGTATTTACGTTTATGTGTTGTAATTTTATTCAATTTTTCAGTCGCTTCTTTCTTTAAATCGTCAAATTCAGAGTTCTCTTTAACACTCGAATAGGTAGATTTAGCATTAAATTGATCATTCTCTAATAAATAAATATCCCCTAATAATAAATAAGCTTGAGTTACTACATAGTAATCATAATCATAATTTTTAATAATTCCAAAACACCATTGTTCTGCCGAATCTAACAAACCTTTTTTAACTAATACATTTCCAATTTTAATAGCTACCTTAGGTGCTAATTTATAATCTTTACTACTTATAATTTTTTCCCAATAAGCAATTCGAGCTTTATAATCTTTATCTAAATTTGTATCTTGCGATAATTTTTCCGAATATATATACCAAAGTTTAGGATTTACTTGCGAAGTAAACGACTCATTACCAAACATAAAATTAAGACTATCTTCATTATACTCTAACTGAGGATAATTAATAAAATTATTTAATATAGATTCACTTAAACTTTGTTTTAATGATTGATCTGAAGTAGATTGGTATGCTTCCATCAAACTATTAGTTTGGTTTTGATAATCTTGATGCTCCTGATAGATACTTGCTATCGTTTGCCAAGCCTCAGTTTTATCTGCACAATATTTAGTAATATCTTGTAAATAGGGGAGTGCAGAATCTAATGATTTTAATTGCTTATATACTAAAATTATCTTATTTAAAATATCACATTTTGCACTTGGTTGATTTAAATTTAAATACTGTTTATAAATTTTAACAAGACCTTCATAATCGTTTGCATAAGTCTTCCTGTCGGCTATTTCTAACAATAATTTTTCTTGCTCATTTTCTTCTGTTAAAATACCAAATTTATTCATAAATTCAATATATTTTTCAGGTTGATTCTGAATTATAAATATATTTTTAATAATAACAGCCGCATCATCAATTTCAGAAAAATGACTATATTTTTGATATAAAGTATCAAAATAATTTAACGCCGCTATATTATTTTTTAAATTGAAATGAACTAACCCTAATTTATATAATATCGCCGCCTGCCACTTTAAATAGTTTATATTATTATTAATAGTATCCAAAATCAATTTAGCATTTTTAAATTTTTCTTGTATAAAATAAGTTTCTACTAATTCTAAATGGGCATCTTCTTGTAAATTACTTGATGGATAACTATTAATAAGCTGTTCCAAATAATGGATTTTTTGGTCTAAATTTTGTCCCGCACCAGCAAGTTTTGCTAATTGAAATAATGCATAATCCGCACCTGCCCACTTTTGAATCACGACCTCTTGATATCCTTGAGACGCCTGACTAAAATTTTTAAGCATTAAATTACAATCAGCTTTCCTTAATAGCGCATCTTGATAGAGCACATGTGATTTTTTTAAAAGCTTTAATGCTTTATTATAATTCTCCAATGCTAAAGTAAAATCATCTAATTTTAAAAAACTATAGCCATTAGTAATATATGCCCTTACTAAATCCTCTGAACTCGTAGGTTTTAAATTTAAATAATTATTGGTATGAATGATAGCAAATTTAAATTGTTCTAACTGATAAAAGGTTTGACCTAACCAAAATTCGGCTTCTATTTTCTGAACATTTAAAATTTGAGCCTCGTTTAATGCCATTGTTAAATAAATTACGGCACTATCAAATTGATTTTCTAAAAATTCTGTTTTACCTAAGCCAATCAAAATCTCTACATATACTTTTTGAGATTCTTTAGAAGTAAATTTTAATTTTTTATATACAGAATAGGCTTTTTCGTAATTTTGACTTCGCGTAAACTCATAAATTAATAACTCTAAGGCTTGTTGTTTTAAACTATCAGTTAAAGGATAATTTAAATAATTTTGTAACTGAACCAAAGCAAAACTATGTTCTTTTAAATCAACTAATAACTTAATGTAATTTAATTTACTTGTTAAAAATTCTGTATTGGTATCATTTAACAATTCAATACAATTATATAAAGCGTTTTTGGCTAATTGCTTTTCATTTTTTATAATGTAAATATTCGCTAATAAATTTAGAATTGCCGCTTGATTTTGTTCATCAGAAGACTGAATTTTTATTAAATAATGTAATGCCGAATCGTATTGACTTGTTTTATAAAAACAAAATGAATATTTAAAAAAATCATTCGCCGTAACTTCAGGATAATTAAAAATAAATTTCTTAAAATGATTTAAAGACTTTTGAAAGTCGTTTTTTTCAAAATAAATCTGACTTAATAATTGCTCCAACTGAATCGTATTTTTAGTTGTTTTATTTTCTAGTGCTTTATTGGCTATTCTTAAAGACGAATCTATTTTTTTTTCAAAATAAAAACACTGCGCTAAATAATAAGGAATATACGGTTTATAATCTGATTTTTCTTCGGCAATTTTAAAATTTTTAATCGCCTCAGCATAACTGCCATCAGAAATCGATAGTAAACCAACATAATAATTTGCCTCAAAATAAAACTTGTCCTGCGGTAATTGACTTATAATCGACAATAAATGCTTCGCTTTTTTGAAATTATTTAGTTTGTAAAAAATATAACCAAGCTGAAATTTTAATTGCGAAACCTCTTTATTTGTTAAGTGATAAATAGGTAAATGTTCTAAATATTGTAAAGCGTTTTCAAAATCATTATTAAAATAATAATAATTCCCTAAAAAAAATGCCACCCGCTGTTTAAAATTTGAAACAATATTTTCTTTTATATAGGTTCTTGCTAACTCAAAAACACTCGTATCGCGACATCTAATCCCAGATATAATATAATAATAGTATGCCAAATTTTGATGCACATTGTCTAAATTTAATGGATTTTGAACATAAACAGACGTTCTTAAATAATTAAAACAACTGGTATAGTTTTCAGCATTAAATAAGTTCTGCGATTCATTTAAAATATCGGCATTATTTAAAGGTACATAGTTAATTTGACTATATGAATTATGTGCCCATACATATAATATAAAACATATAAAAAACCTAAAAACAAACGATTTTTTAATAAAAAATAAACGATTTTTTAAATTTACATAACTTAACACAAAAAAATAACGCAAAATTGCCTTGAAAATTGTAAATTGCAACTTAAATTAATTATTATGCCAATTTATGAATCAAATTTTAATTATAGGGTACTTTATGCCGATACCGACCAAATGAAAGTTGTTTACCATGGCAACTACTGTAGAATCTTTGAAATAGGACGCGTTGAATTGATGCGAGAACTTGGACTTAGCTATAAAGAATTAGAAAGTTTAGGAGTAGGTTTAGCAATGGTCAACATGAATATAACCTATAGAAAACCTGCTTTTTATGATGATATACTTACCGTTAAAACCTCCCTTGATAACCTACCCGATCTATTAGAACTTCACATGAGCCAACAAATTTTTAACCATGATAATAAACTGATTACCAAAGCCGACGTAATCCTATTTTATATTGATTTAAAAACATTAAAAAGAATAGAAATACCTGAAAAACTTCTTGAAATTTTTAAAAATATCAAAACCTAAATATTTATGTCTCTTATTAAAACCGCCATTCTTTCAATAGGCAATGAACTTTTAAATGGACAAGTTCTAAACTCTAACGCACACTGGCTTGCCAAAAATATTGTTGAAAAAGGCTTATCTTTAAACCAAATGATTACCATTGGTGATAACGAAGATGATATCGTTAAAATGATCACCCAACTCACACAACATAACCAAATTATTATAATTACCGGCGGACTCGGTACTACTAAAGACGATAAAACAAAAGCAGCTGTTAATAATTTTTTTAAAACTACTAACATTTTTATTCCCGAACAAGCCGAAGCAATTAAAAATAAACTTATCCAAAGAAATAAAGAACATTTGTTCTTATTACAGCAAGACCTCGCTTACCAACCTCAAAATGCCATTATTTTAAACAACCGCTTAGGACTTGCTCCAGCGTTGTTTTTTAATTTGCCTCATTGTAAAATTGTTTGCTTGCCCGGTATCCCATTCGAAATGAAAATTATTTTTAAAGAAGAATTGTGGCAACATTTAAATCCAATTTTTAATTTAAAACCACTTCGCCACCATCATTTTTTAGTTTCTGGCATGGGTGAATCACAACTTTCTAAACTTCTTGAGAATTTCGAAAACCAACTTCCCAAAGATATCGAATTAGCTTACTTACCACACCTCTTTATGACAAAATTAAATTTAATGTCACAAAATAATGACATTCATGAAAACGATTTTCAACAACAAGTTGAAAAACTTCGTATTTTAATTAAAGATAATGTCATCAGTGAAGACAATTTACCCTTCGAGCAACAAGTAGCGAATACATTGATTGATAATAATTTAACAGTTTCTGTAGCCGAAAGCTGTACCGGCGGATTCCTAAGCCATTTGTTTACCAAATATCAAGGCGCCTCTAAATTTTTTCACGGTTCCATAACCGCTTATAACAATACTATTAAAACCAATATCTTAAAAATAACAACCACCGATTTACAAAAATTTGGTACGTTTAGTGAAGAAATAACCTCAAAAATGGCGATCTCTATCAAAAATTTATATAAAACTGATTATGCAATTGCCACTAACGGATTCATGGACACGTATATCGATGAAAATGGCAAAGAGTTTAAAGGCTTAATTTGGATAAGTATCGCTACCCCAAATTCTATTTATAGTCATAAAATTCCCCTTTTTCACGATAGAATTGAAAATATTGAATATTCTAGTTTTTTTTCACTATATTTGCTCCAAAAATATATTTTAACTAAAAATTAATTTATGAAAAAAATAATTCATCTTACTTTTATCTTGTTATTCCCATGTTATGTATTTGCTCAAACTATCAATAATCCTAATTTAAATACTAAGAAACTTCAAGAATTTTCAAAAATATTAACAACAGAATCTGAAAACCAAAAGTCTAAGGCTATAAAAATGGCAAAATCTAAAAATTGGTATCTGGAGTCAACAGATAATCAAGGTAATGTTTCTAAGTTAATTGGGGTAACCCCCGATAATAAACCAATATATTATAAAACCTTCAGTAATGTGGATGCAGCCAAAACCGTAGGTACTTATAATTTATGGCCCGGCGGTTCAACAGGTCTCAATTTAAGTGCAAGCACACCTGCTTTAAAATTTAAACTTGCTATTTGGGATGGCGGCGCCGTGAGACGAACGCATCAAGAGTTTTATAATCGTATCATTCAATTCGACAACGCTACATCACTTTCCACACACGCCACACACGTTATGGGCACCATGATGGCTAAAGGTATCCGCGAAGATGCTAAAGGCATGTCGTTCAATTTAGATTCGGCGTATGCTTACGATTGGAACGATGATGAAGGTGAAATGGCACTTGCCGCTTTTAGAAACGGCGGTATTCTTTTATCCAACCACTCTTATGGTTTTATTACAGGTTGGAGCTACAATTCCAATGGCTCTTGGTACTTTTATGGACCCAATGGATATGATGTAGATCCAGGTTTCGGCTACTATGGCACAGATGCCAAAGATGTTGACGAAATTATGTATAATGCTAAAAATTATCTTGTGGTTCGAGCCGCAGGAAATAATCGCACCGAAAATGGTCCTGCAGTTGGTGAAAGCTATTATGGACTCAATGAAAACGATAATTTTGTACTTAAAATACGCCCCTTAGGCATCAGCAATAACGATAACTACCAATCTATTGGTTATACCTCAAATGCCAAGAATATCTTATCTGTAGGTGCCGTGTTAGATATCCCCAATGGCTATAGAACCCCTAACGATGTACAAGTAACCGATTTTAGTTCTTGGGGACCAACAAACGATGGTAGAATTAAACCCGATATCGTAGGTAATGGCTTTCAAGTTCTATCCACAAGCTCCACCACCGACCAAAGCTATACTGTGCTATCTGGAACTTCAATGGCAAGCCCCAATGTAACAGGGTCGCTTCTTCTTTTACAAGAGCTTTATTATAAATACTATAACAAATTTATGTGGAGTTCAAGCCTTAAAGCCATCGCATTGCACACTGCTTCAGAATCCGGTGCAGCAATAGGACCCGATTTTATTTACGGCTGGGGACTTCTAAATGCCAAAGATGCCGGTATTCTAATTAACGAATTTGCTTCTAAAAATAATTCAAATACCAGCAATTCTATTTTAATTGAAAATACTCTTAACAATTTTGATACCATAAGAGGAAATTTTATTAGCTCGGGCAAAGAACCTGTTAAATTAACCTTGGTTTGGACTGATTATCCAGGCGTTGTTGGTACCTACCTTAATTTAAACGATACCATCAATAGGCTGGTAAATAACCTTGATATGTATCTTATTGATGAACAAGGTAATAAATTTTACCCCTGGAAACTTGATGGACGAAATCCCGCTAATCCTGCAACCACCGGTATCAATAATAAAGATAACGTCGAAAAAATTGAAACGTTTAATGCCAAGCCCGGTATTACCTATCAATATGTAATTACTAATAAAGATACCCTTAAAACATTGAAGCAAGATTTTTCACTCGTGATAAGTGGGGTAGGAGGTAATAAGTTTTGCCAATCCCAATCTCGCATCGATACAAATTTACAAATAGACTCTATTTCAATTAATAATATACAACAAAACTTTAAATCAAATAACAACTATCTAAATTTAACAGATAGTATAATATTACTTAAATCTTTCAATAACGACAATAAAATTTTTGTAAAAATTAAAAAATATAATTCTATTTCCAACCCACTTTTAACTGTATTCTTAGATTACAACAACTCTGGCACTTTCGAACCAGCTGAAATTGTGTTTCAAACAAATCAATTTGACAATAATACAGCACAGGGTACTCTAAATTTTAATATATTGAATCCCAATATGTTAGCAAATCAATTTTTTAGAATTATTTTACAAGATACCAATACTACCAATGTGTCTCCTTGCCTTAATTATACAAATGGCGAAACAATTGATTATTCCTCTATATTTATAGAACCTACACACGACCTTATTCTAAATAGCATTGTTGCACCAGATACCAATTTTAACCCATGTAGCGGTGCTCAAATAATTCAAGCAAAATTACATAATTATGGTAGCCAACCCACGTCCATCTTTAAAATAAAATATATAGTTTATTCCAATAATACCTTTGTCGATTCGAGCTCAGAAACAATCACCAACCCCATTTTGCCATATTCAAATTTAGATGTGCATTTCCAAAAGAAAATAAATTTCTTAAATTCTACAAATTATACCATAAAAATCTTTATAGAATATAGTAAAGATGAGAATGCAATAAACGACACCATAACTAAATTATTTTATATCCCCAATGTAACAACACCTAACGTTAACACAGAAGGGATCACATCTTTAGGTTGTGGTATGAACTATAATTTAAATGTAGCCAATCCTAAACTAAACCAAACCTATATCTGGAGTACTGGTAACCAACTATCTAATATTATCTCAGCTAAAAGTACCGATGTGTTTTATGCAACTAATAATAATCCTGTCAATTTTTATATTAATTATGGTTTCACTGGAAATTTTGGAGCTCTTAACAATAATATCTCAGCTACTGGAAATTATCATAATGCCGATACCGGCGGCGGTGGCAATTGGATTAAATTTTATACCGCAGCGCCCATGAAAATACTCTCAGCTAAAATGTATACCGGAAACGCTGGAACTATTAGAATCATTGTGGCGAATAGCCTCACCTCAAGCGGTAGCTCATATACGTATAGCCCTATTGCCGAAAAACTTATAGATGTTCAAGCCTCAAGTCCAACTCCAAGCCCATTTTCTATCCCCAAAGTAAATGGTGATAGTGGTAGATATTACAATTTGGATATCGACTTACCTTACGCTGGAAATTATTGGCTCATTGTTGTAACCGAAAACAATGCAACTATTTTTAGAAATAATAATGTTACAGGCTTTACAATCCCTAATGGAAACCCTAAAATTTTTACTTATGATAATAATTCTGCCAACTCTGCAAGCTTTTATTATTATCTATACGACTTAAAAGTACAAACTATTAATAATTGCCAATCTGTACCTGTGAATGTTACAGCTACCAAAAATCCAACGCCCGTTCTTACTTTTAGTGATGATACGCTTTATTCATCGATTACAGGTAATTTAATATGGTATCTAGACGATATTCAAATTTCAACCAATAATAACTATATTATTCCATTAAAATCTGGCACCTATAAAGTTGTTAAATCGTATTCTAACGGATGCCCTGAAACGTCTGCTGATTTTCCCTTTCAATTTGTTGCTAAACCTTATAACACTAAAGCAGAGATAGGATTTAAATTATACCCAACCATTACTGCAGGTACTTTGAATCTCGAATTTAAAATTATTACGGCGCCAGATTTTGCTTTTGAACTTTATGATTTTTATGGACAAAAAGTATATGAGCAACCTATCCCCAATGCCCGTAAACAAACCCTCAATTTACCCTATTTAAATAGTGGAATATACTTCTTTCGTTTTAGAGCAAATGGCAAATATTTTATGGAAAAAATTTTTGTATCGTCTAATGTAACTAATTAAATTATTGCATTTTATGTCAAAACGTATTGTTACGATAACCTTTATGGTAATACAAGTTTATAGCTTGTTCGCAAAAAACAAGGATGTTGCAAAAACGCAAAATTCAAAAGATTCTAAAGATAAAACAATCTGGATAAATAAACAATTTAAAAAATTATCTAAAAACGAAAAAATTGCACAACTCTTTATAATCCGTGCGCATTCTAATTGGGACTCAAACAAAATGAATCAAGTAAAACACTATATTACTAAATATAATGTGGGTGGGATTTGTTTTTTTCAAGGAGATGCATATAAACAAGCGCTCATTACAAATAATTTTCAAAAAATTACCAAAACCCCCCTTTTTATTAGTATTGATGCTGAATGGGGTTTAGGCATGCGTCTAAGCGATGTGGTACCCTTTCCACGAAATATGCTACTAGGCGCCATTCAAAATAATCAACTTATTTACGATGTGGGTAAAGCCATTGGCAAACAATGTAAACGCCTCGGTATTCAAATAAATTTTGCGCCTTCGGTTGATATAAATAATAATCCCTTAAACCCAGTTATTAACGACCGTAGTTTTGGAGAAGATGCCAATTCTGTTACCCAAAAAGCCAGGTTTTGGATGAACGGCTTACAATCACAACAAGTTCTTGCTTGTTTGAAACATTTTCCTGGACACGGTGATGTTGATGTAGATTCGCACCTCGATTTACCACAAATATTAAAAAATAAAAACCAATTTCTTCAAAATGAACTTGTTCCATATAAAAATTTAATTAACCAAAATACCAAAATGATTATGGTTGCCCATCTATTCGTTCCAGCTATAGATAGCACACCTAAAACGCCAAGCTCACTTAGTTACTCAACCATTACAAAATTATTAAAAAATGAACTTCATTATAGCGGTTTAATAGTAACGGACGCACTTGAAATGAAAGCCATTCAAAATTATTTTCCTGATAGCAAAGCCGTTGTTGAAGCATTAAAAGCCGGTAACGACCTAATCTGCCTTCCTACAGATATTGAACAAGCCATATTAATGGTTAAAAAAAGTATCAAAAATAAAGAACTCAGTTGGAAAGATATCGATAACAAAGTCAAAAGAGTTTTAGAAGCCAAATATAATACCGGGCTTAATAATTTAAAACCAATTGACACAAACAATCTACTTGCCGATTTAAACCAAGATGTTTTAAAATTAAACCCAATTTTATACCAAGAAGCCACCACGCTGTTAAACCAAAAACCATCGTTTATACCCTTTGATAACAATCAAAAATACCTCTTGTTATCTATCGGGTTAACCAATACTAATCACTTAAATGTAACAAATCAACCTAATGTTTTTATTCTGGAAACCCCACTTCAATTAGATACTACATTACAAAAATTTATTTTAAATAACGCCAGTCAGTTTAATCATATTATTGTTGCAATAGGTGGGTTCAATCGTAAACCGCTTAACAATTTCGAAATACCTGCTCAAACAATTGGTTTTATTAATAATTTTGCTAAACCTAATAACATTTTAATGTGTTTTGGAAATCCTTACGCTCTTCAGAACTTTAAAAAATTTCAACATAGTTTAATATTGTACGAAGATAATCTTTTTGCAGAATTAACAGGGCTTAATTGGCTTTTTGGAAAATTTGAAGCACAAGGAAAAATTCCTGTGACTATCCCATAAAACATTAACGATTTATTGGTGTGTAATCGTATTTAATATATTGGGGATATGGGCAACAAGATTTAATAATATTAAATGATAATCCAACACGAAAAGTAATAAACGAATCAAAATTTATAGAAGATGTGGATGGTATGCCTCGATCTTTTCCTTTTACCCCATAAATTTGATTAGGGCTTGTATCTTGAAATTTTGCCGCATCACTATTAGAAACAAAAGCATCTATTCCGGCATATTTTTTACTGACATCATCTAAATAATCTGATAAAACAAAATTATAAGTCATTTCAGCAAAAATATTTGTTGAAGCCGAAGCCGCAAATTTAAAACCTAATTTCATAGGAATATTTATAGCAATTTGAGAATATTTTTCTTGGTCATCATTAAGCGATAGACGTTCTGTGATTAAAGGACGCAAATACACTTTTCGGTTCTGGTCAAAATTATAGGGGTCTGTATATAAAAAACTAATGCCAATGCCTATATATGGCGTAAAAATATTACTACGATGATGTTGCGTACCATTTACAACATGGTCAAAATGTTCCTGTTTTTGTTTGTTTTTTCTACTTTGTTTATATGTTAAATGCGGCTCACCAATATCGTGAGGGGTATATAATTCAGCAGGTGAAAATCTTAAAAAATTATATTCAATCCCAGCTCCAATACCAAATGTTGTGTTATCAAAACCCAAGTTTCTGGCTCTATAATCAATTAAATTAGGACTGTTTTTAGCATCATAATAAGATAATCTATTATAATCTAAATCAAATCGTACAGATAATTTAGGTATATTCAAATTGGGATGGTTACCCTTACCATTTACAAAAAATAGTTTATAGAATAGATTAAATGAGGTTTGAGGGTAATTTATATTATTTTGCGGATTTAAATCGCCAAAATATTGGTTTATTCCAGTACTAAAACCAAATTCGCTCGATGTTACATAACTTTCAACCGGCTGTGAATATGAAATATTATTTAAAAGATTTAAAAATACTAATATTAAAAAAACTTTGTACATAATTAAATTTTTAAAATTAAAATTTAGGCAAAGGTAATTAATTTTAGCTTAAAAATTTATATTTAGAATATTTTTATCTTAAAATTTATTTTTATGCTATAATGAACACCTAAATTTTTAATTTAAAATGGTGCTGGGAGTGTTATAATTATTTAATAAAATCTGGTGAATTTAACTTATCATAACTTGCTTTAATACCTTTTATTAAAGAAGGAGAAAATCCATCATATTCCATGGTGTTTAAACCTGCAATTGTACACCCTTTGGGGGTAGTCGTTCTATCAATTTCACTTTCAGGGTGGGCACCTGTTTTTAAAATCAATTCTGCTGCTCCTTTAAAGGTTTGAGCCGCTATCGTTTTAACAATGTCGGCATTAAATCCAATATCTATTCCTCCTTGAATAGTAGCTCTTAAATAACGCATAGCAAATGCAATGCCACAGGAACCTATAACTGTTGCGGCATTCATAAGCTGTTCGTCTATTAAAATGCAAATTCCTAAGTTTTTAAAAAGATTTTGAACTTTAGAAGTCAATTTTAGATTTGTATTGATACCACATAAACATGTCATGCTTTCTTGAATAGCAATGGCTAGGTTTGGCATCGCTCTATAAATTGGTATTTTTAGTTGAATTTGTTCTTGAATAGCCTGTAAACTATAACTAGAAACGACGCTAATTAAACAATGTTTATGGCTTAATTTAGGTTTAATATCTTTTAAAATTTGCTCAATCTGAAATGGTTTTACAGCTAAAATAATGAACGTTGCCGATTCTGTGGCCTTTAAATTATCAGCAGTTATTTCAAAACCCACATCTTTTATTTTTGATAAACTACCTATATTTCGTTTGGTTAAAATGATATTTTTAGGTTCAATAAATTTCGATTTTATCAGCCCCAATGCAATACTTGTGCCTAAATTACCACTTCCTATAATTGCAATTTTAAAATTATCTTTACCCATTTTTTTAAATTTATGGCAAAATTAAGATTTTATTCTAAAAAATATTTAAATTTCATATAATTAATTTATTTTTTGTATCTTTGCATCAATATTTAAATTAAACTTAATATAAATGCTTAAATTTTTTTTCAAATTCTTATTGGTTGGAATATTTTTCATTGGAAGTTTGGCCATGTATGCTCAAGAATATACCTTAGCAAATTTTTTGCTTATTAACCCAGATATCCGATCCAGTGGTATGGGTAATGCTTCTTTAGCAACCTCCAGCCATGCTAATGACATTTTTAATAATAGTTCAAAATTAAATAATCTCGACCAAAAGATTAATATATCTTTAAACTATACCCCTTGGTTATTTTCATTAACAAACGGCTATAGCGAACTTTATTTAGCAGCTTTAGGTGTATCTGGAAAAATAAATAAAAATAGTACTGTATATGGTGCTTTACGTTTTTTTAGCTTTGGCGATTTTGTTCAAACAGACGAAGTAGGAAATATTATCAGTACGTTTACACCCAATGAATATTCTATAGATTTGGGTTATACCAGACTTTTATCAGAAAAATTTTCAATTGGTGCGGCATTTCGTTTTATTAATTCACAACTTTTTGTTGGTAATTTACAAGGTCAAAATTATTCTGCAGCTCAAGGTTTTGCATTTAATTTTAACTTTACCTATCGTCAACACCCCGATGAAGAGGGCTTTGCAGCCGCAGTTGCATTTAATAATATTGGCACAAAATTAAATTATACCAATCAGTCCTCAAGGAATAGTTTTATACCTGCTACTTTAGTGGCAGGTGTTGGTTATAAACTAAAATTAGATGAAGTGAATAATCTTGGTTTTGGGATAGACTTTAATAAATTATTAGTGCCAAGCATTCCTACCAGAAAAGATACTACAGCGGCTTCTTATACCCAGTTTGTAAAAGACATAGAAGATTATAATAACGCAAATGTGTTTTCTAGTTACTTTCAATCCTTTGGCGGTAATACCAAATTATTAAATACTATTAAAACAAATTTTGGTGTTGAATATGATTTCAAAAAAGTATTGTTTGTTAGGGCTGGATATGCCATTCAACCTTTAGAAGGTAATTATCTTACTTTTGGTTTAGGAGTTAATTATAAAAATATTAATTTAAATACGTCGTATTGGGTAACAACAGGAAATACCAATAATCGAAATCCATTGAATAATACTATTCAATTTGGTTTAAATTATAGTTTCTAAAAAATATGCCTATTCATTTCATTCATCTCATAAATTTATATTTGAAATATATAAAAAAATATTTCAAATATTCTATTATATTTTTAATAATTGGACTAAGCATTGGCTTGTTTTATAATAGTATTCAAACAAATAAATATGTGGCCGAAAGCGCTTTTATCATTGAAGAAAAATCGAACAATTTAGGCGGTTTATCTTTATTAGCATCAAATATTGGCATCGATTTAAATTCTGCAGGTTCAGGTACAACAATTTATTCTGGCGATAATATTTTAGAAATCATGCGATCAAAGATTATTTTAAATAGAGTTTTATTAAAAAAACGTCTTTATAATGGTCAAGAAACAACTTTAGCAGATAATTATTTTATGATAAGCAAATTTGATAAAGCATTTCAAAGTTCAAATCCATTTAAAGCCGGGTTCTCGTTTGCTAATACCTATCAAAATATGCAACAAGAATACTGGAAAGATAGTATTTTAAATCTAATAATTAAAAAAATTAAAAATAAACAGCTAACCATCGAAAGGGTTAATAAAAAATCATCCATTTTGTATGTAAAATTTAAATGTACCGACCAAGTGTTTGCTAAAATTTTTCTGGATGATTTAATATTTGAAGCCAAAAGTTTATACCTTGATATAAAAACCCAAACCCTTAAAAAAAATATTGCAAATTTAGAAGTTACTAAAGATTCTATTTATAAAACTTTAATTAATAAATCGCAACAAGCCTTAAATACAGAAATATATAATTTGAATCCTGCTATTAAATCTAATTTATATAATAAAGATAATGCTGAACGAGAAAAAAATATTGCCAATGCTGTTTATGTTGAACTCTGTAGAAATATTGAAGCCGCAAAAATTTCATTATCGCAGTTTACACCTGTGATTCAAATTATTGAAACTCCAGAATTACCACTTACAAATCTAAAGAAATCAATGATATTTTGTATAGCTATTGGTATTTTTGTTGGAATTGCATTTTATTTTATTTATGTTACTTTAATCTTTATAAAGAAAGAAAAAATAATTCAAAAATTACTTATTGAAGATAACGAATCTGTATAAATATTTATAATTTATTCAAGAAGCTGCTATTTTTTAATTCTATATGCAACAAAATTTTATTTATAATTATATTATAAAAATTTAAAATATTACCTTTCCAAATTTTCTTGTTCAGAATACTCTTTATTTCCCAATTTTCCCGTTTTCCTTTTTCAGAAGATCTTTTATGTTGAGGACTAAGTCGAAAGGGACTTCAAAATCTTCTGCAATTTCGTTCATGGTAAGTTTACCACGTTTTAGAGCTTTGATAATGCCTTCGGTTTGGGTTTTTTGAATACCAATTTGTTTACCTTCAAGTTTACCTTTTTGAATACCCATTTTTTCGCCATCGGAAAAGGCTTTGTTTATGACATTTTTTAAATCTCTATATACTTTAACACTTTCTTCATACTCATCTCGTTCTTTAGGGGTTAAGTTAGAATAATTTGCTTTCCTAAATGCCTCAGTAAACAAATCATCATCCTTAAAAATACTTGGTATGTCTTCTAATTTATCTAAGTTTTTAATAAAGTATAACCATTTATCTTCAGTGGTTCTTAATTCATCTAAACTTAATGTAAAATTTGGCATCTCTAAATAAATTAAAAAATATTTTTCATAAAATCTTTCGTTAAACTGATTTTTTAAACAAATAACATGTTTTACCTCATGCTTGGCTTGTGACGCCTCATGATCTTTAAAGTTAAAATTTAAAATAGCAATACAATATACGGGGTCTAAATTAAAATCCCAATCAACTACAACACCTTGATTTTTAATAACTAAAGCCGAATAAAATAAGGTTCGGTCTTTATAATAATCTTGGGGGGCTCTTTGCAGTTCTATGATAAATCGCTCGTTACGAGTACCCAAGCAAAAAATATCAAACACGGCTTTTGGTTCATACTTAATGTCGCCAATTTGTTCTACATTTTTAAATTCTAAACTTTTAATTTGATTGTTTTTGGGTAAAATACTGTTTAAAAAGCTTATCAGCATAGGCTTGCTGGCATCTTCGCCAAATAATTTTTTAAAGCCAAAATCGGTAAACGGGCTAATAAAGGGGCTCATGGATTTTTTTTGAGCAAAATTAGGATTTTTTTTTGATTTCATAATTTTAAATTTTGATTTTTTGGGGCAAAATTAAAAAATTATCATATTCAAAAATTGCGTATAAATACGCAATTTTTGAAGTAAAAATACTTTCAAAAAATGTCAATATATTTTAGAGCGATAGAATTTTAAATATTTATATTCTTACCCGTCATGGCAGATTTTAATGCCATATCCATAACCCTTTCGGCAAATGGTTGGCAAATTTGATTTAAAATTTCAGTTTTATCATGAATAAGTTTACGGTCTTGTGAGGCTAATATTGCTTCCAAATTATTAAGATGCAACAAGATGAGTTCTTCTTCTTGTGCTTTGAGTACATCTTTGTTTTTTTGAATAAAAATTTTAGTTTGATTTAAAATGAGTTCGGCTTCATTTTGAGTTTCAATAAGGGCTCTTAATTCAATGTCGTTTTGAGCTTGTTCAAAACTTGATAATAATTGTTCTTCTACCAACTCATCTGTTAAATTTTGCTTGTGATTGATAGTAATTACTTGGCTTACGCCACTGCGAAGTTCCTTAGCAGACACTTTTAACAAACCATCTGCATCAATTAAAAAAACAACTTCAAGTTTAGCCAGACCCGCAGGCATGGCAGGAATTCCTCTAAGGATAAAGCTACCCAATGACCTATTAAATTTTACCATATCTCTTTCACCTTGAAAAATATTGAGGCAAATTCCTGTTTGCCCATCTTTTTGTGTAGTGTATTGTTTAGCGATTTTCGTAGGAATTTTAGAATTTCTGGGAATAATAAAATCCATAAGTCCGCCCATAGTTTCAATGCCTAAACTTAAAGGTGTAACATCTAATAATAAAATATCTTTGTTATTCCCGGCTAAAATATCGGCTTGAACAGCTGCTCCAAGTGCAACCACTTCATCAGGATTGATGTCGTCTATTCCCTTGCATTTAAAAAAATCTAAGACCTGTTTTTTTACAAAAGGCGTTCGTGTACTTCCACCAACAAAAACGACTTCTTGAATATCATGAATTGATTTTTCTGCATCATTTAAACATTGTTGGCAGCAAGTTAATGTTTCTTTAATGATAAAACTTAAAATGAATTCCAAATCAACGCTATGTAATTCTAATGTAATATTTTGGAGTTCGGTTTCAAAATGGTTATGATGTGTTAAATGTTTTTTAGCTATTTCGGCTAAAACTCTAAGTTCAGTTTGAAGTTCTTTATTATTTTGAAATACTGGATTTTTATGTAACCAAAAATTTACGATGCTGCGGTCAATATCATCCCCGCCTAAATGGGTATTTCCATTCGTGCTTAGTACTTCAAAAATACCATCTTGAAGTTCTAAAATAGTAATATCGAAAGTACCACCTCCAAAGTCATAAACAGCAATTGTTTTTATATCAGAATTATAAAGCCCCGAACGATACGCTAAGCTTGCCGCAGTGGGTTCATTAACGATTCTCAAAACCTCTAAACCAGCTTTTTTACCAGCCTCACGTGTAGCTTGACGCTGCAAATCGTTGAAATAAGCGGGTACCGTAATTACGGCATATTCAATAGGTACTTTAAGAATATGTTCAGCTCTTAACTTTAATTCTTTTAATATTAAAGACGATAGATCTATTGGGTCGAAATCTAAGCCGTCAATTGATACCAATGGCATTTGTTTTTCTGTATCATAACGAACTTGATAATTTAAATACGGCGCTTCAAGATGCATTTGGCTTTCTTGAATACCCATAAGTCTTTTAATACTATAAATAGTTTTTTGAGGTTCTATTAATAAATAGGCCTTGGCTTTTTCACCCACAATAAAATCTTTAGAAAAAGAATCATAATATAATATACTAGGAATCATTGCCGAGCCATCGAACTCCTTTAAAACTATAGGTTGTTTAGTATCTGGATGAACGATAGCAATCAAACTATTGGTTGTGCCTAAGTCGATTCCAACAATATATTTTTCTTGTTGAAGTGTTCCAGTTGTTAAATTGATAGGTATTTTTGCCATATAGTTTAAAGTTAGTCAAATAAATTTGGAGAGCTGTCATTATTATTCTGCCAATTGAGTTCTATCGATTTTGTATAGTCTATTAATTTAACCCCAACAGCTTTCCATCCCATGATATCTACAACGGAAGCAATGTTGAACGTATAATTTTTTAATTGAGCGCCCCTGCCTACGCTAATTTCAATAATTGGTTTTGGGTTCGAGGTAACAGCTAAAATACTATTGTCAACACCTTCTTTAATACATAAATATAGGCTACGATGGGTTGTTGATTCAATTTTAAATCGTTTCACATTTACTAATTCTTTTTCCATATCAGTATAAATAACTGCATAGATGTTTTCGGGGTTAAATTTTTCGATAAAGACAACCTGATTGGGTTCAAAGCGTTGAATAAGTTCGGTATCAGTAATTTCATAATTACCATTTTTGTAAAAAACAACTATTTTTTCATTTTCAAAATTACCTAATAAAATACCCTTACCTTCGGTATTAAGACGCCCAAATTTATCATCAAACCAAAGCTCAATCCCTTTTAAAGTTGATTTTCCAGCTTCTTTAAACCTAATAAATTTAATTGGAAACTTAACAACTTGATTACCAATACTCCCACGACCTTTAATATCAATATCAGCAAAATTAAATTCAAAATCTTTAATTCGTGCGTTGCAAGCGGGGCTTAATTGCACTTTAACAATTTCGGCTTCTCCATTGGGGTTGGCAGAAAAATAGATAATTTTAGATTTAGCAGAACCCTTAGTTAGCTCGTATTCTTTTTCACGTGTTATACCAACCACATTAAAGCGTTTGGCAAAACTGATGCCCGATTCACCATCAACATACACTACATTGTAAGTAGTTCTTGAGTCGTTCTTTTTAAAAACAGCGATATGTATTATATCTTTGCCTATAAAAATTTTCTCTTGAACTTTAACTATTTTGAGAACACCTTCTTTGGTAATTGCAATGATATCATCATAGTCGGAACATTCTAAAATGTATTCATCTTTCTTTAATGAGGTGCCAATAAATCCTTCAGATTTTTGGGCATATAATTTAGTATTGGCTATGGCAACTTGTTTTATTTCAACGGTATCAAATAATTTTATATGTGTTTTTCTTTCTCGCCCTTTGCCATATTTTTTTTGTAAGTTTTCGTAATACTTTATTGTAAATTCAACTAAATTTTCTAAATTATAAATAGTTTCTTTAATGTCTTCATCGATTTTTAGAATTTGGTCTTCTAATTGTTTAATATCTAAACGATAGATACGCCGAACTGGCTTTTCTGTAAGTTTGGTTACATCTTCAGTTGTAATGGCACGTTTAAATAATTTGGTATAGGGTTTAAACGCTTTTAAAATACCTTCTAAAACATGCGTCCAATCTTCATGTTTTTTTTCTAGTTCCTGGTATATTTTTTGCTCAAAAAATATTTTTTCTAAGGAACAAAAGTGCCAAGCTTCGTAAAGTTCAGCAAGTTTAATGTCTAATTCTTTCTTTAAGAGCTTTTTTGTATTTTCGGTAGCTTCAATTAATAATTCTTTAACGGTTAAAAATTGAGGTCGATTATCTTTGATAACACAGGCGTTAGGTGAGATAGACACTTCACAATCGGTAAAAGCGTATAACGCCTCAATGGTTAAGTCGGTTGTAATTCCTGGTACTAAATCTATTTGAATTTCAACATTTTGAGCGGTGATATCGATCACTTTTTTGATTTTTATTTTACCTTGGTCGTTAGCTTTGGTGATACTATCAATAAGTTGTGCTGTGGTAACACTAAATGGAACATCAGAAATGACTAATGTTTTTTTATCTAATTCTTTAATGGTACATCGTACCCTAACTTTACCACCTCTTTTACCGTCTTGGTAATTAGAAACATCAATATTGCCACCAGTTATAAAATCGGGGTAAAGTTCAAATTTTTTATTTTTTAGGTATTTTATAGATGCTTCGATGAGTTCGATAAAATTATGCGGTAAAATTTTAGTTGCTAAACCAACTGCAATGCCTTCTACACCTTGATGAAGTAACAAAGGGAATTTCATAGGTAAAGTAATAGGCTCTTTTTTTCTACCATCGTAACTTAGTGAAAATGAGGTAGTTTTGGCATTAAACGAGGTTTCTAAAGCAAATTTAGAAAGTCTCGCTTCTATATATCTGGGTGCCGCCGCTACATCGCCTGTTCTTACATCACCCCAATTTCCTTGCGTTTCAATTAATAAATCTTTTTGCCCAATATTAACAATAGCATCACCAATACTGGCATCGCCATGCGGATGATATTGCATACTTTGCCCTATAATATTTGCCACTTTATTAAATCTACTGTCGTCCATTTCTTTCATTGCATGCAAAATTCTTCTTTGAACGGGTTTTAAGCCATCTTCTATGGCCGGTACCGCTCGTTCTAAAATAACATAAGAGGCATAATCTAAAAACCAATTTTTATACTGATTTTGTATTGTGCTTTTATCCTGCTGCATAGATTTTTAAATTTCAATTTAATACTAAAATAATCTACAAAGGTATGAAATATTTTGTAAAAAATCATCGGATGTTAATAAAGATTTTAATTTTCTGTATTAAATTATATATAAGTATCATATTTACATAAAGTTATATTAATATTAAAATATACATAAACATGGGAAATATAATATTTTATAGGTTTGATTGAAAAAAAGTACCTTTTTTTCAATAATTTGCAAAATAAGACGTATATTTGCAAATAAATTACAAAAACAAACTTTATTATGCTTGTGCAATTCACTGTAAAAAATTTTAGAACATTTAAAGATAAGGCTACTTTAAGTTTAGTAGCTTCAAGTTATGACAAAAGTACCCGCGAAACTGAAAACCTTACCGAAATTTCAAAATATAAGCTTCGTCTGCTAAAAAGTGCAGTCGTATTTGGCGCAAACGCCAGCGGAAAAACTAAACTTCACGAGGCGCTTCGATTTATGCGACATTTTGTGGTTTCGAGTTTAAAAGAAAGCATTAAAGGCGAAAGCATTCCAGTAGAACCCTTTAGATTAAACCTTGAAACTGATAATCAAGCTTCGGAATTTGAAGTAATATTTATTTATCAAGATATATTGTACCGCTATGGATTTGAGGTAGATAGAAAAAAGATAATATCAGAATGGTTGTTTTATAAACCTAAAACAAAAGAAGTAACATTATTTTATCGCGAGGAAGATACATTTGAGACCCATGACAGAGTTTTTCAAAAAGGAAAATCGGTCATTAACGAAGGCTTAGTTAGAAATAACGCCTTATTATTAACTGTAGCCGCCCAATTTAACGAAGCAACTTGTATTTCTGTAATGGATTGGTTCTATCAACTAAGATTTATATTAAATACAACAGGTGTTTTTTTTCAACAATTTTCTATTTATAAATCGAAAGACTTAAAATTTAAAGATAAAATAGTAAGCTTATTAAAAAAAGCCGATATAGGTATTCAGTCTTATGATATTAAAAAGAATACATTCAATGAACAACATGATGCTTTGAAGGGCAAGTCACAAGAATTAAGAAATATCATTCTCAAGGACATCAAAGAATCAGATCATGAACTTTATGCAGATATAGATACGATTCATAAGAAGTATGATTCCAATAAAACACCGGTTGAAAATGTTTATTTTTCGATGCGTGATGATGAATCTTCGGGTACACAACAGTTTTTTGCTTTAGCGGGTCCAATAATCGATGTCCTTGAAAATGGTTACACTTTGTTGGTTGATGAACTTGACATAAAACTACATCCCAATTTGGTTAATAAAATTGTGGCTCTTTTTAATTCCAAAGAAAACAACCCCAAAAATGCTCAGTTGATTTTTAATGCACACGATACCAATTTGTTAAGTTCGGGTTTATTGAGACGCGACCAGATATGGTTTACCCAAAAAAACCAATATGGTGAGGCGCAATTATATTCTTTAGCCGATTTTAAAACGGATTCTGTTAGAAAAAATGAACTTTTTGAAGAAAACTATATTAAAGGTAAATATGGGGCTGTGCCTTATTTAAGTTTTTTTGATAGCATTAATTAATTGGATAGTTTATGAAAATGAAGCCTAAAAAAGCGAATCAAATAGATAATAAAAGAAGACATCTAGAACAACTTAAATTAAACAGAAAATCCCCGCCTATTTTAGAAAGAAAAATCCCTACAAAAATTGAGAAACCTACAATTTTAATTGTTTGTGAAGGTGAAAACACAGAGCCTTCATATTTTAATCAATTTAAACTTTCAACTGCTATTATTAAATGTAAAGGAATTGGTTTTAACACTGTTTCATTAGTTGATAAAACCATTGAATTTAAAAATGAAACCCAATATGATCAAGTTTGGTGTGTTTCGACAAAGATGGATTTACTGATATAAAATTTAATGCCGCAATTAATAAGGCTGTGAACAATGAAATTAAAATTGCTTATTCTAATCAAGCTTTTGAATATTGGCTTATTTTGCATTTTAATGACCATCAGGGAGGAAAAATGCTTAGAACTTTATATAACGTTACAATTAATAATTTACTTAAACCTTTTAATGTAACTTATGATGGAAATGGTTCAAAAATCATTTCCGAAGATTTTTTTGATATTTTGAATGGTATTGATTCTATAACTGGTAAAGAAAGAAAAATATTAGCAATTCAAAGGGCTAAAAATATTTTAAATAATTGTAAAAACCTAAGTCCAGCCAAAGCAGAATCTTCAACAACAGTTTATAAACTTGTAGAAGAAATTTTGAAATATTTATAAAATTATATTTTGATTTGTTAATTTCAAAGTGTTAAATTTTTAAAAGCAAAATTCCAAAATTGTAAACCATCATGAAAATTTATCAAATAATAATGAAAAATAATATTTTATAGGTTTGACCTGATTTTTCATAAAAAAACAATTTTATTTCATAAAAAATCGTAACTTGCAATAAAAAAACATGAAAATTCAAGTTAGTACCGAAATTGAATCTTTAAAAAAACTTTTAGTTCATTTTCCAGATTTAGGTTTAGCTAGGGTTGTTCCAGACAAAGCTCAAGATTGGCTTTTTGAAGATATTGTTGACCATAATATTATTACCACAAAAGAATATAATTATTATATCGTATTGTTACTTTATTTTTTAGACCCAGAATTAATTAAAGGAAACCATAAAAAGGCTTTAAATAATCCTAATTTTTTTAATCCATACCATCCTGATTTTCATAATAGTTCCAAAGTTATTGAAATTGAAAAACTTTTATTCGATATTTTACAAAATGATGCTACAAGAAACGAACTGATTGCTGCCATCATCTCCTACGAAGAATGCCCCTATAAATATTTAGCTGAATTTAAAACCTATTCGCCTGAACAATTATCAAAAACCTTTATTTCTGGCATAAGCCATGATAATTTACAATATTTTCCGCCTGTACCCAATTTTATTTTTACACGAGATATTGGCATTGTAGTGAACGATTTTTTAGTGCTTAATAAACCAGCCAAAGAAGCCAGGCAACGAGAAGCACTCCTCATGAAATACATTTTTAACAATCACCCCAAATTTAATCTTATTAAAGATAAAATTATTGAATTAGATAATTTATATCCCTCTTGTTTTAGTGCTTCTTACGATGAAAATTTTATATTAACCTTAGAAGGCGGTGATGTGATGATGGTTCATCCCAACCACTTACTTGTTGGCATTAGTGAACGTACCAGCGAATTAGCCGCAAAAGAATTAGTAAACCTGTTATTTAAGAATAATGTGGTTGCAAAAATCACCTTAGTAAAAATACCTAAAAAACGAAATTTCATGCATATTGATACTGTTTTTACACAAGTTAAAAAAGATACCTGGGTTCTTTATGGTCTTTTCAAAAATAATATTAATAAACAAAAATCTGCGTTTTATTTTGATTTAGATTTAAGTAATGAAAGCAATCATACTGAAATTGTACAATATCATAATCATAGCACTCAAACCCGCACTTTTGCAAATATAGAAGACCTTCTAAAAGACATCTCTATTCAAGATTTTGGCTGTAGCGATGCTAAGATTATATATTCTGGAAACGATGAATATCCTTTTAATACCCGTGAACAATGGACGGATTCATGTAATTTATTAGCTTTAAAAGAAGGTGTTGTGGTTGGTTATGATAGAAATTATAAAACGCAAGCCGCTTTTGAAGCCTTAGGTTTTGAATGTATTCCTGTTCAAACCTTATTAGAAAAATTTGAAACTAATGAAACATCACCTGAAAAACTTGAAAATACCTTTATTTTAATGCCTTCAGCCGAGTTATCACGTGCACGCGGTGGTTTCCATTGTATGAGCATGCCCTTAGAAAGAAAATCTTTATCCTATGAATAAATGTACAACCGTTTTAATGATTCGTCCAGCTCAATTTTATTTTAATGCTGAAACTGCCCAAAATAATTATTTTCAAAAGCAGGTTGATATCCAAGATGCTAATCATAAAGCCATTCAAGAGTTTGATGGTATGATTGAATTACTGAAAAATAATGGCATTGAAGTCATTACTATTCAAGACACATTAAACCCTTCTACACCAGATTCTATATTTCCAAATAACTGGATTTCCTTTCATGAAGATAATTCAATTATATTGTATCCTATGTGTGCCTTAAACAGACGCTTGGAACGCAAAGATTCCGTGTTAAACCACTTGAAAAGCACTTTGGAAATTAATAAAATAATTGATTTAACCCACTATGAAAACCAAAATTTATTTTTAGAAGGCACTGGTAGTATGGTTTTAGACCGATTTCATAAAATTTGTTACGCCAATATTTCTATTAGAATGGATGAATCCGTATTAAAAGATTGGTGTGCTAAAACACAGTACCTTCCTATTACTTTTACATCGTTTGATAGTCAAAACTTACCCATTTATCATACCAATGTGATGATGTGTGTGGGCGACACCTTTGTGGTTATATGCTTAGATGCCATTCATGATATCCAAGAAAAAACTAAAGTAAAACAAACCATATTAAATAACAATCAAACCATTATCGAAATAAGCCTAGACCAAATGAATTCTTTTGCTGGGAATATGTTACAATTATTTTCAAAACAAGGTAAATCATTTTTAATTATGTCGAATACTGCATATACTGCACTAAATTCATCTCAAATTCAAACGCTAGAAAAGTTTGCTACTATTATCCATCCGCATATTCCAACAATCGAAACCTTAGGCGGCGGAAGCGTTCGATGTATGCTGGCAGAGGTTTATAATTCAAAAATTTAAATAATCATTCATAAAAAAAACGTATGGGTTTTCAAATTAATCAAGTTGCCGTTATAGGCAGTGGTATCATGGGGTCAAGAATAGCTTGTTTATTAGCTGGTGTTGGTAAACAAGTGTTACTTTTAGATATTGTTTCGCCTCAAACGAATCCTAAATGCTCTAAAGATGAACGCAATGCGCTTGTGCAAAAAGGCTTACAAACAACATTAAAATCTAAACCATCCGCTTTATATGTACCGCAAAATCAAGACTTAATTACCATAGGTAATCTTGAAGATGATTTAGAAAAATTAAAAGATTGTGATTGGGTTATTGAAGTCGTAGTAGAAAATATTGATATAAAAGAACAATTGTATCATAAAATAAGCCCTTATTTAAAACCCGATGTTATTTTAACTACCAATACCTCAAGTATTTCTATCAATACTTTAAAAACTGCCGTTCCCAAACATATTCAACCACGTTTTTGTGGCACGCATTTTTTTAACCCGCCCCGCTATTTAAAATTATTAGAAATCATTCCGCATAGTCAAACCCAACCCGAATTAATTGATTTTCTGATGGATTTTGGTTCAAAATTTTTAGGAAAAACAACAGTTTTATGTAAAGATAGCCCAGCTTTTATTGCCAATCGAATTGGCACGTTTTCGATCATGAAGATTTTTAATCTTATGGAAGAAATGGACTTAGGTATCGATGAAATTGATCTTTTTAGTGGTCCTATTTTAGGACGTCCTAAGTCGGCAACCTTTAGAACCTGCGATGTAGTTGGATTAGACACCCTTGCCAAAGTAGCAGAACAAATAAAAACCTTCTGTCCTAAAGATGAAATGAACGCTATCTTCCAGCTACCACATTGGTATCAAAAACTATTAGACAATAAATGGTTAGGCGATAAAACTAATCAAGGTTTCTATTTAAAAAAGAAAATTAATAATAAAACAGACATTTTAACCCTAAATCTAAAATCGTTTGAATACGAACCCAAACAAAAAATTAGATTAGACTCAACCGGTGTTTTAAGAGGCATCGAAAGTCTTCCAGAACGTTTAATAGCCATGAGTAAATTGACGGATGTGGTTGGTACATTCTTTAATAAGTTTCATTTAGCTTTATTTGCCTATATTTCGCATAGGGTGGGGGAAGTTTGTGATGATATTTTTGCCATTGATGATGCCCTTAAAGCCGGCTTTGGATGGGAAATGGGTCCTTTTGAAACCTGGGATTTACTTAAAGTAGCTCAAGTTGTAGAAAATTTAAAATCTAACGGTATTCAATATGCTGCATGGGTTGATGAGATGTTATTAGTTGGCTTAAGTTTTTATAAAATTAAAGAAGATGGATTGTATTGTTATGATTTGCCTTCAAAATCGTATAAAATAATTGAACATAAAAAAAATATTATCGTATTTGACAATTTAAAAAATAAAACGGTTTGGAGTAATGCAAATTGTTGCTTAGTTAATTTAGGAGATGGTATTTTAGGATTAAATTGGCAAACTAAAATGAATACCATTGGTTCTGAAGTTATTGAAGGTATTAATAAATCGATAGATATTGCTGAAAAAAGTTATCAGGGGTTGATTATTGCCAATAGTGGTGCAAATTTTAGTGCTGGTGCTAATCTGGGCTTAATTTTTATGTTAGCCGCCAATCATGAATATGATGAATTAAATGTTGCTATTCAAACTTTTCAAAAAACCATGATGCGGGTTCGCTATTCTAACATTCCTGTTATTGTCTGCCCTCATAATTTATGCTTAGGTGGTGGAACCGAGCTCAGTTTGCATGCCGATTATGTATATGCTTCACCAGAAACCTATATGGGATTGGTAGAGGTTGGTGTTGGCGTTATCCCTGGAGGTGGCGGTACAAAAGAGTTTGTTCTAAGAGCTGCTCAAGAACTAAATCCTTTTGAAGTGGATACCAACACTTTAAGAACACGCTTTTTAAATATTGCTCAAGCTAAAGTATCCACTAGTGGCTACGAAGCCTTTGAATTAGGTATCCTAGACCCTAAAAAAGATAAAATTATCATGCAAGATAGTTTTAGAATCAAAGAAGCCAAAATGAAAATATTAGCAGTCATCGAAAGTGGCTATGTGAAACCTATCTATCAATCTAAAATACCTGTCTTAGGACAATCCGCAATGGGATTATTTGAAATGGGGATTCAAGATATGGTTGCTGCCGGTTACGCCTCTGAATATGATGCTAAAGTAGTTACAAAATTAGCCCATGTCATGTGTGGTGGTGCCCTTAGCGAAAAGCAATTCGTAAGCGAAAATTACCTTTTGAATTTAGAACGTGAAGCCTTTTTAAGTTTATGTGGGGAACGAAAAACCATGGAACGTATGCAGGCGGTTTTAACAACTGGTAAGCCCATTAGAAACTAATGATTTAAAGCAGAAGCAACGGCTCTAATTTCACTTAAAAGATTCTCAATATGGATTAAATCTGTATTAGGATTCATGATACTTAAACGCAGATAACGGATATTTTGATATTCGGTACTTGTTATATGAAACATGCCCTGCTTTAAAACGATATTACGAAGTTTTAATTGCCAAGCATTTGTGTCTTCACCTTGGGTAAATCTAAAAATGATGATATTCGATTCAGGGTTTACAGGTGCTTCAAAATCTGGTTTATTTTTAATAAACTTATAAAAAATTTGAGCTTTTTCAAATACAGTATCTACATAATTTTCTAAACCTTTCTCACCTTGATAGGCTAAACTAAAAAAGAATCGTAAAGCGGTACTGGCTTTGGTGCATTCTAAGGAATACGAAATGGTGTCAAAACCTAAATCGTGTTCGTTTTCAAAAAATAAATAAGAGCCCTTTTGTTGAAAAACATTTTTAAGATGTTGATAATTTTTAACTAAAACGGCTGTACATAATGCCGTGGTTTGCATCATTTTGTGCATATCCCAAATTACCGAATCGGCATGTTCTATACCTTTTACTAAATGTATATGTTTTTCAGAATTTAAAACGCACCCGCCATGCGCGGCATCTACATGAAACCAAATTTTGTATTTTTTACAAATCGTACTAATATCTTCTAAGGGGTCAAAACTGCCAATAGCAGTAGAACAAGCATTGGCTACAATACATAAAATTGTTTTACCAGATTGATGACATTGTTCTATTAAACCTGGAATTTTGGAAGGCATAATTTTATTCTGAGCATCTACAGGAATTTTTACGATAGCATCTTGTCCTAATCCAAGTATAGAGACAGCCCGATTCATAGAATAATGCGCCGACTCGGACATTAAAACCACTAAATTATGATTCCCCTTTTGCCACGCCTCAGGTTGAACAACACTTCGGGCTATTAAAAGGGCTTTTAAATTTGCTATAGAGCCACCATGTGTAATAACGCCAGCCCCTTGTTTAGTATCAAAGCTAAAATCTGTATAATCTTTTTTATGAAACCAATTTAATTTACTTAATAACCAGTTGATAACTACCCGTTCAACAACTAAGCTGGCAGGGCTCATTTCATAAATTGAGCCTGGATTATTAATGGTACCTGTAATTAAATCGGCTACACCATCCATTAAAATGGGTTTGCTATTTTGATGTCCAAAATATTGAGGGTGATGAATATGTAACGAATTTTTTAAAAATGTTTCCAAAAAATTTTCAATAGTATTACAATTTAAGCCGCCATTTTTAATAAAATTGTCTAACCCTAATTGTTCAGCTGTAAGATGTGGGTGTTGTTGAATGATAACCTTGTCCTTACCTAAATACGATTCGTTTAAGAAAGCAACAAGTTTATTTAAGACAATGGGTACTGTAGATTCAAAATTTAGAATTTCAGAATGGGAAGAATCCATACACTATCTTTTGAAGTTCTTAACAAAAAATTGATTCAGTTTAAAAATTAAAACAAGCAGTATAAAAATAGGGGTAAATGGTGGTATTGCTGTAAAACTTATCCAGTGTCCTCCATAAAATTTCTTCATTTTATATCGAAGCCTTTCGGCAATGAGATACATAGATGGTACAATGAGTAGGGTCATAAAAAAGGCAAAGGCTAAGCCAAAAATAATGGTCCAACTCAGTGGTTTCCAAAAAGCGACGCTATCGCCACCAAAGAAAATATGGGGGTTTAATTCGGTAAATAGGGTAATAAAATTAATATTAAAACCAAAAGCAATGGGTAAAAAACCAAGAATAGCTGCAACGGCTGTTAGCATTACAGGTATTATTCTGGTTTTACCTGCTTGAACAATAGCTTCTCTGGTTTTAACACCGCGTGATCTAAGTTCTTCGGTAAATTCTACTACTAAAATACCGTTTTTAACAACAATACCAGCAAGTCCTACGATGCCTAAACCAGTCATGATACCTGAAACGGTCATACCTGTAAATGCAAAACCCAATAAAACCCCAATGATAGAAAACAAAATTTCGCATAAGATGATAATCGTTTTGCTTATAGAATTAAATTGAATAACAAGTGTGGCTAATATCAATATTAATGCAATAAACATGGCTTTACCTAAAAACTGAATGGTTTCTAATTGTTGGGCATTTTCGCCAGTTTGAGCAATGCTTACTTCGCTTGATTTATCTTTAAATTCTCCTAAATACTTTTGAATTTCAATGTTTACTTTTCTTGAATCAACCCCTTCTTCATTAGTTAAATTTGAATAAATGGTAATTTGTCTTTTATTATTTTTCCTTTTGATGGCACCTAAGGTATTAGCAGGTTCAATATGAATTACCGAACTTAAAGGGATTGATTTTAATTCACCTCCAGAGGCAAAATCTCTAAATAAAATATTTAAACTTAATAAACTGGCTAAATCGTTTCTATTGGATTCATCATTGCGAATCATAACTTTAAATTCGTCTTTACCTTCTTTAATTTTTGATGCTTCGTTGCCGAATAAAGAGGTTCTGATGGTTTGGGCAATTTGACCTGTTGAGATACCATAAATTAAAGCCCTTTGCCGATCAATGGTAACTCGAAGTTCTGGATTAACAAGGTCGGTATTGAGTTTTAATTCATCCACACCTTTGATATTTTTAGACTTTAAAAAAGCTAATAATTTCACAGCCGTTTGGGTTAGTTTGTCAAAATTTTCTGAACTAAGTTCTATATTAACAGGTGGGTCGGTTGGGGGACCATTTTGTAATTGGTTTACAGAAATTTGAGCCCCACTAATTTTTAAAGATTGTAGTCTTTTTCTAATACCATCTAAATAAGGCACTGTAGAGATGCCTTTTCTTTTTTCAAATTCAACAAAATTAATCTGAACTCTGCCCAGCTCACTACGGGTGGACTGATCATTGGCATTGGGGTCGTTAGCACCTTTGGCTACATTAGTAATAATGCTTTCAACAACGGGGTTGGTTTTACCTTGTCCAATATTTAAAACTTCATTTATATTATTTTCGACAATTTTGGTAATGGAATCGGTATAATTGACTTCGGAACCAATAGGAAGTTTTAAATAGACAAATATTTGATTGGGTTCACTTTCTGGGAAAAAAACTACCTTAACACGACCAGAAGTTATTGAATTAACAAAAACAATAAAAGAGATGACAAGAAGTATGATGGTTGACCATAATAATTTAGTTGGGTTAGATCCTTTTAATGCCCATCTGAGGGTTTTTTCGTAGATATTCATAATAAAAGGTAAAAAACGATGTTGAAAACCTAAGATCATGTTCTCTATAAAAAGTTTATATAAAAAGACTAAGATGAGCATCAAGAGAATAAAATTCCCTAAAAATTTTTGGTTGGATAAGTCGAAAATAATGGCAAAAATAAGCGCAATCCAAAACAGCGGTTTTTTAAAAAATCCAAAACGTCCTTTTTTAGTACCCTTAAAATCATGATTCATAAAATCAACAGCAAACAAAGGATTCATAATAAAAGCTACAACTAAAGATGCAGAAAGGGTAAGGATTAGCATGGTTGGTAAGTACACCATAAATTTACCAATGATTCCTGGCCAAAATAGCAATGGAACAAAGGGTGCGATGGTTGTAATAGTACCAGTAAGTACAGGAACAAATACTTCGCCAGCAGCAATGCGAGCCGCCATATCGGATTTCATGGCGCCTTGATTTTCCATATAAATGCGATGTGTATTTTCGATAACCACAATTGCGTCATCCACAATGATGCCCAAGCCAAAAAGGAGCGCAAATAAGACAATAAAATTGAGTGTAACATGCGAACCCACAATAAGATCGGCAGCAGGAATAAACAAAAATGCCACAAACATACTTAATGGTACCGACAAGGCTACAAAAAAAGCATTGGTTACGCCCATAAAAAACATCAAAACCAATAATACTAAAATAAAACCTATCACAATTGAATTTACTAATTCTTTAAATGAGGCTCTGGTTTCAATACTTTGGTCTCCCGAAATAACAATATCAACATCTTTGGGTAAAAAATCAACCTTGGCTTGAGCTAACAAATCTTTTATTTTATCAGATGTTTCAATTAAATTTTCACCGCTTCGTTTAATAACATTGAGCGTGATAACATTTTTGCCGTCTAAACGGGCATAGCTTTCTTGGTTTTTATTGGTATCTTTAATAATAGCAATATCTTTCAAATAAAAAGGGGCACCATAAGCATTTCTTACGATAATATTTTCGAGATCTTGTTTACTTTTTAGTTGTCCAATGATTTGTAAATTGCGATTCATATTATCAACCTTTATTAATCCACCAGATAAATCTAAGTTCTCACGAGCTATAGCATTAGAAATATCATCATAGGTTAAAAAAGAGACGGCTAATTTATTCTTATCAACATTTATTTGAAATTCACGTTCAGGGCTTCCCACAATATCAACGCGATTTAATTCAGATAAAGATTCAAATCTATCTTTCAGTTCATCGGCATAATATTTTAATTTATTCAGATTATAATTGCCGCTAATATTAACGTACATTACAGGTTGTTCGCTTAAACTTACTTCTAATACTGTGGGTTCAGTAGTTAAATCCTTAGGTAAATCGGTTTTAGCTTTATCAACGGCATCTTTAACTTTACTGATAGCTACTGAGGTGGTCACATCCGTACTAAATTCGACTATGATTGACGAAAAATCTTGTTGTGAGGTGGAGGTAAATTTATTAATTTTAGCCCCTGAGATACTTTTTATTTGTTTTTCAATAGGTTTTGTTACTAAGTTTTCAATATCCTTTGGCGAATTACCAACATAAACTGTTTGAACAAAAATTGTTGGGATGACAATATCTGGAAAGGATTCTTTGGGTAAAGTATTGAATTGATAAATACCAATCATCGATATGGCAATGATTAATAAATAGGTAAACCTATTATTTTTAATACTCCAACTGGTGGGTTTAAAATCTTTAAAATGAAAATTTTTAAAGTGGATAGACATAGGGTATCGTTTAATTTAAAGAGACTAATTGACCATCAAACAGAGAGTTCATACCTTCTATGATAACTTTATCGCCAACTTCCAAGCCTTTTTCGATAACGATTTTATCTTTATAATAATTACCGGTGCTAACAAACTTTTTTTTAGCGATAAAGTTGCCATTTTCTTCTTTAAGGATAAAAACAAAGTTTTCATTAATATCTTTTTGAATGGCATTTAAAGGGATAACAATGGCGTTATCTATTATTTTATCTTGAATTTTTATAGGTATTAATTCGTTGGGTTTAAACAAATTGGCATCGGGTAGGGGGGCTTCAATAAAAAATGAGCGTGTAATTTGGTCTATAGTTTTACCACATAAATTAATTTTTGTAAATAAAGGTTCCGATAAAAGGGCAGATTCAATGATAACAAATTTTCCAACCTTTACAACTTCAAGATAATTTTCTGGAACATTGGCTCTAAGTGTTAGTTTTTTGCTATTGATGATTCTTACCTGAGGGCTTCCGGTGGCGTCGTATCCGTTAAAAATGCCGCCTACTTTTACATTCAATCCTTCTACATTGCCAGCCACTTCACTTCGAACGGTAAAATAGTCTAATTGGTCTTTTTGAGTTTGATATTGTTGTTTGGTAACTTGTAATGTATTTTGAAGTTGGGTAACATTATTTTTAGCGGTTAGGTATTGAATTTCAGAACCAATTTTTTGGTCGTAAAGGTTTTGTTGTTTTTGAAACACAACAGTGGCAAAATCTAATTGAGATTGAATACTTTCAATATTTTTTTGAATGGTTAATAAAGATTCAGTAATGATTTTATTATCTAATTGTAAAATTTTTTGTCCAACATTTACGTAATCACCTTTTTTAACATAAATTTCGGTAACCTGACCTGGACCTTGTTTGGGCGTAATTGCATAGTCATTTTCGTTATATACAGTGCCATAAAGGTCGATATAGTGTCTAAATACAGAGGCACTCATTTCTTGAAAGCCAACAATTGGCAATTTTGAGGCATCCACTTTAAGATTACTATCTTTTTTAATTTTCAATTCAGATTCTAATGAGATAATTTCTTGGTTAAGTTCAGCTACTTTTGTTTTTAAATTTTTTAATTGGGTGGCTTTGTCTGTTTTACAAGCCATTATAATTATTGTCAAAAATAATATTTTAAAGACAAAATTGAGTTTTTTAAATGGGTTTAAGACGATATTCATATTGATTTATTTATAATTTTCCTAATGATTTTTGAAGGTCTATCTTAGCTACTATGGCGGTATAAACAGATAAAAAATAATTATTTTGTGAAGTTTGTAATTGAATTAATGCATTATAAAGTTCTAGCTGCGAAGCTAAACCCTGAGTTAGTTTTTGTTGAGTTTGAAAGTAAATTTTCTCGGCTAAGAGCATGTTATTTTTCTGAAGTTCAATATTTTCTAGGGCTTGAGTATAAGAGTTTTGAAAAGACTTGATGTCGTTATCTATTTGAATCTTAGTTTGTTCTATTTGATATTGAACTTGTTTAATGGCTAATTTGGTTTGGGCAATTCTAGAATTAGTGGCTAAGCCGTTAAAAATTGGTACATTTAAAGAAATACTTAAACTTGTATTTTTAAACCAAGTATAGTTATTATTGGCAAATTCGTCATAATTAAATTTTCGGGCATTAAAAAAATCAAGGGTATTACCAAACGCATTAAATCCCTTTAAATAGCTTAATGAGATGGTTGGAATTTTACTATATTGATACCGTTTAAGGTTATATTTATTTAACTTTTCTTGTAATATTAAAAATTGAAAATCGTGTCTATTTTGATAATTAAATTGTTGAATATCGGTTACTAAATTATCGGATATATCTTGTATTGATAAGGTATCGGTTAATAATAGAGTATTTCGGGAATTTAAACCGATTAAGGTTTTTAAACCCAAATAACCATTTGACACCGAAATATTAAGTTTTCTTTTTTCAAACTTAATATTTTCTAGTTGAACTTGCAGTTTATCTATATCAATTTGTTCTGCGAGCCCTGCATTTTTTGTTTGTATTAAATCTGATAAATTGCGTTGTACATTATCAATATTATTTTGTAAAAGGTTTTCTTGAATTTTAGCGGCTATTAATTGGTAGCAAATTTTTAAAATATTAGCTTTGATGGTTTCTTTAGTAAGGTCAATTTGCTTTGAAGCAGCTTTAAGAACATCGCGATTGGCTTGTAAAGCTACAAAAACCTGACCATCAAATAAGAGCTGATTAGCAGCTAACGCAATTGTTGAATTATAATCTGTTCCTGTTTTGATAAAAGTAGGCGTACCATTAAAATCTAAAACAAAAGTAGGTATATCAAAATTTTTAGCTAAACTTGTATTAAAATTTATTTTGGGGTATGCCGCTGCAGACACTTCTTTATTTACCTGTCTTTGTGTTTGATAATTTAAGAGTGCGGTTTTAATTTGTAAATTATTTTTATCGGCTAATTGGAGGCATTCTTTAATAGTAAGTTTTGTTACAGAATCTTGTCCAACAAGTCTTAATATAAAAATAATACTAAAAACAGCCCAAACAAATAGTTTAACTTGATATTTTTTAAAAAAAAGTGAACAATTCGATTTCACAAATATATTTTTAAGTTTATAGAGGTTAAAATTAAATTATTTTAAAATACTAACCTCAGTTTAATATTTTAAAATTCAGTGCAAAGTTAGCATTTTTTTTGATAAATTTTTAATTTAAAGCTAAAATATTTTTATTTTTATTAATTTAATATTTTTTTATTTATTTTAGTAGCAAAATAAGCTGGGATTAAATTCATCATAACACTTAAAGCAACTATCGAAAGTACAATAAATAAAAAGTCTGCTAAGGTACAATGTACAGGATAACTATTAATAATAAACGAATCGCCTTCTAATTTTAATATTTCAAAATGCCATTGTAAAAAAACTATAAAATATCCTAATAGTAACCCCCATAACAACCCTTTAAGACAAATGATAACACCTTGTAACCAGAACATAGCAAAAACACTTGCTTTAGAAATACCAATTGAAAATAGCATAATAATGTCTTTCTGTTTTTCAATAATTAGCATGATTATGGAACCAAACAAATTAAATGCAGTCATTAAAATAATTAAATATAATATGATAATTACAATCCATTTCTCGCGTTGAATAACTTTGTAAAAATTTGAATTTTGTTCAATTTTAGTTTGAATATTTGCCTTAGGATAAATTTTAGATAATATTTTAGCATCAATATTAGTGCCATAAACTTCTACTGAAGAATATGTATTACTATCTAAATTTAATAAAAAAGAACAAAAATCTCGATTAGTAAATAATGTATTGTCTGTTTTATCGTTATAAGGTGAAGCATAAATATCGTCAAAATAAACTGGAAGTGCATTAAAATTATCCGCAAGAACGTTGGATTGATTTTTTTTATTTAGTGCATAAATCCAAATAGGCAAATGATAATCTTGAGACAAATTAATATTTAGTTGGTAGCTTAAATCAGGTGTTAAAATGGCATAAGGCGTATCTTGTGTATTTAAGTTCGGATAAACATTTTGTATAAAATGATTGGGTTTTAATATGCGTTCAAAATAGCCCTTAGGAATACCTTTTAAATTAATAATTTTTTGAATATCTTTAAAACGTAAAAGTACCTTATCTTGCACAATTGGAAAAATAAATGAGGCACCAGATAATTTTTGAATTGTTTGAATATCCTTAGCACTTAACGTCATGGTGCGACCCATTTTAGGGGTTATTAAAAGGTCGGGTTGTGTCAGATTGTCATTTTGAAATATATAATCCTCAAAACCATTCATAATAGATAGTACTATAATTAAAGCAGCTACACCTACCGATAATCCAATAATACTTATACGTCTAATAAATTTTATAATACTTAATATTGCTTTAAAATTTTGATATTTTTTGGTGAATAATTGAATTAAAGAAATACTAATTTTTAACATATGGACAAATTTACACCTTATTTTACTATTTTTTAAAGTTTTTAATGATGTTTTGTAAATTGTTATTTTTTCAAATAGAAATTATATGATTTAAAGACATTTCAAAACAAACAACAATAAATTAATATAAAGTATGAACATAATAACTTAATGAGACGCGTCATTAGGTTCTGCATTAAATATATGAACGTCTGATTTTTTAATCTTTATTTTAATAGTTTTATACGCTTGATTAGGATGGTTTGAAACGTTTTTTTTTGTAAAACCTAAATAGCCTTTAGTACGCAAAGGTTTTACAAAATTTATTAAAATATATTTTGGGCTTTTTTCTAAATAAATTGATAAATGATATAAAGTTTGAGGTTTCCAATTACAAATATATAATAATGAAAGTATATAAAAATAATTTTTAGACACTTGGGTCTTTAGATTTTTTAGAAACAATTCTAATTCCTTAGGAATTGTTTCAATTTGACTTTTATATTGCGTATATTGTTGCAATGTAACAAACTGATCTAATTGAATATTATTTTGGTGATTTATGTAGAAATATTTTATGTCAATTGTCTTTATCGATTGTAATAATCTTGTAAAAAAAACATCCGAAAAATTACTTAAATTAATGATTGCATTCTTTTTGAATATATTATTGTTACTACCTTTCGATAAAGATTCATTTAAATAAAATGAATAGTGGTTCAAAATTGGTACCCAATTAAAAAACAATCTTGACGACCATTCCGACATGTCAAAATCGTTTAACGCTATCAATTTTTTATCGTACTGATAAAAATTATTAAACCCCAATAATCTTAAATTTGATTTAAATTTATTTAACATTAAAACATTATGATATGATACCATTTTAAATTCAACACCACCATGTAATTCTAAAAAAGATTCGTCATCATTAACATGACAAATTGTATTTATTAAAGGAGGATTTATTTGTAGATTGGATTGGACAAGACTATAATTATAATTAAAAATCTTAGGTAAAGTTAACGTAACAATACATTCATTAGTTATATAATTATTTTTATAGTTTAAGGCAGGTAAAAGGTTTACTAAAAAAAAATCTTTATATGTTGTTTCAAGATATTTTAATTGATATGGTATATTAAAATCGAGTAAATTTTCTAGATATGGATTAGGTTGAACATTAAAATTAAAGTTATTTGTACTTAATAAATCTATTATTCCAGGGCAATTAATTTTTATTCTATGATGTTCTAACTCGATTGAAATTTGCTTATTTAAATGATAATTTCTTTTTAAAATTAAATATGTTAATAAATAAACTAAAAGATCTTTATAAAATGATTTTAAGTTTTTATCAATAAATTCATTTTTAAAAAAAGGGCTAAAAAATATAATATTTTCCAATACACTCGAAGGCAGATTCATAATGTTTTCAAAAATATTTAAAAATTTAGTATCATAATTAAATGTTTTGGGGTTATAGGATTTATAGCTTATTTTTATGCCATATTGAGGAAAAAATGATTGAAGAAATTGAGAATTTGCTAATAAAATAACCCCTAACATCGTTAAATGAATTTTTTGGTTTGAAAATATTGCTAAATTATTACTAATTAACCATTTGTAAAGCACATTAAGAATATTTTCTGGCGTGTTTTTATGTGTTTTTTGATTATATAATTTTGCTAAGGAGGCTTTATCTATATCATAAATCGTAGCATGTTTTATAGGATAAATTTCCCAAAATCCTAATTCTAATTTAAATAAACTATAATCATCACGGTCGCATAAATATACTTTGGTACCATTTAATCGATACGCCTCAATTTTTAAATTATCGGAATAAAATTTTAAGGGCTTCAAAAAATAGGGTAGTTCAAAAATTTGTATTTGAATTATAAGGTGATCTTCAACATGAATATGCTGTATTTCAAAATTTAGTGGGTAATTAAAATCATTTAATAGGATATCTTGAAGGCGTTTATTTAGTAAAGACTGATTATGAATAAAATGAATATAATTGGGTTGGTCTTGGTCTGGACCAATAAAAATATAACCCCCGCCTCGATGAGGTTCATTTGATAATCCCGAAACTATTTTTTTTAGTAAATCGCTTTTAAATGTTGGATTTAAATAAAAAATAGGTAATGTAGAGTCTATATTTTTTAAAAAATCTAGATCTGTTAAGTAATGCATCTAATAAATTTCAACGCTTGTACCAAATTTTAAAATTTTCGTCCGCTTGAATTTTTAACATATCATACCCGTTTTTAATCTTAGCCTTTTGTTGCTGGGCTTTTTTTAAAAAAGTTGTTAGCGGAGGATTATAAACTAAATCATAAACTAAGTGTGATTCGTTAAGCATCAAATAAGGAATTGGCGGAAATTCAAATTCTTTAGGAAAGGTTCCAAGTGGCGTTGTATTCACAATAATTTGAAAATCATTTAAAATTTCTTTGTTTTCTAAAAGATATTCATAAGTAATAACTTCAGCGCCTGCTTGTCTTGAAACAAATTTAAAATTAATTTGTAATTGTAGAAATGCTTCTGCAACCGCAGCCGATGCACCACCAGTTCCTAAGATGAGTGCAGATTTATGATGTGGTTTTAATAAAGGTGAAATAGAATATTTAAATCCTAAAATATCGGTATTAAATCCAATTAATTTATTATTTTTTTTTAAAATACAATTACAGGAATGAATTTTTCTAACTGTAATATCCATGTCATCTAAAAATGGCACCACTTTTTTTTTATAAGGAATAGTAATTGCTAATCCAATTAAATTGGGATGTTTACAAAATAACTCTTTAAAATTTTCTATATTGAGTAATTCAAAATTTTCAAAATACCAATCATTAAATTCTGGGGTAGAAAATATCGATGTAAAATATTGCTTAGAGAATGAATGCGTTAAAGGATAGCCAATCAGCCCAACCCATGTCATACTATGTGTTTAAATATAAATTAAAACTATCACCTCTTAATCCTATGCGCATGGCTTCTAATGCAATAATTTCGGAAGGCGCTATATTACCTAAATTAACATTGCATCCAATTAATTTAAGAAAATACAATTGTTGTTGTTTTTGGGGCGCCTCCCAAATAATTTTAGAGGCAGGAATTTTGGTTAATATTTCTTCAACCAATCCTTCTCTAACTTCGCCCGATCCTCTGTAAATGCCAACATTACCTGCTTCGCGTGCTTCAGCTATAACAAACAGCGCACCAGCATCCAATTCGTTTTGCATAAGTTCAATCCATTTATATGGGGCAATAATTTTTTCTATATCCTTACTTCCAACTTCGCTTAAAACATTGGTAAACTTTGAAAATTTTTCAATGAGTTTACACTTTTCCGAATGTTTTATTGTTATCGAACCATCGCTTATTTCTACACATTTTATATTATAGTCTTTACAAATATTAATATAATCATCAATTTTATCTCGTATCAAAAACGCTTCAAATAAAGTACCACCAAAATAAACGTCAATATTATATTTTAAAATTAGTTCAATTTTCTCTTTAAGTTTAGGTGTAACATAAGCCGTTCCAAATCCTAACTTTAAAAAATCAATATAAAGGTCAGCAGTTTCCAACAATCCATTAAGTTCATATAGCGACAAGCCCTTATCCATAACCATTGTGATACCATGATGCCTAGGTTTAGTACTTCGGTCTGGAATGTTATTTAAAAAAAAGTTCATAAAAGTAAATTTAATTTGTTAATAATTTTATTAAAAAGTTCATTTTGACGTGCTTCAGGACAATATTTATAAAAATTTACAAGAGTTCTTTTATTCATTTTATAACCTAACATAAAAAAATTAATGGCTTGCAGTTCAATGTTTAACTTAAAATAACAAACACTTATAAAATAAATTAATTTATGATGTATTTTAAAATTTTTCAAATAAAGAAATGCAAAACTTAAAGCCAAATCATAATTTTTTAATTTAAGGTAACATTCAATAATATTCAACCAACTTTTACTATTCTTAAAGTTTAAATTAATACTTGATTTATAATGTTCTATAGCTTTATGGTACTTATTTAATTGTTCGTAACATATTCCTGTTTTGTAATACATTAAATAATTATAGGGATTTCTTTTGATAATCTGTTCTAAAAAATACAGAGCTTTAGAATATTTTTTTTCTTTTAAATATATATCTGCAACTTTTTCTAATTCGTATTCAGATCTTAGATCTGGATTTTCATTGAAATTTTTTATAAATACATGTCGTGCTTCAGGAAAAAGTTTTAACTTTAAAAATAATTCGCTTACTAATTCTTTTTCAAATTTAATTGGCGGTGTTTTATGTAAACCATCTTGATAAAGTTCGCTGGCATTTACATACTTTTTGGTTTTGATATATGTTAATAACAATAAATTATTAATCAGCGCATTGTTTTCATCAATCACATAAGCAAATTTAAACGATTCTATAGAATTTTCAAATTGACGAATATATGAATAACAAATGCCTTTAATTGTCCAAAAAGAAATTTCATAAGGCATCTTCTCAATCATTAAATTACAAAATTCAATTGTTGCTAAATGCTTTTTAGATAAATCGGTTAATTGTAATAATTTTCCAATTGCAAAATCTTCATCAGGAATAATTTGCAATATTTTTATTAGCAAATCATACGCATTATCAAAGTACTCGTAATCTTCAAATAAATCTATCGCATCAAAATAAAAATCTATTAAATTGTCATTTGAAAACTTTAAAATTTGTTCAGCTTGTTTCATGGTGTCTACTATATCTTCAAGACGACCTCTTAAGATACTCATTTCAATTTTTAATACATATTGATAGGGTTCTAATGGGTCAAATTTTTGAATGATTAATAAAGTTTGCTCGGCAAGAATAAAATCATCCATTTTAATATAAATAGTAACTTTATCTAACCAAATAGAAATCGCTTGAGGATAAATACTTAAAGCATCTTCTACAATACTTAATGCAAAATCCAACTCAGGTTTTAAAATAAAATATTCAATGATTTCACCAAACTCATCTTCGTCTGGGTATTGTTTCGATAGCCCTTGTTTATAGTTTTTATATTTTTGTATAATTTCAAATAGGGCTTTATCAACTAACATCTCGTTATCGTTATCATTATTATCTTCCTCATTATCAAAATTATCACTAAAAAAATCATTAAAATCCTCAAAACTCATACTTCTATTTGGTGCAAAGTTAAGATTTTTTAGTTAAAGTTTTCTTAAAAATTACAAAATTAGCTAAATTAATAAAAAACTCCCTATTTTTGCATATAATATAATTTTTTATGAAAAAAATCTTAGTTTTAAGTTTGGCATTAATTTGTATAGGTCTCGTAGCAACCAAAGCTACTATTGTAGCTTCAATTAATAAAAGTAATAATAACTCTACAAATAAAAAATCTACCGTGTATGGAAATGTCAATTTTTCTAATGAATTGCTACATGTTAAACTTTCTTCCTTACAAGAAAATAATCAAACGATGTTTTTAAATTATTCTAAAAATAATATAACATTTATTGTTCCTTTAAAATATAAATATAAAACATCTCGATTTAAAGCACCAACCAAACCTACTAACAAATAATGATTTTGTCATACATATATGACAAAATTTCCGTTTTTTATTGTTGGAAATGATTTTGTTTAAATTTTGTAAAAATAATAAGTTATGGAAGCAGAAGATTTGACAAACGCCCAAGATACAACTACAAATCAAGATTTAAATGGTAATAAAGATAATTTAGAAACAAATGCATTGGATTCTAATCAAAAATCTACAAATAATTCCAGCGATATTTATTCTAAATATATTGCCGAAAATACCGAACTAAAAGAAAAATACCTGCGTTTAATGGCCGAATTTGAAAATTTTAAAAAAAGAACCTCTAGAGAACGATTAGAGTTAATAACCACAGCTGGTAAAGATATCATTGTTTCATTCTTAGATGTTGTTGATGATTGTGATAGAGCTGAAAAAATTTTAGATACTGAAACCGACTTAGAAAAACAAAAAGCTGGAATTAGGCTCATTTTTAATAAGTTTAGAATTATTTTACAAAATAAAGGCGTTATAGCCATGGAAAGTTTAGGAACAAATTTTGATACTGAAAAACATGAAGCTATAACTGAAATTGAGGTAAATGATGAAACACAAAAAGGTAAAATAGTTGACGTTATCTCAAAGGGATACTTAATGAATACAAAAATTATTCGTTTCGCTAAAGTAATTGTTGGTAAATAAATAAATTCTATGTCTAAACGCGATTATTACGAAGTTCTTGGAGTTACAAAATCATCCAGTGCCGAAGAGATAAAAAAATCTTATCGTAAAATTGCGATGCAATATCATCCCGATAGAAACCCTGGCGATAAAAAATCTGAAGAGCTATTTAAAGAAGCCGCAGAAGCCTATGATGTGTTAAGTGATGCAGACAAAAAAAGCAAATACGACCGTTTTGGACATCAAGCCTTTGCTGGTGCAAGTAGTGGTGGTGGTGGATTTAACGGCAACATGGACATGAATGATATCTTCCAAAATTTTGGCGATATATTTGGAGATAGCGGATTCGGAAGTTTTTTTGGAGGTAACACAAGGTCTGGAAGGTCTAATAATAAAGGAACAAATCTTAGAATTAAAATCAAACTGAACTACGATGAGATATCCAAAGGCGTAACAAAAACCCTAAAAGTTAAAAAACAAGTGCCTTGTTCTACCTGTAGAGGTACAGGTGCCAAAGATTCTAATAGCGTTGAAACTTGTAAACAATGCAATGGTACCGGACAAATGCGTAAAGTACAAAATACATTCTTAGGATCCATGCAAACCGTTTCAGTTTGTACAAGTTGTGGCGGTTTAGGGAAAAAAATTTTAAATAAATGCGCCGATTGTCATGGCGAAGGCAAAATGTGGGGTGAAGATACAATTTCTATTAATATACCACCTGGAGTATATGAAGGGTTACAATTAAATATGCCCAGCAAAGGAAATGCCGGAGAACGTGGTGGCTCTAATGGCGATTTATTAGTTATTATTGAAGAAGAGAAGCATCCTTTTTTACAAAGAGACGGTATGAATGTACTTTATGAACTTAACCTGTCATTTATTGATGCCGTATTAGGTATTCAAATAGAAGTGCCATCGATTGACGGAAAAGTAAAAATCAAAATTCCGCCAGGAACCCAAAGTGGGAAAATATTTAGATTAAAAGGCAAAGGATTCCCAGAAGTACAAGGATATGCACACGGCGATCAACTCATTTATATTCATATTTGGACGCCTCAACAACTTTCTAACGACGAAAAAAATATTATTGAAAAATTTAAAAACAGTCCAAATTTTAAACCACAGACTAACAAAGGAGAGCCTGGCTTCTTTGACAAACTAAAAGAATTTTTTAAATAATAAACAATTATCAAAAAAATAACTATTTTTTTATAAAAATATGATTACTTTTACATAAATTCGCAAAAAAAAAATTATATGTTTTGGACTTTAGAATTTGCATCTTATTTAGAAGAAGCACCATGGCCTGCTACAAAAGATGAGCTTATTGATTATGCCCTAAGAAATGGTTCGCCCATTGAAGTTATTGAAAACCTTCAAGAACTTGAAGATGGACAAGAAATATATGAAAGCATTGAAGATATTTGGGAGGACTATCCAAGTCAAAGTGATTTTCTATTTAATGAAGATGAATATTAATTTTTAAAAAATCAATGATTATTCATTTTGGAATCTAACTCTATTTTTACCTCGTGGAAAAATTTAAAACTACAGAAAAATACTGCTTTAGCAGTGTTAATAGACCCAGATAAATTAACCCCAACTAATTACAAAAATTTTATACTTTATGCTAAAAAAGGGTTTATCAATTATTTTTTTATTGGTGGTAGTTTAGTTTTAAATAACAAAATGGTTCAAGTTATCGATAACCTCAAATCGAATTCAAAAGTTCCCGTAGTTTTATTTCCCGGTAACCCGTCTCAATTTTGTAAAAACGCTGATGCATTATTATTTTTATCGCTTATATCAGGTCGCAACCCTGACTTGCTTATAGGACAACATGTGTTAAATGCTGTTCAAATAAAAAAAACAAAAATAGAAGTTATTCCAACTGGATATATGCTCATTGATGGTGGAAAACCTACTTCAGTTTCCTATATTTCAAATACGTTACCAATTCCTGCCAATAAAACTGATATTGCTGTTAGTACTGCCGTTGCAGGCGAACTTCTCGGTTTAAAAACGATTTTTATGGATGCTGGTAGCGGTGCTATAAACCCAATACCAAACGAGATGATTCAAGCCGTTTCAAAACATACTACATGTCCTTTAATTGTTGGAGGAGGTGTTAAAGATGTAAAAAAAATGACATCCTGTTTCGATTCTGGTGCAAACATTGTTGTTATAGGAAACGCCTTTGAATCCAACCCAAATTTTATTAAAGAACTTTACAAAAATTCTGTTAAAGAATTATAATGTGATTACGTTTAATGTGTTTTTAATCTATTAGCTTTCAGCGGATATACAAAACTAAAAACTAAAAAGAATATATATAAAAGGGCTAATAATAAATAAAGCCAATTAAATGCACCTTCTGAAAATAAGGTATTAAAAACTAAATGTAAATTTAAATACAAAAGAACTGAGGCTATTATCCAAGCAATCGTCCTTTGAAATTTTGATATCGCATAGTCTGCCATATATTTTTTTAAACTAACAAAATGAATCAATGGGATGATGGTTAAAGCTAATTGAATACTTAAAAAAACTTGACTAAAAACTAAAATCTCTTCAATTTTTTCTTCACCAAAATAAAGAACTATAAATATAGTAGGTATCGCCGCTAAAAGACGTGTAAACAATCTTCTTTGCCAAGGTTTTATCTTCAAATTAATAAAGCCTTCCATAACAATTTGACCCGATAAAGTACCAGTTATAGACGAACTTTGTCCAGCTGCAATTAAGGCAATCGCAAATAAAATGCCTGCCATACTACTACCTAAAATAGGGTCTAATAAACTATGGGCTTGATGCAAACCAGCTACATTTTGATAAATTGTATTAAAAAATGTACTGGCTGCTAAAATTAAGATGGCAGCATTAATAAAAAAAGCAAAATTAAGGGCAATAATGCTATCAATTAAATTAAATTTTAAAGCTTTTTTTATAGACTGTTCGGTTCTTTCATAGACCCTTGTTTGTACTAAAGAACTATGTAAATATAAATTATGAGGCATTACTGTTGCACCAATTATTCCTAAGGAAATATACAAAGCATTCGCTGATAATTGGGTTGGTATAAAACCAGTTAAAACCTCAACTGTATTTGGCTTAGAAAGAAAAATCATATAAACAAAACATCCTAAAATTGTTGCAATAATTACTAAAAAAAAAGCTTCTAAAACTCTAATACCTAAGCGAACTAAAAATAAAAAAATAAAGGTATCGGCAATTGCTATCACTAATCCCCATATCTCTGGAATTCCAAAAAGTAAATTTAATCCAATAGACATACCTATAATCTCTGCAATATCTGTAGCTATTATTGATAATTCTGCAAGAATATATAAACCAATTTTAAATAATTTTGGGTACATTAAACAAGTGGCTTGGGCTAAATCTAACTCTTTTACAACCCCTAGTTTTGCCGCTAAGTATTGTAAAAAAATTGCCATTAAATTACTCATCAATAAAATATAAATTAATTTATAACCAAATTGGGCACCGCCTTGTAAATCGGTACTCCAATTTCCTGGATCCATATAACCAATAGCTACTAAAAAGGCAGGACCAATAAACGAGAACAATTTTAAAACCCCTTTTGACGATTTAAGTGAAGGATTTAAATAAATTAAAGAATCGGCTTCAAAGAGGTTAAAATTTTTCTTTTTCTTAAATTTCATACCGCAAAATTAATCATAAATTAATAAATTCCCTCAAAAAATCAAATATTTACAAAAATATTATAAAAATGTAGTATCTTTGCTTAAAAAATTAATTCTTATGAAGAAAATAATACCTAATTTTAAGTTTAAGTTTGTTTTGATAATAACAATTTTTTTTGTTAATTATACGTTTGCCCAATCAAAAGTAGGGGTTCGACAAGGCTATTTAATAAGTGTATCGATTGCTGGTATTCCAATTAAAACAGAAGCCTATTTATATAACGCCGCTGAAAATAAATTATTAGGTTCTGGCATGGCTGTCAATGGAAATCTCGCATTTACTGGTAATGTTGATGGACCCTCCTTAATACATATTCGATTTAATAATTCCAGTCAGTTTATTAGTTTGTTTATTGAAAATGAAGATGTTACTATAACTGGTAATTGGTATAATTTAGGAAATGTTCATATTATTGGCTCAAAATACACCACAGATTTTAAAAATTTTAATGATAATTTTAATCCTTATTTAGAAGCCAATCAATTTTATGAACAACTGTATCAAAAAGAAACCAATAAAATTATTCAAGATTCTTTTGCCAAAATTATTAATTTTATTAGAGCCTCTGCAGTTCAAGAAATAGACCAATTTATTGCAAGCAAAAAAAATTCACCGGTAAGTAGCTTTGGACTATACATTATATCACGGTTTATTGCACCCGAAGAAACTGAAAAACGGTTAGCACTTTTAGGACTCGATGCCAAACAAGGACTTTTTTATAAAGCCTTAGAACAAAGTTTAGTTCAAACCCAGCCCCAAGAAAACCCATTAGTTAATAAACAAGCTCCAGACTTTACTCAAAATGATATTTTTAATCGCCCGGTTAGTTTAAACACATTTAAAGGTAAATATGTTTTATTAGATTTTTGGGCAGCCTGGTGCGGTCCTTGTAGAGCCGAAAATCCTAATGTTGTTCGCTCATATAATGAATTTAAAAATAGAAATTATACGATATTAAGCGTTTCTTTAGACCAAGACCGAAATGCCTGGTTAGCCGCAATTCAAAAAGATAATTTATCAGAATGGACTCATGTAAGCGATTTAAAATATTGGAGTAACGCAGTCGCAAAACTATATGGTATTACTTCAATTCCGCAAAATTTTTTAATAGATCCACAAGGAAAAATTATTGCCTCAGGTTTAAGAGGTGAACAACTGCTACAGTTTTTAAATCAAACCTTACCTAAATAATAATTAAAAATATATGAACAACGTTATGAAATGTATCATAACTGGTGCCGGTAAAGGCGTTGGTTTTGAAATGGCACTCGCATTAAATAAAGTAAATAACTACGAAATACATGCCTTATCAAGATCAAAAGACGATTTATTACATTTAAAAGAACTTGCTATTAAAAATGATAATAAATCGATTTATACATTAAGCGGTGATATTAACGATATTACGCAACAACAATGGGAGGCCTATCTTCGTGAAATTGGTGGTGTAGATATTTTAATTTTAAATGCGGCTGAACTTATAGTAAAACCCTTATCCGAAACAACAAACGACGAGTGGCAACGAATTTTTAAAACAAATTTTTGGACGCCTTTAAACTTCATAAATTGGTCTATACCAATGTTTAACAAAGGTCCAAAACAAATTTTAATTATAGGAACAATTGGCGTGTTACCTAATTTTAAACAATTACCAAATATTGCCGCGTATTTAGCAAGTAAAGCGGCTCTTCATTGCCTTTTAGAATCTTATGCTGTTGAACTTAAAGACTTAAATTTTCATTGTAATTTAATTGCCTTAGGAAGCACCGATACAAGAATGTCAGCTCAAGTAACACAAACTGCAGCTAAACAATCACCACAAAAAGTAGCTTTATATATTAAAGACTATCTCCTAAACGAAGGATTGAATAATAACGGAGAAATAAAAATAGTAAATCAATTTTAGTACAGCCTTTTTAAATAGAATTTTCAATAAATATCGTATGAAAAAAATTAAATATATTTTATCAAATTTGTTTTTAGGTATTTTATTAAATACCAATGCTCAAAGTATAGAACAATTAAAATCTGACTGGGCTAATTTGAATAGATATAAAGACCAAAA
>JASGCT010000153.1 GCA_030053915.1 Alphaproteobacteria bacterium
ATAGGATTATATAATTTAGGACTACTTAAATTAAATGATAAAAAAGAATTTTCTACTGTTGATCTGAATGTCTATTTCCAATTTTTGTGTTGCCCTTATCCTGAATATTAAAATTAAAAATTAATTTTTAAACTTTTTTTCACTGTTTAGTTATTACCAAATTTTTAGAAGTAATATAAATATGAGGGTTTTTTTTCTTTTCTTTTCAATAATGGAGTAGATAACTAAACAACGAGTCGTTTTATTTTAAAAAAATTGAAAATTTAGGGCATTAATGATTTTTTCTGGAGAATTGCCATTATGCAATGCCACTGAATTAATTTTTGTATGGGAAATTTATATTTATGAGGAACATTTTCGGTCAAACATTATGAGAGGTTTAAATTTATTTTCAACAAGGAATCTTATAATTACAAGAAGAAATATTAAAAATATACCAACTTCTTTTTGACGAGGAAAATCTACTACAACACCAGCAAAAAGTACTAAAATAGATCAAAGACTATTGAAACAAGTAAATACGAAAACAGAATATAAAAGACAAATACACGTTCAAAAATTACTGTTGCATTCATTTGTTTTGAAAGTATTTTCATCTTTTAATTAATATATTTATAATAACTCAATCTTATATTTTCAAAAAATAAATTCAATTAAAATGCATTAAATTAATTTTTTATTTCACATTTTTACGATTTAACTATATTGTAAGCAAATAAAACTTCGGTTTTATTTAAACTTGTAACCAGTGATGGATATCTTTCCGCGGTAGTGGAGAATTTACTCTTTCTACAGACACAAAAAGCCAATTTATACATAAATTAAAAATTAATACTTTTTATATTAAATATTTTTGAAGTTTGGCTTCTTATACAATTTTTTATATTTTTTGTAAAATTATTTCCGAGTTTTTTAAATCAAAATTATTTGTTTAATTAACTTTTTATATGACGCAGTTAATTAGTTATATATAATTAAATTCTCAAAATTTTTGGACATTTTTTACATTTATAAAATTTAGTAACTCAATAAACTTATAACCTGAGTAAACCTACAAGCAGCAATCTCACTGCTTTTAGACATTCACATAATTTGAATAATAATGTGATCAAAAATCGCCAAGAGTTTTGAATTGTTTGAAAATTGGAAATGAAGAATATCTTGTTTCTATACTAGCACTTTATTTAAAGAAAAAAGTCATTTGACTCTGGATATCTTTATAATGATGCATTTCATGGATATTTTAGAACAGAAGGTGAAATTTATCATCTAGAAAGAAGAAATGAAAACGGTCAAGATCAAATTGTTATGTACGCAGAATATTCATATAGAAAACCATCAAATATAAATAAACATGTTCAACTTCATAGAATTCATTTAATAGACAAAAAGTATTAACAATATTTATGAAAAATAATCGAAAATTTTTCAACGTTTCATACATTCAGTGAAAGAAAATTTCGGAAACCTGAAAACTACATTTTAAAAATTAATCATGTCAAATAAGAGATGAAATAGATCAAACTTTTAACGTTACAATACAATAAAAATAATTGTAAATAAATATGATATAAAGTTCTTATCACGTGCTCTTGTTATTTTTTTTGTTTTATAATTAAATTAAATTAATTTTAATTAAAATTAAGAATTCATTTAAATAATATATTGTTGAAGACATTAATAAATGAAATGAATATAAAAAAAGATTTTTTTTTGGATCACCGTTAATGTGACGACTGGTGGTGACCCGTGTTTTCTAAATCCCTGTAAGCTTTATTTTAATTTAGTTTATATAGTTTTTAAAGCTTTTTTACCGAGGACGGGAATCGAACCTAAGTTCTATTGGTCAGAGTCTAACACGTTGACCACTTGACCATCAGGGATTTAGAAGTCGCCGACAAGTAAAAAATGGCATAATTACTATTTATACTTAACGTTTCTATTTTATTAATGAAAAAGAATAAAACTTTATATTTTCATGTGATTTGATTTTTGAAGTTTGATTAAATTTATAGTTTAATAAATTTATTTTATCTTTTATATTATCTTATTTATTTCTCTCTTTCTAGAACTTTTTCTATACTTTGTATTGTTAAATTATATTTTTCATTTTAATATTTTTTTCTTATTTAAATTTAAAATAAATTTTTTATTCTATTAATTAAACAACAATCATTCAATTAAAATTTATTTTAACTTCGGTTTTAATTAAACTTGTAACCAGTGATGGATATCTTTCCGAAGTAGTGGAGAATTTACTCTTTCTACAGACACAAAATGCCAATTTATACATAAATTAAAAATTAATACTTTTTATATTAAATATTTTTAAGTTTGGCTTCTTATACAATTTTTAATATTTTTTGTAAAATTATTTCCGAGTTTTTTTATCAAAATTATTTGTTTAATTAACTTTTTATATGACGCAGTTAATTAGTTATATA
>JASGCT010000070.1 GCA_030053915.1 Alphaproteobacteria bacterium
TAAGCTTTGGTGTTTTCTTCATGACTATAAGTAAAAACGCCTAATCGGTCAAATTTAATTTCTTGTATAAATGATTTTAATTCGTTAAAATCTTGGTTTGTTTCGTTGGGAAAACCTACAATAAAGGTCGATCTTAACGTGATATTGGGGATTTTGGTTTTAATTTTAGTAATTAAATGTTTTATGTCGTTTTGGGTAATTTGTCTTTGCATACTTTTTAACATGGAATTGCTGGCATGTTGTAAAGGGATGTCTAAATATTTACAAATTTTGGGTTCTTGCTGCATAATTTCTAAAATGTCTAAAGGGAAGTTTTGCGGATAGGCATAATGCAGTCTAATCCAAATTAAACCATCAATTGTTACTAATTTTTCAAGTAATGTTGCTAATGCTCGTTTTTTATATAGATCTAATCCATAATATGTTAATTCTTGAGCTATCAACATAATTTCTTTAACACCTTGTGATACCAAAAATTTAGCTTCTTGAATAATGGTTTCAATGGGTTTGCTAATATGTCCTCCGCGCATTAAAGGAATAGCACAAAAACTGCAGGTTCTATTACAACCTTCACTTATTTTTAAGTAAGCATAATGCTTAGGAGTTGATAGCAATCTTCTATTTAATAATTCTTTTTGGTAATTAATATTAAGATCTTTTAATAATAGAGGTAAATCTAAAGTACCATACCAATGATCTACTTCTGGAATTTCTTGCTTTAATTCGTCTTTATAGCGTTGGCTTAAGCAACCAGTAACAATTAATTTTTTAATTTTATTGTCAGATTTTAATTGTGCATATTGAAGTATTGTATTTAAACTTTGTTGTTTAGCTGATTCAATAAAGCCACAAGTGTTTATAATAGTTATTTGATTTTTTAGTTTGGTGTTTTCAAAATCAACATTAAAGTTATTAGAACTTAATTGAGAGGCAATTTGTTCGCTATCCACTAAATTTTTACTACATCCTAAGGTAATAATATTTACATTGTTTTGATTAATAGGTTTCGTTTTCAAGTTTTTCGAGCAAAATTAAGGGTAAAACTTCAGAATTTTAAAAAAAAATTAAAAATATTTTATTTTTTTTTGTTTTTATGAAAATTATGCTTACCTTTGCACTCAAATTTAATATGGCTAAACAATTTCTAATTAAGCAAAAAGGTATAATTATTGAAGCAATGAGTAACGCTATGTTTAGAGTTCAATTAGAAAATGGTCATGAAATTTTAGCAACTATCTCTGGTAAAATGCGCCTTCACTTTATTAGATTACTTACGGGTGATAAAGTTGAAGTAGAAATGAGTCCATACGATTTAACAAGAGGTAGAATAACATTAAGGCAAAAATAAAAATATATGAAAGTTAGAGCATCCATTAAAAAAAGAAGTGCCCAGTGCAAAATTGTAAGGCGTAAGGGTAAACTTTATGTAATTAACAAAATGAATCCACGGTTTAAACAAAGACAAGGTTAAATTAAATTTATAAATATGGCAAGAATTGCAGGTGTAGACTTACCAAAAAACAAAAGAGGTGAAATAGGATTAACTTATATTTTCGGCATTGGTCGTTCTACTTCTAAAAAAATTTTAGATTCAGCTGGTATCAGTTACGATAAAAAAGTGAATCAATGGAACGACAAAGAGCTTAGCGACATTCGCGGATACATCACCAACAATTTAAAAATTGAAGGTGCTCTTAAAAGTGAAATTACCTTAAATATTAAACGATTAATGGATATAGTTTGTTATCGTGGTTTAAGACATCGAAAAGGATTACCAGTTCGAGGTCAAAGAACCAAAACAAATAGTCGAACTAGAAAAGGGAAACGTAAAACAGTTGCCGGCAAGAAAAAAGTTGCAGCTAAAAAATAATTCATAAATAAAAAATAATTCATGGCAAAATCGCAAAAACAAACTGAAAGTGCTAAATCAGCGGCAAAAAAACGGGTTGTTATCGTTGAACCAAGTGGTGAAGTTAAAATTAGTGCCACTTTTAACAATATTATTATTAGTTTTACTAATAAAAATGGTCAAGTTATTAGTTGGTCTAGTGCCGGTAAAATGGGTTTTAGAGGCTCTAAAAAAAACACGCCTTATGCTGCTCAAGTTGCCGCCGCCGATGCTTCTAAAACAGCATTAGAAGCAGGGATAAAAAGAGTGGAGGTATTTGTTAAAGGCCCTGGAAATGGTCGCGAAAGTGCCATAAGAACCATTAGCCAAGCTGGTATAGAAGTTGGTTCTATTAAAGATGTTACCCCAATTCCACACAATGGCTGCAGACCACCCAAAGAAAGACGAGTTTAAACAAATGAAATAGTATTGATTTTTAATTTTTTAATGATATTATTTCTATAAATAAAAAAATTTATAATTATGGCAAGATACACAGGTGCTAAAACAAAAATCTCTCGAATATTCGGAGAGCCCATTTTAGGAAATGGAAAATGGTTGAAAAAAAACAGCAATCCACCCGGACAACACGGTGCAAATAGAAAACGAAAAACTCTTGGTGAATACGCCCTTCAACTTCGTGAAAAACAAAAAGCAAAATACACTTACGGGGTATTAGAACGACAATTTAGAAAAACATTTGTTGAAGCCGCTAGATTAAAAGGGGTAACCGGAGAAAATCTTATTAGATTATTAGAATCAAGGTTGGATAATATTGTCTATCGCTTAGGCTTAACCGCTAGCCGACCCGAAGCCCGACAACTCGTAAATCATAAACACGTTTGCGTAAATGGTGTGGTTACAAATATTCCTTCTTATATATGTAAACCTGGCGATGAAATATCGTATTATAACGTGTCTAATAAAAAAGAATTTCTTAAAATCAAAAATAGAGGCAAAAATCCTAAAATTGGTTGGTTAGAATGGAATGATACAACACTAAAAGGAAAATTCATAAACTATCCCGAAAGAGACCAAGTACCAGAAAATATTAAAGAACAACTTATAGTAGAACTTTATTCAAAATAATCTTTAAAATAAAATATATAATATGGCAATATTAAATTATCAACAACCCAATAAAATTATAGTTCAAAAATCTGATGAGTTTCATGGAATTTTCGAATTTTGTCCTTTAGAACCTGGCTTTGGTGTTACTATAGGCAACGCATTAAGAAGAATTTTACTGAGTTCATTAGAAGGTATCGCCATTGTAGGCGTTAAGATAGAAGGGATTAATCACGAATTTTCAACAATAAAAGGAATTACCGAAGATATAACCGAAATAATTTTAAATTTAAAGCAAGTTCGTTTTAAAAATAAAGGAACTGCAAGTTTCGATTCTGAGAAAATTTATATTACCCTAAACGATGTCACTGAATTCAAAGCAGGTGCCATTTCAGCAAGGTCTCAGTATTTTGACGTAATAAATCCTGATTTAGTTATTTGTACAATGGATAGCTCAGCTAAATTAAATATTCAATTAAACTTAGCCAAATCACGCGGTTATGTAAGTGCCGAAGACAATAAACCTGAAGATACAATTTTAGGTTATATTCCTATCGATTCTATACATACTCCCATTTTAAACGTAAAATATCATATCGAAAATTACCGAGTAGAACAAAGAACCGATTATGAAAAATTAAACATTGAAATAAGTACAGACGGAACAATAAAACCAGACGATGCTATTAAACAGGCAGCTAGAATTTTAATTAGACATTTTATGCTTATTTCTGATGAAAATATTACTTTTGAAGTTGTAAACGAAGAAAAATTAGATATCGTTGATGAGCAATTACTGCAACTTAAAAAAGTACTTAAAACCCCACTTGAAGACTTAGACTTATCTGTTCGTGCTTTTAATTGCTTAAAAACAGCTCGCATTGATAGTTTAAGCCAATTAGTACAATATGAACAATTAGACCTTTTGAAATTTAGAAATTTTGGTCAAAAATCTCTTTCTGAAATTGAAGATGTATTAAAACAAAGAGGCTTACATTTTGGAATGGATTTTTCAAAATTAGGACTTAAAGAATAATTAATTAAAATAAGTTTATGAGACACGGTGATAAAATTAAAAACCTTAGCAGAACTAAAGAACATAGAGCTGCGCTATTAAGAAATTTAGGTAGTGCGTTAATAACCAAAAAAAGAATTGTAACCACTTTAGCTAAAGCTAAAGCACTTCGCATTTTTATAGAACCCTTAATTACAAAAACTAAAAAATCTACTGATACGATGTCAACAATGCATCAACATAGAGTTGTTTTTAGCTTTCTTCATGATAAAATTGCAGTGAAAGAACTTTTTAATATAGTTGCCCCCAAAGTTGCTAATCGTAATGGTGGGTACACTAGAATTATTAAACTTGGAAGACGTTTAGGAGACAATGCCGAATTAGCCATGATTGAATTAGTAGATTTTAATGATATATACTTAAATAAAGCGCAAACTACTGTAAAATCGACAACAAGACGAGGTCGTAAAAAATCGAAAACTACATCTCAGGTTGACGAAGCACAAATTGCAGAAACTGTTGAAAATAAAAATACCACTGAACCACAAACTACAACGGATACAGAAGTAGGTGTTTAAAATGAAGTTTATAATGAAATTACCATTATTTTCTAATTTTAATTTTGACGTAAATACAATTTATTATTTAACTTAACATGAACTCAAGAGATGCCATATTAGTTTTAGAAGATGGAAATTATTTTAAAGGTTATGGTATTGGAAAGTTTGGTACAACAATTGGCGAACTTTGTTTTAATACGAGTTTAACAGGTTATCAAGAGATTTTTTCAGATCCAAGCTATTATGGCCAATTATTAGTAATGAATCATATTCATATTGGTAATTATGGAACCGTTGAAGCTGATATGCAAAGTGCTAAACTTCATATCAATGGTTTAATTGTAAATTACATCGAACCTAAATTTAGTAGAGAGAAATATTTAGCACAAGATATTCAAAATCTTCTTATTAATAATGATATCATTGGTATTCAAAATATTGATACTAGAAGTCTTGTAAAACATATCAGAGAAAAAGGTGCTATGCGTGGTATTATATCATCTGATATTGTAAATTTTGATGAACTCTTTTTAACCCTAAAAAATAGCCCCAATACCTTTAATTTTCCTATGGATAATTATGTATCAACCTCTGTTAAGTATGAATTAAATCCAAATGGTAAATTTAAGATAGCAGTTTTAGACTATGGTATAAAATTAGCTATGTTAAAACATTTAGAAAATTCTGATATGAATATACATGTTTTTCCATCGAATACAGATTTCAAAGAAATTATGGCAATTAAACCAGATGGGTTCTTTTTGTCTAATGGACCAGGCGATCCAAGTGTTATGACACATGCTATTTCTACTGCAAAATGTATCATGCATGAAAATTTACCAACTTTTGGTATTTGTTTAGGGCATCAATTGATGGCTTTAGCCAATGGGTTAAAAACATTTAAAATGCACCATGGTCATAGGGGGGCTAATCATCCCGTTTTAAATACACAAACAGGTTTATGTGAAATAACAACCCAAAATCATGGTTTTGCAGTATGTTTAAGTGATGTAGATGCTTGTAATGACTTGTTGCTAAGCCATATCAATTTAAACGATAGAAGTGTTGAAGGGTTAGTGTATAAAAACCGACCAATGTTTAGTGTTCAATTCCACCCTGAGAATGCACCGGGTCCGCACGATAGTTTGTATTTATTTGAACAATTTAAAAATTTATTAATTAAATAACTATGAAAATAGCTATAATAAATGGACCAAATTTAAATTTATTAGGACAGCGTGAAAATTCAATTTACGGAAATCGTAGTTTTGATGACTTTTTTATTAACTTGAAACTTGAATATTCAGACATAGAGTTTATATATTTTCAATCGAACGTAGAGGGTGAACTCATTAATTTTTTACAAATTGTTTCGACAGAAGTTGATGGGATTATTATAAATCCAGGGGGCTATACGCATACCTCGGTTGCAATAGGGGATTGTATTGCGGCTTTGAAACTGCCGGTTTTAGAAGTTCATATTAGTAATATTTTTGCACGCGAAGACTTTAGAAAAGTGTCACATGTTTCGGCAAAATGTAGGGGAACAATTAGTGGTTTAGGTTTGGAGGGCTACTGTTTAGCTGTTTCTTGGATAAAAAAACAAGATTTTAATAAATAAAGTTAAAGTTCTTAATTCATTGCATATCAAATATTTTTTGAACTATGGTTTGTAAGTTATTGAGCTCTTTTTTAATTTCATCAATTTTTTCTTTAAATTCATTCTTTAAGTCTATAGTAGAAAAATAGAGTTTTTGCTCTTCTTTAAATTCACTTTCTTTTATAATGCCTTTTTTACTTTCAAAAAGTAGCATATTACCTTCGCCTGTGAGTAGCCAAACTATACTAAGGGTAGGAAAATTAATTTTAATTTTTTCAATAATATTTGAACCTATTGAGCCTGAGTTTAAAAGTTGTTTTTTTATATAACCGTTGCTTAATTCATTAATTTTTTCAAATGAATGAAAGGAAATATTGGCATAATCAAGAAATATTTTTAATCGATTTATTGGTTTCATTTTTTTATGGTAAAATTAAGAAAAAGAAATGTTACAAAAATAAGTAAAAATACGTGATTTTTGTATTAAAATATTTTGTAAATTCCAGTTTTTTAAAAATTTGATACATTTTTCAGAAAAAGTCCAATACTTTTAAAGTGGTCTGAAGTAATCTTATATTCAATATTTTCAGTAAAATAAGTCATTAAATTATATGAAATAGGGGGGATATTTGATATAACTTCTGCTAGATTATTTAATCCTATACTATTTGCATATAAAAATTTTTCTACAAAAATAGGGTCTAACTCTTTTTCGTAAAACCAGCCGGCAAAAACAAATGGTAATCCTGTCATTAAAAACCAGGTAGATGCTAAATCGAAATAATAGGGATGTTTGTTAAATAATTCTAGTGCTGAATCGCCTATTACTAAAGCCGCAACTTTATTTTTAATTTTCAGTTCAAAGCCTTCTATAGAATTCATTAAAATAGGATTTATTTTCCAAAACGATTTCAATAAAAATTTACAAAGTAAAACGGAGGTATTGCTTCGATAATCTAAATAAAGTGTTTCAATTTCTTTTAGAGGGCATTCGCTAAAAATACCAACAGAAGCAACATGATTAGTTGAAGCAATACAATAAGGTGGTAATAATTTAATATTGGGGTGGTTTAATTTATAGACAATTGGCATCAGTGCAATATCAAGATGTCCGTCATTAAACGATTTACTTAAATTAGAAGGGGTATCGAACTGTATGTGTATTTCGTGTTTAGAAAAAACCTTTGTAAACCCATACATTAATGGGCGTGTATTTAAAAAGCCAACAGTGCCTATGCGATACATTTACTGATATTTATATTGAACCATACTATCATAAGCACTAAGTAATCCTAATTGATTTTGAGCTCGAATCAAATTATGAGTTGGGTAGTTTATAGGATAATAAATATTCTCTTTGAAATAATCCGTCAAAAACCTTAGCGCTTGCATATAAATCATAAAATATCCAGCAAAAGGACAAAATTTTTGTTCTGTTTTAGATAGGACATTTTGAATTTGTGCGTTAAAACCATTATTTATTGAAATATAAATATCTTGTTTAATTTCTATTTTAAAATTATTGATTTTTTTATTTTCATCAAATTCGGGTAAATAGGTTCGGTACATATCACCGAGGTCGCTAAGAAAATATCCTGGGAAAAAGGTATCAAAATCAATGATAGCAATGGCTTTTTGATTTTTATCAAATAGAAAATTAGAAATTTTAGTATCATGATGTGTTGGGCGGATTTTTAAGATATTTTGTTCAGTTAGTTTTTGATAGTAAGAAGTAATCCAACTATATTTATTTAATAGTTGAACTGCTTTATTTGCTTTTAAAATAAGTTTATGTGGTGCATTTTTAAAACTTTTTAAAAATTCTTTTTCAATTACTATTAAGTTATGAAAATTTTTAAGGGTTGGCTTTAACTGGTTTGTATCAAATTTATTTAAGGCTCGATACATTTTTCCTAATAAAGATCCGGCTTCAAATCCCATGTTTTTATTAAGACATAAATCATAAGATACCCCATTTTCTATTTCGTAAAATACGCGTAAGTATTTTTGTTTAACTGGTGTAATGGTGTTATCTTTTAAATTATGAAAAAGCTTAGGATATTGAAAATCAATATTTTTTTTAGAAAGATAGGTATCTAAAGCGTTTATATTATGGTCGATGCGATGTGGATGTTTAAATATTGGGTTTATTTCTTGTAATATAAAGTTTTTTTGGGGAGTAATAAGACGATACGTTGCATTTATAAGGCCTGATTTGATTTGTAATATTGTTATATTATTATTAAAATAATAATAATTATTGATTGTTGTTAATAAGTCATTATAATTTTCCATAGATTATTGTTTTCCTTGAAGCATTGGAACAAATTTAAATTCGTGAAATTTTTCGATTTGAAGTTCTCCATTTTGAAGTTTTTGAATACGCGTCATAATTTGTTTTTCAGTAGATTTACCTGGAACTATATCAATAGGTGCCACAAGTATTCCGTTGGGTTTTAATTGGTCAATCAGGGCTTTAGGAATTTCAGGTGCTGCACAAGTAATTAATATTTTGTTATAAGGTTGAAATCCTGGCAGTCCTTTAAATCCATCTCCCCAGCGGTATTCAATATTAGAAAATCTTGACTTTAAATTAAATGGTTGTGGGTTTTCAATGGTGGTAAAGTATTGATCATTAAAATAATTTGCGCGTTGGTCGAATAAAACTTTTTGCCTTTCAATGGTATAAATTTGGTTGGCTAATTCGGCAAGAAGACAAGTTTGAAATCCCGAACCGGTTCCTATTTCAAGTACTTTATCGGTAGGGTTAAGATTTAGTAAATAGGTTTGAAAAATTACAGTTATTGGTTTTGAGATTGTTTGGTTGGCTAGAAGTTCAATAGCTTGGTTGGTATAAGCTATGTTTTCGTATATTTGTTCAATAAAAAAATGACGAGGCACTTTATGAAATACATTATAAATTGGAGAAATTTGGTCGGCTGATAAATTGAGTTTCTTTTGAATTTCATTAAGTAAAATATCACGTTTACCTTTATGAATTGGCTGGTCGGTTCTAATGTTTTGTTTGGGGTCTAATATTTTTAAAGAAGATGAATGATTCATTGAGTTATGATAAATTGAGTTCTTGAATAAAAGTTTTAATTTTTCTTTTCAAAAAGTGTAGTTTTTCATCGTATTCTTGGGCAATATTTAATGATGTTTGTACACTAAAATAAAATTTTATTTTAGGTTCTGTGCCACTTGGTCTTACTGATACTTTAGAACCTTTATCTGTTATGAATTGTAGCACATTAGATTTTGGTAACTGAATTGGTTTTTGGATTTTTGTTATTAAATCCGTTTCAATTTGTAATTCATAATCTAACAAGGTTACAATTGTTTCACCGTCTAAAGATTGGGGTGGGGTAGAACGGTAGTTTGCCATCATATTTGAAATTTTTTGATTACCATCCAACCCTTTTATAGTGATACTTATTAAATCTTCTAAAAAAAATCCATATTTACAATATAAAGAAATCAATTGCTGATAGGGGCTAAGTCCTTTATTTTTATAATAGGCGGTCATTTCGCATAAAATAGCCACAGCGGTTACGGCATCTTTATCTCTAAGTTTATCGCCAATCATTAATCCAAAACTTTCTTCGCCACCGATAATAAAATTTTCTTTGCCTATTAATGCATTTATTTTTTCGGCAATCCATTTAAATCCTGTTAATACATTATAGCAAATAAGGTTGTTTTTTTCTGCAATAACATCTAACATATCGGTTGTTACTATTGTTTTTACAATAAAATCGTTGGGCTGGGCAATTTGTTTGGCTTTTCTGGCTTCTATGAGGTATGAAAAAGCTAAGACGGCAGTTTGATTTCCGTTCATGAGAACCCATTCTTGCTTATGGTTTTTAAGTCCGATGCCAACTCTATCGGCGTCAGGGTCGGTGCCAAGCACAATGTCAGCATCAAGTTCTTGGGCTTTTTGTAGTCCTAAGCTCATGGTTTCTTTTTCTTCAGGATTGGGATAAATAACGGTTGGAAAATTACCGTCAGGCTGGGCTTGTGCCTCTAAAATATGAACATTTGTAAATCCAATTTTTTGTAATGTACTTGGTACAAGCATTATCCCTGAGCCATGAATGGGCGTATAAACGATTTTTAAGTCCTGTTGTTTTTTGATAACTTCTGGGTAAACTATTTGGTTTTGAACCATATTTATAAAGTCTTTATCTAAATCTTCACCAATAAGCTCTATTAAGTTTTTATTTTCGTTCCAATTGATATCATCAACTGAGGAAAGTTTTTGGATTTCATGTAAAACATTTTGGTCGTGTGGTGGTACTAAGCAAGCGCCGTTATTAAAATAGGCTTTATAACCATTATATTCTTTGGGGTTATGCGAGGCGGTACAAATAACTCCGGCTTGACAGTTTAATTTTAAAATTGTAAAGCTAATTTCTGGGGTGGGGCGCAGTGCGTCAAAAAGATACACTTTAATGCCATTTGCAGAAAACACGGCGGCTGTTGTTTCTGCAAAAAAACGACTTTTATTTCTAGAGTCGTGTCCAATAACGACTTTAATATCTTGATTAGTAAAATATTTTTTAAGATAATTTGCAAACCCTTGGGTTGCCCAACCAATGGTATATTTATTTATTCTATTCGTACCAACGCCCATTTCACCTCTTAAACCACTTGTGCCAAATTCAAGGCTTCTATAAAAAGAGTCTTCAAGTTGCTTAGAGTTATTATCTATTAATGTTTGAAGTTCGTGTTTGGTTTCTTGGTCAAAATTA
>JASGCT010000071.1 GCA_030053915.1 Alphaproteobacteria bacterium
CATAGCATCTATTTTGAGGCAAAGATAAAAAATTAAACTATTCAAAAATTGCGTAAAAATACGTAGTAAAAATACGCACGTTTTCTAAGTAAAAATATTTAAAATACGGCGACATTTTTTAGGATGACATAATCATATTTTTCGTTTTCTCCTGTCTCTCACATTTTCATATTTTCATAATTCAAGACTATTCATATTTTCACAGTTCAAGACGATTCATATTTTCACAGTTCAAGACTTTTTTTTATATTGAGGATAAAGTCGATAGGGACTTCAACATAACATCTTCAGCAATATCGTTCATGGTAAGTTTACCACGTTTTAAGGCTTCCTAGTACCTTCCGTGTGGGTTTTTTGAATATCTTCTTCCATCTAATCATCAATCAATTTTATCGGACAACAACTTTAAAATATTTTTTTTAAATTAAAACAATCTTAGTTACCAAAAAAAATCGTAAGTTTGCCAAAACATAAATTATGAAAAACACTTATAATAGAAGACGATTTATAAAAAATACGGCAACTGTAGCCGTTGGGAGCGTTTTATTAAATACAGTAGCAGCTGCACAAGACAATGCCTTGCTAACTGTACAGCAGCTGCCCTTGCCCTATTCTTTTGGGTCTTTAGAACCTACTATTGATACTAAAACCATGGAAATACATTATACCAAGCATGCGGCAGGCTATACTAAAAATTTAAATGCAGCTATTAAACAATTTAATATAAAAGCCAATAATGTAGAAGACATTTTATATAATGTAAGTAAATATCCAGATTTAGTTCGAAATAACGTGGGTGGACATTTTAACCATGAGTTTTTTTGGCGGTGCATGACCCCAAGTTTTGCGCCTTTGCCAGAACAACTTCAAAAAAAAATAGTGGACGATTTTGGTGGCATGGAAAATTTTAAAATGACTTTTGAAAAAGCGGCAAAATCGGTTTTTGGTAGTGGTTGGGCTTGGTTAATTAACGAGTATTCAACCCAAAAACTTACTATTATTACAACCGCAAACCAAGACAATCCTATGATGGACAACCAACCTATAAAAGGCAACCCACTCCTTGGCATCGATGTTTGGGAACATGCGTATTATTTAAAATATCAAAATGTAAGAGCCGATTATATAAGCAATTGGTGGAAAATAATTGATTGGAATTTTGTAAATCAAAATCTAACCAAATCGTTTACTTGTTAAGAAACGACATGTTATAAATTTTATAAGCATGAAGAAACCTAAAGTTTTGATTGATTTGTATCATTTAAAAAATTTGTTTTGTGGACTAGGCACGGTTTCAAAAAATTTTTATAACGAATTAGCATCCATAGATCCTCAAGAATTTGAGTTCAATTTTTTAATACCACCCGCTACCTCTCATCTTATTTCTAAAAAATATCAAACCTTTACAACAAGCGCTTTCAAAAGATATTTTAAAACCTATAATACATCGTTTAATCTATGGCATAGCCTCTATCAATGCCCTAAATACAATCCCCCACGGCAAACACCTCAAATTGTAATTATTAACGATTTAAATTTTTTATTAGTACCAAAAACTAAGTTTAAAAGACAATTATATCTTTATAAAACCCAAAAATGTATCGACCGAGCTCATACCTTGGTTTTTATTTCTGAATTTACCAAAAATCATGTGTTACAAAACCTAACCGTGCCGCCAGAAAAAAACATGGAGGTTATCTATTGTGGCACTCATATCAGCCCTGCTGTTCATAATTATCATACAGAGTTGCCAAATACCAAACCTTTTTTATTTTCGATAGGTGAATTTACTTACAAAAAAAACTTTACGTCTTTAGTAAATATGATGGCACATGTGCCAGAGTATAATTTGTATATTGCTGGCAATCACAACACTAAATATGGCGACACGGTAAAATCTTTGATCCGCCAACTACATCTTGATAATCGTGTTTTTTTAATTGGAAAAATTAACGAAGACAAAAAATTTTTTTTATACGAACATTGTGCTGCGTTTCTGTTTCCATCATTTTCGGAAGGCTTTGGAATTCCAGTTGTTGAAGCCATGCAGTTTGGAAAACCCGTGGTTTGTAGTAACCTTTGTTCTTTACCAGAAATAGGACAAAATTTTGTATCTTATTTTAATAATTTTGAACCACACGCTATGGCTTCATGCTTAAAAAACGCATTAATTAATTACGAAGCTAACCAACCTCTTTTAAAAAATCAAATCATGCAACACGCATCACAATTTAGTTGGAAAAACAATGCCGAAAAACATATTCAACTCTATAAACATATTTTATCTATATAATTTTATGAAGCGTATTGGAATAGTGGTTCAAAGATACGGCGAGGACATAAACGGTGGTGCCGAACTCTATACAAGGATGGTTGCCGAAAAATTATGCCAATATTATCAATTAGAAGTACTTACAACAACTGCCAAAGATTTTAAAAAATGGCGCAACGAATACCAACCTGGTGTTGAAACAATCCATCATGTTTTAGTAAGACGCTTTAAAACAATCGTACTTTCTAAAATTAATTTTAAAAAAAGCAGACGTTTTATTTTAAAAACATCAATTTTACAAAGAATATGTCGATTTTTTAACTGCCTCGATTTTTTAGAAAAACACTGTTCATGGTTTAAGCTTTCTCAAAAAAATATCGACTATTGGTTTAAAAGACAAGGGCCTTATTGCCCAGATTTAATAGCTTATTTAGAACAACATGACTATGATTGTTTGATATTTTTTACGTATCTTTTTTATCCTACAATGGTAGGTTTAGAAAAGTATAAACACAAGGCCATCTTAGTACCATTTGCTCACAACGAACCTCTGATGTTTAGTTTGCCGTATAAAAACATATTTTCTTTGCCGCAATATATTTTGTTTTGTACAAACTCAGAAAAAAAATTTGTTACAACCCATTTTAGTAATTGTATAAAAAATACTGCTGTAGCGGGAATTGGATTAAACGATTTAGAACTTGGTAATCATGAGCTACCTCAATCACTTGCGCCTCAAAAATATTTTGTATATATCGGCAGAATTGTAAAAGGTAAAGGATGCGGGTTTATGATTGAAAAATATATAAATTTTATACATAATAACCCTAATTACGCCGACTATAAACTTATTTTAATAGGCAAAAAAACGATGAAAAAAAACTACCATCACCCCAACCTGTTTTTTACAGGATTTATCTCGAACTCTTTAAAAAATTATTATTTAAAAAACAGTGTCGCATTAATAAACCCATCGCCATACGAAAGCTTATCGTTTGTAGTACTAGAAGCAATGCAAGCCGGCGTTCCTATTATTATCAATAAACAATGCGATGTTTTATACGAACACGTTTTGATAAGTTCGGTAGGATGCGGTTTTGATACAGAAACGTCGTTCTACAATTGCCTAAAAACGACTCTTGAAAAAAACAACCAACAACGTTTAGACGAAGCACAAAAATCAAGGCGCTACATTAACACCAACTACACTTGGAATACCTGTTTATCAGAATTTCAAAAAGCCATTGATTTTACTATTCAAATTCAAGGTGCAGATAAGAGATAGCCTTTTAGTAAATCTTTTATGTAATTTTATGTTTTTATAAGGCGCTTTTTTAAAAAACTGGCTCTTTTTAAGATGTTTTGTAAGAACCAACCAAATCAAAGTTGATTTTTTGTTATTTTTTAATTAATATGAAAGTTTTTATGTATTTTTGCACAATAAAACAAATTTATAAATTTAAATAATGCTTTTAAAGAGAATCATTTTATGCTGTAGCCTTTTGTATTTTACCATACAAGTTCAAAGCCAAAACCTAAATGTAAATGCAAAACCCAAAGCACCAGCGTTTGATTATAATCTATTAAAGAAGTACCCAGCCGACCACCTTATTTTACAATTTGGCTACGACAACTGGATAGGTAAAAACGATACCATCAATCCTAATGGGTTTAATTATCATATTAACGTGCAGTTTATGATTAATAAATTCTTAAAAGCTAACCCCCATTTTAGCGTTGCCTACGGTGGTGGCTTCGGCTGGAATACCGCCAGCTTTAAAAATACTTTTGTAGATATTAGAGCGAATACCACGAAACTTCCTTTTAGAGACATTAATGATATTAATGCCAACATCAACCGTTTTGGTTATTTTTCTTTAACAACCTTTACTATCTATGTTCCTGTAGAATTGCGTTATTATTCTAATTTAGACAATTTAAACAAATCGTGGAAATATGCTATTGGTTTAAAAGGGGGGATTAATGTTGCCGATTTTTCTAAAATTGTGGACCCAAAATCGCCTACGGGCACCTCGTTATACGGTAGCAAAGAGGTTGACATTTACCATAATTCAAAATTTTTTAATGCCTATAGTCTAGAAGCTACAGGCAGAATTGGTTGGGGTTTTTTTGGCGTACATTTTGGATATTTATTTACCGATATATTTAGGTCGGGGGCTACGCCTGGCGTAAACAGATACTCTATTGGCTTACATATTTCTGGCTTGTAAAATATTCACAACTTGATTCAAAAAAAAATCAATCAACAAAGCGCCGAAAAAGCCATTTTGATTGGCATTGTTTTACCACATCAAAGCGTAGAACAAACTGAAGAATATTTAGATGAATTAGCTTTTTTAGCCAGCACAGCCGGAGCAATAACTATCGAAAAATTTTACCAAAAAATGTCTAAAATCGATAGCAAAACCTATATTGGTAGCGGTAAATTAGACGAAATAAGTGTTTTTATAGAAAAACATGGTATTGAATTAGCTATTTTTGACGACGAATTGTCTGGCGCCCAACAACATTATATCGAAAAGGTTTTAAAATGCGCCGTGATAGACCGCAATAGTTTAATCTTAGATATTTTTGCCCAAAGAGCCCGAACCGCCCAAGCCAAAGTACAAGTAGAACTTGCCCAATATCAATATTTACTACCCCGTCTTAAAGGATTTTGGAGTCATTTAGAACGCCAAGGCGGCGGCATTGGTACCCGTGGTCCAGGCGAAACCGAAATTGAAACAGACCGCCGTATTGTGAAAGAAAAAATTTCCTTACTAAAACGACAATTAGAACACATTGAAAGACAAGCCTTTACCCAACGTCAAAATCGTGGCGAACTGATACGTTTGTCATTACTGGGCTATACCAATGTTGGTAAAAGTACCCTCATGAACCTTTTAAGCAAAGCCGATGTTTTTGCCGAAAACAAACTTTTTGCCACCTTAGACACCACCACCCGTAAAATTGCCTGGGAGGGTACGCCTTTTTTACTAAGCGACACTGTAGGCTTTATTAGAAAATTACCACACCATCTTATAGAAAGCTTTAAAACCACCCTCCACGAATTAGAAGAAGCCGATTTATTACTTCATGTAGTAGATGTATCGCACAAAAATTTTGAAGAACATATTGAAGTGGTTAACAACACCTTGAAAGATTTAAAAGTATTTAATAAACCCTGTATTTTAGTCTTAAATAAAATTGATTTATATAAAGCCCAACATTTTGACGCCTTTTTGCCCGAAGAAGTTAAAACCGAAATATTAGAAAACTTGGTGAAACGTTTTGAAGATAGTTATCCCGATGGATGCATCTTATTTTCAGCAATATCAAAAGAAAATTTAGACCAGCTAAAATTGATTTTAATTGAACATATTAGAGCCTTATATCAAAAAAGGTATCCTTATAAAAACATTTTTTATTAATTTTTGTTCTAAACGATGCTCAATTTAACCATTCATAAAATAATTACCAATTTCTAAAATCAAATTTCTAAAAACTTGTTATAAATAGCAATTTTGTTTTTAATTTTGCCATTATAAAAATTAGTATCATGTTAAGTTTAAAAGAAGCCACGAGCGCCAAGCATAGTCTGGCAGAAAAAATGCCCTTTAATCTTAAAATGTTTAGGGGTTTGTTAAGCAAGGAAGCTTATTTAATGTATTTATATCAGCAATTAGCCATATTTAAAGCCATTGAGCAGGTGGGCGTGCCAAGTGATAGTTTAAAAAGAGAAGTGGCTGTATTGGCAGATATATCTGAGTTAGTAGCCGAGGGCATAAGCAGTGTTAAAACCTTGCCCAGTACCATCCAATACGAAACTTATTTAAAGTCTTTAAGTTCAGAGGGTATATTGCCACATGTGTATTTAAATTATTTAGCCTTAGTTTTTGGTGGTCAAATGATTAAAAAGAATGTGCCGTCTTCGGGAAAAATGTATGAATTTGATAATAAAAACGAAGCCATTATGGCGGTGCGGCAATTACAAAAAGACGCATGGGCAGACGAAGCCAACAAAGGTTTTGATTATTTAATTGCTATTTTTGAAGAATTAGAGGCTCACAATAAGGCTTGATAATACTAAATATAAATTTACAATATGGTGGACTTTTTTAAATCGATTGGTATTGTAGGATTTTGGTTTTTTTTAATTAAAGGTTTACTGTGGATTGTGTTATTTGTGGCTTTATATTTTGGGTTGATAGACAAGCAAAAGTTTAAAAATATCAAAGCGAAACTTAATTTTTTTGGACGATTAAGACAGTGGGTTAAACGAGGGGACAGAAAGAAGTAAGGGGGCATAGATAGAATGCTGTTGAGGGTGTTTTGGGTCTTATTTTATGGTGTAACTAACATTACGACCTTTTCCTTGTTTTTCAAGTAATTGTTTTTTGAGCATGTCCGATAAAATTCGTTTTACAGTTGGAGATGGAATTCCCAATTTTTTGGCAATTTCACCCGATTGAATGTTCGGACAATTTTGAATTATCGAGAAAATGGGTTTTTCCTTAATTGAAAGTTGTGTTTTCAAACCATTTTTAAGTAATTTCGTCATTAATTGCGATTGAATATTATCCAGGGAACTTAAAAAGAATTGTATCCAATCGGTTATCTCTTCGTTTGGACGTTGTAACTGGCAACTTCTAAGAACTTTATAGTATTCATTTTTTCTGCTTTCAATTTCTGTTTCAAAACTAACGTATTGTATCCATTTATACCCGTTTTTAAGCAACAAAAGTGTTGATATTAAACGGCTAATCCTGCCATTTCCATCTTGGAATGGATGAACACACAAAAATACGATTAATATATGAAAGTACAAAAAAATGATACGATTTGAAACGATTCTATTTGTTAATGATACAAAAAATGGGCATCAAAGACTAAAATATACCCATTAAAACAAAACGCTATGTAGTCCCCCAATAAACATTTTCTTAAAAATTGGTCTTGATTATCAGATAGTTACAGGTTATAGTGTGCAAGTTAGGTTATGATACCAGGGCTACGCCTTTTTTTATTACTAATATTTTGGGTTGATAGATAAACATCGGTTTAAAGCAATAAAATCTAAATTAAATTTTTTGAATTTGTTTAGGCAGTGGATAAAACGAAGGTTTAAAAAATAAGGAACTACGTGTAAGTTATACTAAACAATGATAGAAACATTTACAAAAATGGGTTACTCCATTTTTTGTTTGTATAAACATCTGTGCCAGATAATGTTTTCATAAATGCAACCAAAGCACTTATTTCGGTAGGCGATAGTTTTAATTGCTGTCCTTTGCCATTGGGTTTTAACGCTGGGTCTAAATTAGGGTTGTTTAGTGCAGCCATCGTTAAATTATTATAATGTTGTAACATGGCTTCTAAAGTTTTTAAATTAGCCACATGCATAAAAGGTGTATTTACAGTACCATTAGTTGCTACCAACTCTCGCATGGTTGGCGAACGAAATACAGAAAAATCTGACCCACCACTTAAACTTAACCCAATACCATTACTTAAACTTTTGGGGTCGATATCAAATTCAGGTGCCCGATGACAACTTTGACAACCAGCACCACCACCAATTCTAATATCATTGTTATCTAAAATAGGGTCTTGTAAATGAAGCGTTTTACCCAGATTCTCTAAAGCCGTAAAATTTGGAAAATCAACGCTATCATTATTAACTTGGGCTCTACCAAGATCATATTTTGTATCAAACGATTGAATACTTCTAACAAATTGCGCTAAAGCATTTTGAATTTTAATAAGAGTTATTTCGGAACTACCATAAGCCAAATTAAATAACTCTTGATAATACGTAATTTTACTAAGTTTTGTGATGAGGTCTTGAAAACTTGGATCACCATTTTCCCCACTGAAACCTAATTCTACATGGGCTAATATTGGCATTTTTGTTTGATCTTCTAAGGTTTGAGCACGTTTATCCCAAAAAAATTTTACTTCTTCTCCAAAACGGGCATTTATTAAGCGCATGCTGTGTCGTGCCGTAAGCCCATTAACTCCAGGACTTGCTATATTGGTATCACTAAAAGCAAATGCTTGTTTATGGCATGTTGCACACGATACCGTATTATTTACAGAAAGATTTTTGTCATAAAATAATACCCGTCCTAAGGTTGCACCTTTATCTGTTATCGGATTCGTTGTGGTATTATCTTGAGTAATATAATTCGGAATTTTTTGATTGGCGTAATTAGGTAAATTATTGATATCGATAGTCCCTGCAAAGGTTGCCAAAACTGTGTCTGTTTTAGAATTTTCTTTATTACAACCAACTAAGATACCACAAATAACAAATAAATAGATCAAACGGACATGGTGAAATATGTTGCGTGGGTTCATGTGATTATATTTTAAAAGGTGTCCATTTATCTTTAGATAGATTAGATTCTACCACTGAATCGATAAAAGCCATACCTCTAATACCATCTTCAATTGACGGGAAGTCTTGGTTTTCTAAAGTAGGTTCTTGATGATTAATTTTAGCTAAAAGATATTTAGCATAATTTCGGTAGATATTGGCAAAAGCTTCTAAATACCCTTCAGGATGACCGCCTGGTGTTCTGCAATTCATGGTTGCAAAAGATGACAGATGACTATAATTAGAACCGGCTCTTAAAATTTGAGTTGGGTTATCTAACCATTTAACAATAAGTGAATTGGGTTCTAATTGACTCCATTCAATGCCACCTAATTCGCCATAGACTCTAATTTTTAAAGAGTTTTCTTCTCCAGCGGCTACTTGGGAAGCTAACAAGGCGCCTTTTACGCCATGTTCCATTTTTAATAAAACATTGCCGTCATCGTCTAACATGCGTCCTTCAACCATAATACTAAGGTCGGCACAAAGATGCGTTATTTTATGTTGAGTAATATATTCAGCTAAATGTGCGGCATGCGTACCAATGTCTCCCATAGAACCTGCTTTGCCAGACTTTGTAGGATCGGTTCGCCAAGCAGCTTGGGCATTACCTTCCCGTTCGGAGAGTTTACTAAGCCAGCCCTGTGGGTATTCTACCCAAACTTTCCTAAGTTTGCCTAGTTGTCCCTTAGCTATCATTGCTCTCGCTTGTTTAACCATGGGGTATCCAGAATACGTATGGGTTAAGCATAAACTTAAACCTGTTTCATCAAGTTTTGCCTTTAATTGAAGCGCTTCTTGTAACGAAAAAGTAATTGGTTTTTCAATAACAATATTAAAACCGGCATCTAAACAAGCCATAGCAGGGGCAAAATGGGCAAAATTAGGCGTAACAATCGAAATAAAATCAAGGCGTTTTTCAACCGATATGCTCCGTTCTTTTTCAAGCATTTCTTGATAATTAGAATAGGTTCGTTCTGGGTCTAAAAACAAAGATACACCAGACGCCTTAGCAATTTCTGGGTTAATACTTAATGCTCCAGCAGTAAATTCAATAAGTCCGTCCATATTTGCTGCAATACGATGGATAGCACCAATAAATGCATCATGACCACCGCCTATCATACCCATTCTAAGTTTTCTATGTATCATAAAATAATATATTTAATTGCAAAATTACAGATTTTTTTTGAATTTTAGGGTAATTTACAATAACGTATAATCTTTTTTATCAACTGAAGGATTTCGTGGTAAAAACAAACAATGTCCCTTGGACTTGGGTATACAATTTATAATCAATGTAATTTTATAACAAATAAAGGATGTGTTGGTAATTTTGATTTTCTTTAAAACAAAAAACCCTAAAGGTTTTAGAACCCTTAGGGTTTTGATAAAACTGTAAAATTAGCTATAGGCGTCTAAATGAAGATGTTACAGTACCTTTAGAAGGTGTTGGTAACGTTGCTGTGGCACTTGTGGTAAAATTCCAAGTAGGATTTAATGTTTTAACAATACCAAGCAGCGCTGCATAAAAGCCATTGCCACCTGGAAATCCACCGCCACTCCTTAACTTAACCTGATCAATTCTAACATTTAACACAAATTCACCAGTTATCGTTAAGTAGTTTTTATTATAATAGTTTGATTTTAAGTTAGAACTTACGGCATACAAAACGCCCAAAACACTATCTTTGGTATCCAAAATATTTCCAAGATTGGTATCTAATTTTACTAAAACATTACTACCATCAAGATTATAAATTTTTCCTAAGGCATAAGGTGTTAACAAGATAGTAGATCCTGAAAACAGGAGTGTGTCTATAAAATTATGTGTTTTGGCATCTGAATATGCAGAGGTGTAATTTAATTTAACGGCACTACTATTTATTTTTACTGCAGTTAGGGTATCTTTGTGATTGGCAGGTGTGTCGGTAATAAAACCGCCTGAAATTACCCCTATTCCCGGTAAAATAGCCACTGTGGTTGAAGTCCAATTCCCAACAATGGAATCGGCATAAGACACAACCAATTCGGTATTTGATGTTTCTTTTACACAACTTGTTACACTCAACATTAAAACAATGCCTAACAAGGTTAGGACTTTAACCCAAGTTGCAACTAGGTAGGCGGCGAACTGCGTACTTGTTGAGTTTCGT
>JASGCT010000154.1 GCA_030053915.1 Alphaproteobacteria bacterium
CATTATTGTTCAACCAATTTCCGCTATTATTTACCAAAGAGGCCAAGGTTTCATCATACGCTGCATAATATAACTGGATTAACAAAAGCTTTTCATAACACAAAAGTAAACCTTTACTCATTTTAAACTCGATTCTGTTTTTATTTAAATTAATTTGACTTGAAAAACCTTTCCAGTTAATTTCATATCTAGCTAAATATGCGCAATACAATTGGTACGCGCAATTCAGAACTGACGTCTGTTTACCGAAAGTCTGCACTGAAGATGATGTTAATCGTACAATGAATGAACGTAAGTTCAACAAAAAAATTATCAATAGTAATAAATGAAACTTACGAAATATATAAATACAATTTTCATCTTTATCGATCAAATTGTTTATAGTGGGAAAGCGTCTTATCTTAAATGGCACTGTTATCAACTGCAGCACTTATGACGCGCCATCCAAGTGGACTAACTATCATACAGTTTCCGCGTAAGTAATAATATTAAATCATTATTGAAATTTATTAAAAGCCGCCATTTTTTGCCTTTTGTTTTTAAATTTTTTATGAAAGGATTTTATTTATCACTACAATTGTTTTAACGATAATTGGCACATTAAATGATTCAATACAAACTAACGGTAATCATTTTGATTATAAATTAATAATTTTTTTAAAGTTTTGAATATTTATTTTTTTAAAAACCATTGTCCGTTTATTTTTATTAAAAATTATTCACATTTTTAAGTGGGAACAAATTTTTAAAATTATTTGAATAGATTAATGTTACCAACTTTTTTCTGTTTCTAAAAGCTGAGATTACATTTTTGAATGCATTTTCAATAAAAAGAAATATCAAGATCTTAATGAACACAGAAAAGTTAAATACAAATTTAAGTTGCTTAAATGGATTAAGATTTTTGACATTGTCGTGGATTATATTTGGACATACTGTGGTCTGGGCCCATTATAACGCATTCAGTAATTGAAATTTTTAATTTAATTATTTTAAATTTAATTTTATTTGATTTTTTAAAAATTAATTTTTTTAAATTAAAAAACTTTGAATAGGTCACACTTTCGGAGTGATTGACATGATGACACCATCACCATACATGCAATGGTTATTTAGTGCAACTTTGTCTGTGGACATCTTTTATATGATCAGCGGACTGTTGACTTCTTATGTTACTTGGACAATCATCAAAGGAGATAAAAATCTATTTTCACCTGTTGGTTATATAATCTCAAGATATATACGCTTGTTACCTGGTTTAGTTTTCGCGATCGCGGGAACTTTTTTTCTTTCATTTTTTGGTAATGGTCCATTTTTCAAAGAAATTATCAATCCAGTTGTAGAGGGATGCGAGAAAAATTGGTTGACTAATTTACTTTTCATACAAAATTACGTTGATGTTGAACATATAGTGAGTTTATTGAACTAACAAAAATAACAATTGATTGATCAAATGAACTTTTTGAAACTTTAAAGTGTTTGTTACCAACTTGGTGGCTAGCAAATGATTTCCATTTTCACGTGATTGGATTAATTGTTGTCATCTTGACATTGAGGAAACCAATTTATGGTTTCATCACTACTTTATTTATTATAGGTTTATTTTCTGGCCTTGGCATTATAATTCATTCTTTCAAAGATTATCCACCAACTATTCTGTCGATGCACTTGGCAATTGAGTAAGTAAAAATTATTTAAAATTAAATTTAAAATTACATTTTTTAAATAGGGAATTTTATTTTGATTATGTGATCAAATTTTTCTTCAAACCTTATTTACATGCTGGCCCTTTTTACATTGGTTTACTTTTGGGCTTTGTGTTAGCTAAAAAGCATCAATTTAACCTTACAAATGTAATTTAAATTTAAATTTTTATTTAAATATTACAACCATAAATCTTTTTATTATTTATTTAAAAGACTCAATTTAAATTAATTTGGCTATTTGTCGTTATGATTACTGTTTTAAATATGGAAAGTGTTTACTTCTGGAATATCGGTGTTCCTTATTCACATTGGATCGCGGTCATTTTTGACAACACGAATCTTTTAATATGGGCATTATGCATGTCCTGGGTGGTTTATGCTTGTTATGCCGGACATGGAGGTTTGCCTTTGCTATTCAACTTTCTTAACTAATACCTCATTCTATGCAAATAATCTTTAATTTATTTAGGATTTGTGGACAAATTTCTTAGTTGGAAAGCATTTTCACCTTTAGCTAGAGTAACCTATATGACTTTCTTAACTCACATGTGGATTGTTTGGCTATTTATGGCTAATAGAAAGGAAGCTATTCATGCTGGACAGTACTCACTTGTATGTCTTAAACATTGCTAATAATTATAAAAAAATTATAAGAAAACAATAATAATGAAACTAATTTC
>JASGCT010000072.1 GCA_030053915.1 Alphaproteobacteria bacterium
GTTTTACTAGAAGATGTAGCAGAAGTAGAATATGGTTATGCGCCTCGTTTTGGTGGTAAGTTTTGTAACCCTCTAAAGATTACTAAATTTTTGTTAATTTTTAGTCATATACAGCTTTTATCAGCATTTGTTTTACTTTATTTAAAACTTTCAGCACTAAACACTACAATGGGGGCTATTATGAAAAATGCCGATCTAAGAAAATTATTTGTCGAACATCCCACTGGTATGGTCTTAGCCATTATATTAATTACAGTAGGGCATCTAAAACTTAAAAAAGACGTCTCTAAAAATTCTCTCATTTTATTTATCATATCCTTTTTAATAATGGGTTATTTAATACCTTGGGCTAAAATACATTTTTAAAATTCTTTAATGACTATTGGTTTTGATGCAAAAAGAGCTTTTCATAACACCACAGGATTAGGTAATTATAGTCGCACTTTAATTCAAGGACTTTTAGAAGTTGAGCCTTCATTTAATTATATTCTTTTTACCCCAAAACCCAAACTATCTTTTCTTCATTCCACAACTACCAACATTAAAATAATTGAACCGCAATCATTTATGGCTCAAAAATTTTCCTCATTGTGGCGTCTATGCAATTTAGGATTATTCAATAAAGATGTTAGAATAGACCTTTTTCATGGACTAACCAACGAATTACCTATATGTTTACCCAAAAAATTACCTAAGATTGTTACTGTTCACGACATTATTTTTGAGTTTTACCCTGAGTTTTATCCTTTAGCCGACCGCATGATACATCGTGCTAAAATTAAACATGCTTGTAAAATTGCCGATATTGTAATGACCGATAGCTTTAACACAAAGAATGATTTAATAAATTATTACTTTGTTCCTGAAGAAAAAATTAAAGTTTGTTTTTTGAGTTACAATCAAGATTATATAAAAAAAAATAGTACTGAAGCACTTCAATCAATTCAAGCAAAATACAATCTTCCGCAACAATTTTTTTTGTATGTTGGCACCATTGAACCAAGAAAAAATTTATTGTTAATTTGCCAAGCTTTAAATTTATTAAAAAATAGTCTTAAAATACCATTAGTGGTTGTGGGACATGGGAAAAAGTATTTTGAATATATACAACAATTTTTAGCCAAACATCATTTAACAAAACAAGTTATTTTTTTAAATTACCCTAAGGACAAGGCGTACCAACCAGAATCTATTTATCATGATCTTCCAGCTATTTATCAATTAAGTACTACTTTTATTTATCCAAGTTTATACGAAGGGTTTGGGCTTCCAATATTAGAGGCGATGGCAAGCGGTGTTCCTGTGATAACTACAAAACTTACGTCATTACCTGAAGTAGCAGGGTCGGGGGCTATTTATGTGCATCCTTTGTCTGCCGAATCCATGGCACAGTCAATTAATGATTCATTAGATTTAAAAATTCGCCAAGATTGTCTTAATTTAGCTACAACCCATATAAAAAATTTTGAACCGATACATTGCACAAATCAGGTTTTAAATATTTATAAATTATTTTTGTAAAATTTAATAATAATTTAAATTATATAACTTAACTTTGCACTAAATATATTTATGCAATTAAATTTTTTAAGAAAAGGTCTCATTTATCTAATATTCAGTTTATTAAGTGTACCTTTTTTAAATGCCCAAACAACCATAATTACTGGCAAAATTAATGTGTTAAGTCTTAAAAATAATTCTAAAACAAAGCTTATAAATTTAAGCCAATTATCTGTTCAAGCCGACCCTTATAATATCACTAAAATTAATGCAGACGGTCGTTTTGAACTCAAACTTAACGATAATTATAGCCTTGGCGACAATATGAGTATTTATATCAACCAACCTTTTCAAAACGAACAATTTTTGATTTTAGATAGCTTTGAATTAAAAAACTTTAAATTAAAACCTAAACATTATTTAACAATTAATCTGGTTAAAAAATCTGAATTTATTGAAATTCAAAATGATATAGAATCTAAAATTAAAAAAAATAAAATTAGATTTAATGATAGCCTTATTAAATTATTACAAGATAGTTTAGGAATTTATGGGAGCGCTAAAATACCCAATAATACCGTTTTGAAAAATACGTATAATAGAATCACTAATTTGTATGATGAAACTCAAAAGATGACTGATTATATAACCCTGATTTCAAAAGTATATACTGTGCTAAAATTCAAAAATAATAATCAAGAGCTTTCAAAATACATAGATTTTTTTTTAGAGGGTGATTGGAGTTTAATTATTAAAGATATTGATTTTAAGCCGATTTATGATAATTTAAATGATGCTGTTAATTCCCAGAATAAAATTTCAAATCAAAATTCTAAAGATGCTAAACTAATACAGTTAAATGCAACATCATTAGAAAGTAAAATAAATACTTACAAAGAACTCATATTACTAAAAATAAGAACCGAAATATTATCTAATGATTTTATAAACGGACAACAAGAGTATGAAAAATTTATTTTGTTAGATTCTAATAATTTTCTTGTCATGATTGAATTTTTAGAACTTGAACAGAAACTTAATATTTTTAAAGATAAGGACTTTTTTTTAGAGGTTTTAGCTAAGATATTTAAAGAATCTGCCTTAGAAGATCCGTTAAATAATGGGGACGATTATTCTAAAACACTCTTTAATATTGGAAAAATTTATGCTGATGAAGGTAAATATGATAAAGCAAAACTCTATTTTAATTTATGTATTCAAAATGAGCAAACAACACCCGCATTGAAGAATGCACCAAATTTTGAATCTAATTTAGCCCTTTTATATCAAGCACTTGGAGAAGTCTATCTTTCTGAAAACGATACGAATAAATCTGAAAATTATTTTCAAAAAGCCTTAATCATCAAAAAGTTTGTAGCCGAGATAAATTCAAGTTTTGAATCGAAATATCAATTAACAGATTTATTAATTAAAATAGCTGCTTTAGATGAGAAAAAAGGCGATTTTATTAAAGCAGAAGATTATTATCTTGAAGCCTTAGCAATTATAAAAGCTATCTGGCAACAAAGTCCAGAAATTAGTTATATTTTTTTAATAAATAATTTAGCTAAATTAGCTAATGTAGAATTACAAATTGGTAATTTTACAAAAGCTATTGCATATTATAAAGAAAATATCAATTTAAATTATCAACTTCTACAAGCGCAAGAAAAAAATGCGTCTCCAGAACTTGTATATTCGCTTAATAATTTAGGGTTAATTTATGCTTCTCAAAACCAAGTGGATTCAGCAAAAAATTATTTTAATCAAGCACTAAGTAACATTGAAAACTTGAACACATTTTATCCTGACGTTTTTGTAAATGATAAAATAAAGGTGCTTACCAATCTTGGGGATTTAAATTTTCAAAACAATTCTTATAAAGAAGCCATTAGTTTTTACCAAGAAGCCTTAAATAGTTTAAAATTAAAATCTGATAAAAATATAGATTCTGTAAACTTGTATTTTAAGCAATTTAATTTATATAAACAATTAGGGGTTACATATTTTGAAATAGAGCAATATGATTCGTGCAAACAATTTTTAAATTTATGTTTATTAATATGGCAATCTTTACCGAAAAACAATGCAGAATATAATTTTGAGTATTCCAATTTATTATCAGCACTTTTTAGTTTAAATTTTCATGAGAATAATTTTAATGAGGCAAAAATTAATTTACTTGAATGTCTTCAAATTAGAGAAAAATCAGCCTTAAACGATAAAGGTATTGAGCCTTCTTTATTATGGATTTATTTACAGTTAAGTAATGTATATAGTAGATTAAAAGATTATCAAAACACAGTTTATTATACTCAAAAGTGTGTAAATTATTATGAAATGAATAATAATAATGGTGTTTTTAATGAATTATTATCTAATTTGTATGGCAATTTAGGCTTTTATTATTCTTTTGTTACTAAATTTGACTCAGCGGAATATTATTCTCAATTAGGACTAACAATGAGCCCAGAAAATGATTGGATTATCACAAACCTTGTAACGGCAAAATTATTTTTAGGTAAATTTAAAGAGTCGTTTAAAATTTATAAAATGTATGCCGATAAAAAACCTCTAAATAGGAACGAATATTTTAGAGATATTTTTTTAAAAGATTTAGATAGTTTTAAAACCTCTGGAGTTATTCCGAATTTTTTTTTAAAAGATGTTGCAAAGGTTGAACGATATTTAATAAAACTAAAATTAAACTGATGGAATCTTATAGAAAATTTGCCCCAAAAAAAACAATTGCAATGATTGCTCATGATCATAAAAAAAATGATTTAATAGACTGGGCATATTATAATAGAGACATTCTAAACCTTCATAATCTTATTGCCACCGGAACTACAGGAAAAATGTTAGAAGAAAAATTGAATCGAGATGTTACTAAACTATTAAGCGGTCCATTGGGTGGTGACCAAGAAATTGGTTCTTTGGTTGCAAATGCTAAAATAGATGTCATCATTTTTTTCTGGGATCCAATGGAAGCCCAACCCCACGACAGTGATGTTAAAGCCCTTTTACGCTTAGGAATTGTTTGGAATATTCCTATGGCGTGCGACCGTGCTTCTGCCGATTTTATGATAACATCGCCTTTATTAAATCAAGAATACAATTGCCATATACCAAACTATGAATCGTATTTTAAAAGAAAAATAGCCCCCTAATTTTAATAAAATATTTTAAAATATAAATTAAATCTATTTTTATTAAAAAAAATAGTATCTTGCAACTAAATATTGTAAAATGGAAAACTTAATTGAAGATTTTAATTCGTATAGAACAAAAATGAATGAGGTTTTAATGTCTAAAGATAATTTAGTGTTAAAGCGCTTATTTAATTTAGACACAAATACATATCAAGAAGGCGCATTAAGTGTAAAAACTAAGGAAATGCTTGGTCTTGTAGCAAGTATGGTTTTACGTTGCGATGATTGTATAAAATATCATCTTTTAAAATGCTTTGAAAATAACGTAACAACATCAGAAGTTTACGAGGTTTTTGCAGTCGCAAATATTGTTGGAGGAACTATTGTAATTCCACATACAAGACGAGGCGCTGAATTTTGGGAGGCTTTAATTCAACAAAAATAAATAAAAATTTTATATATGACTGAAACATTAATACAACCTAAACCGTTAACCGCTAAAGATTTTAGTTCGGACCAAGAAATAAGATGGTGTCAGGGATGCGGCGATTATTCTATTTTAGCCCAAGTACAAAAAGTAATGCCCACGCTTGGTATTCCTAAAGAAAATATTGTTATAGTAAGTGGCATTGGATGTTCAAGCCGTTTCCCCTATTATATGAATGTATATGGCATGCACTCTATTCATGGACGCGCCTCTGCCATAGCCAGTGGATTAAAAGCCTCACGTCCTGAATTAAGTGTTTGGGTAGTTAGTGGCGATGGTGATTCTTTAAGTATTGGTGGCAACCATACTATTCATCTTTTGAGACGCAATTTCGATATTAATTTATTATTGTTTAATAATCAAATTTACGGTTTAACCAAAGGGCAATACTCACCAACCTCCGAATTTAATAAAGTAACCAAAAGTACACCTTATGGAAGTTTAGACCATCCATTTAACCCTGCAGCGCTTGCTCTTGGTGCCGAAGCCAGCTTTGTTTGCAGAACCATGGATAGAGATCCCAAACATTTACAACAAACAATCTTTAGAGCCGCAAAGCATAAAGGAACTTCATTTGTTGAGATATATCAAAATTGTAATATTTTTAATGATGGTGCTTTTGAAATATATACTGAAAAATCTTCAAAAGCCGACGAATGTTTATTTTTAGAGCAAGGCAAACCATTAATTTATGGTGCTCAAAACAACAAAGGAATTAGATTAAACGGCTTAAAACCTGAAGTAGTAAATTTAGATAGTCATGTTTCGGCTGAAGATTTGTGGATTCACGATGAGATGGATTTTTATAAAGCGCAAATCTTAACCCGTTTTTTCGATCAACCCAACTCCGAACATTCTAATTTACCACGTCCTTTTGGAGTATTTTATGAACACCAAAGACCTACTTATGAAGAGTTATTAGTGCAGCAAGTAAATCAAGTGATTTCTAAAAAAGGCACTGGCGATCTTGATAAATTGTTAAGAGGCAGTGAAGTTTGGTCAATTGAATAATATTTTGTAATTTTGCATCGCGCCGAACCCGCTTTATCGCTAATAATTTATTAGAGGAAAGTCTGGACAGCAAAAAGCAACCCACCGGTTAAGAGCCGGCTACTTATAGTACGAGATAGTGCCACAGAAAATAACCGCCAGTTAATGGTAAGGGTGAAAATGTAAGGTAAAAGCTTACAATATAGATTGGTAACAATTTATTTGGGTAAACCTTGGGTGCTGTAATGTCATGTATAGAAACGTTTGACACCTGCTTGGTGGAGTTTCAGGGTGGACAGCAAGACATAAACAGTAATGTTTGTGCGAGATAAATGATAGGGTAGAAACAGAATCCGGCTTACGAGGTTCGGCGTTTTTTTTGTGGTGTGAGGCGGGATCGAACCGCCGACACAAGGATTTTCAGTCCTTTGCTCTACCAACTGAGCTATCGCACCAGAATTAAAGATGCGCAAAGATAATACTTTTTTTTCAATTAAAAAATTATTTTAAAATAATTTTTTAACTACTTTTTAATAAACAATCGTTATTATAATGGCGTGGTTAAAATGATAGCTATTTTTAACATGAAAAATCATTGTTTATATTTAAAACATTTATTAACGTTTGGGATTATTATAGTTTTTTTTCATATAAAATGCTACGCGTTTTACAATTTTTATAATAGATTTGAAAGCCAATTTTCTAATAAAAATAATACTAATAATTTCAATATTTTACCATTAAAAATCGACTCAAATATTTCATTATTAAAAAGTTATGACGACAGCATAAGTCTAGGAACTTTTTTAATGCACACCATGTTGTCGTCTCAAAAAGATAGCCTTTATCAATTATATCATACCAAATTTCAAAATTTTTATTTTAAATACCAATTGCCTATCGATATTTTGTTTATAGGTAGAAAAATATCATGGGAAAATCGTTTGTTAAGTTTTGAATTTCAACCCTTAACACATAATTTTAATATAAATCCTGTAGAAGGCTTCAAAACGAATAATAAATTAATGCTTACTAAAGAATTTATAAACAGTTCAAAATTGAGTTTGGGATTAGATACGCGTTACGGTTTTAATAGTGGCACTTTAGCCTCCAATTTAAAAGTTATGTATAGTACAAGAACTCCTTATTATAAAAGTATTGAATTTGGAATTGGGACGCAAATTAATCAATTTAATAACGAAAATCCTGTTGCTGAGAATATTAATAGCTTGTATTATTTATTAGATAATATGAATTACTTAAAAATATATTATCAAAAATTTATTAAAACAGGCTATACGTTTGAACTTAAAAATGGTTTGAAAATACAGACAAAATTTTATTATGAATATCGAGAACCACTTTCAAATTTAACCCGTTATCCTATCATAGGCTATACCACGCGCATATTACCTAATTATCCTACTGAAATTTTGAATCAACAGTTTACCGAGCATGCAGGGGCATTATTAAAAATTCAATTAAAATGGCAAATTAATAGTCATTATGAAAGTATTGGTTCTAAACAATATTTAGTAGAAAATAAACTACCAACCTTAATTTTAAATTTTACTCAAGCCATACCAAAATTATTTAAAAGTGTTCTTAATTTTAATAAATGGGATTTACAAGCTATTCATAAACAAAATTTTAATCAATTTGGTACCCTTAATGTACATTTAATTGTTGGCGGTTTTATCAATACGCATCATGTTGAAATTATGGATTATAATCATTACTATACCAATCAATTTATTTTAAATTCTTATAAAATTGCCAGCTTTCAAGCCCTGCCAATTTATCTCTTTAGTAATAAAAATGATTTTTATCTTACCTCTTTTAATCAATACCAAATCAAAGGATTGTTTAATAAAACGTCCATTAAAAAATGGGATATTTTTGTAACCTTGAATGCTAATTTTTTATATATAAATTCAACAAAATATTATCACGAATACAAAATTGGCTTAGAACATTTATTTAAATATTTTACATTAGAATTTGTATATGGTTTAGATCAAAATAATAATAATTATTCTGGAATTCGCTTATTATCAAATTTCTTCTAAGGGATGCGGCATTACATATAAATCCCTCGTTTTAAAATACAGACATGTAGGCGATAGATTAAAATCAAAAATGTTATCTATTACTATAAAAATATTTCGAAATTTTGCGGGTATTTATTATAAATATTTAGTTTAAATTCTTCATGAATAGACACCTTTTTACTATGTAATAATTTAATATCTACGCCTTGCTTAAAATCTTCGATTACAAATCTTAAACTTATTGAACCAGACTTACAGTTAGATAAACAGGTTTCCCATTCATGAATAAACTCTGAAGTTACCATATCGGGGGTTAATTTAAGGGTAATACCTTTTACTTGAAGCATAATATTTTCCAATAAATCAATTTTAGTTATTTTAAATTCAATTCTATTCAAAAAATTACTAAATTCAAAACTTCCTTCAATAAAAATTTTAAAATTTCCTTCAATAAAATTTTTGTATTTTACATAATCGTTACTAAATAAAGTAAAACTGGTTTTGCTTGTAAAGTCTTCAATGTCAAATACTAAATAGTGTTTACCATTCTTAGAAATTTTTGGCTGTTGCATAGTTATCATACCGCCAATTCTAATTTTTTCATTTAAATTAAATTTCACAATATCCTCTTCAGGTTGTTCTTCGGAATCTATTACATTATTTTGGTCAGCATTTTCTTTAGTATTATCGTTAAAAGAGGTGACGGGTTTTTTTAAATTAAATATATTTAAAGGTGTAAAATTAAGTTGATTTAATTCAAAAAAATAATCGTCTAAGGGATGCCCCGTAAAATACATGCCAGTATAATCTTTTTCATAATTAATTTGTTTTAGTTTATGCCAATCTGGACATGCTATAATTTCAGGTTTTTTAACAGCTACTTCTTCTGTAAAATTTGAAAATAAGCTGTTTGAATTTTCGATTTCAAGTTTAGATTTTTGTAGAACAAAATCTAATAATTTTTCATAATTAGCTTTACTAGCATCATCTTTTTTATTTAAAATGGTGGCTCTTGAATATTCAGAAATAGAATCGATACTTCCTGAATACACTAAGCATTCAATAGATTTTTTATTGAGTGTTTTATTAGCCAATCTTTCAAATAAGTTAAATAGATTACTAAAATTTCCATGTAATTTTCGTTCATCTAAAATGTCTTGAATGGTATTGATACCTAATCCTTTAATGCCTCCTAACCCAAATCGAATTTGTTTTTGTTTATTAACTGTAAAGCCTATATCCGACTCATTAATGTCTGGTCCTAAAACTTTGATATTATTTTTTTTACAATCATCTAAAAATACACGTATTTTTTCGGCATTACCGGCATTATTTAATAGGGCGGCTAAATAAGCCTCCCTGTAATTAGCTTTTAAAAATCCTGTTTGATAGGATAAAAACGTATAAGCGACAGAATGTGATTTATTAAAAGCATACTCGGCGAAGTCTTTCCAATCATCCCAAATTTTATTACATACAATTTCATCGTATCCTTTTTCAGTCATTTTGGTGAAAAATTTAAGTCGCATTTCTTCCATTAATTTAACATTTTTTTTCCCCATAGCTTTCCGTAAATAATCGGACTCAGATTTAGAAAATCCTGCTAACTTTTGGCTCATTAACATCACTTGTTCTTGAAATACAAAAATACCCAAAGTTTCTTCTAAATATTCTTTCATTTCAGGTAAATAATAATCTATTTTTTCAATTCCAAATTTACGTCTAATATAAGTATCAATATACTTCATAGGACCTGGGCGATATAATGCAATTAAGGCAACTAAATCATCAATGCAGTCGGGTTTCATTTGTTTTAGATATTTTTGCATTCCTTCACTTTCAAACTGAAATATACCAATAGTGTCGCCTTGTTGAAATAATTTAAATGTTTTATCATCGGTTAAACTAATCTTATCCATGTCAATATCAATATTATCAACTTGGGCTATTATTTCTAATGCTTTTTTAATTATAGTAAGAGTAGCTAAGCCTAAAAAGTCCATTTTAATAACACCTGATTTTTCAATATCGTCACCTTCAATTTGGGTTACAAATAAATCGGTATTTTTACTTATACATATTGGTATCAAATCTGTCAAATCTTTTGGGGCAATAATTATAGCTGATGCATGTACCCCAGTATTTCTAATGGATCCTTCTAATTCTTTAGCTTTTGAAAGCACCTTTGATTCCAAACTATTTTTATCCGCTAAATAACGCCGTAATTCTTTAATATTATCTATTTGAGCTGCATTATATTTTTTAGAATCTACTAAATTAGTTGATTTTGTTTTGATATCAGATTCGGTTTTATTTTTGTTCAATTTTTGGTATTTTTCTTCAACATTATCTAAAGGTAATTCTAAAATATCTTTTAATTTAACATCTGCTTTAGATGGAACTAAATTTGCTAATTTATTACTATCGTTCAATGGTAAATCTAATACGCGTGCTACGTCTTTGATACTCGATT
>JASGCT010000073.1 GCA_030053915.1 Alphaproteobacteria bacterium
ATTTTGAATAGGCAAATTCTATGCCTAACACTCGTAAAATACCATCAATTTTATACACAAATTCGTAATGAAACGAACCATTGGGAGCATTTTCTAAAAACAAAAAATGGGCTTGTAAGGATTCTTTTATCCCATAATAATATAATAATTTTATTCTGTTTAATAAAGTTAAACGAGGTTCAAAATTAACATGCGCTTGAAGGCTTTTAAAAGGTGTACTAAAATAATAATATAGTAAATTTCTAAAATGATAATTTTCGGAGGTACTGATATTGGTTTGGTTACCTTTAAAATGCGTATAATCTATAAATAATTTTGGTTTTTCAATAAAGTCGTTATATTGGGCAAAATATTGTAATCGACCCACTTGTCCTAATGATAATCTTTGTTCTAAAGAAAACTGTAATGAAGTATATGGATAATCGATAAAAGCTTTATTAAGATGCCATTTAAGTTCTAAATCTTTATTATGGCTGGTGATGATTCGATGATTAAATTTTCCCTTGGTGGCTTTTGGATTCCAACGCAGCGTAGCCCCTAAAACTATTTGATTATGATTATCAAAATCTGTATTGGTATTAAAAAAATTATTAGGATTATTATTTTCAAAAAAAACATCTGTTTTAAATATACCGTGGGTAGAGGTATTATCTAAAGAATATCTATTTTGAAAACTACTATTCACTTGTAAAGCCAATTTATTATTTAATTGACGTTGATAAAATACTTTAAAGTAATTATTTATTAAGTAACGACCATAATTTTTATTTAAAAAACCAGTATAAAATCCATCCCAAAGATAATGAATTGGATTTTCGGGATTAATTTGTAGAATTGCAGATTGTAGGTCTAACTTAATATAATTTTTTTGATTTTGCCAAGGTTTACTCCAATAAATACCAGCATTTAAGGTTTTTCTTTGACTTGCATAGCGGAGATAGCCCCCCCAATCGTGTAACACACTATCTTTAATTAATTTTAAAAAATTAACTTGGGTTTTTAAATAGTAGCCATCCACGGCAGTAAAACTTAAAATAAAACGACTTAAGTCGAAAACGGTTTTTTGGTCAAATGATTTATACGTATAAATATTACCAGTTAAAAGATGTAATATTTTAAATTTATTGTTTCGTTTTAAACTATCATTGGCAAGATTGAGTTTCGCTTTTTGATAGATGCTATCGGCTTGAGCATAGCCTTTTTGTTCATTTTCGGTTAAAGGTACTTGTCTCTCGGCGTTCCAAAACGAGTCTGATTTTTCGTTGGCGTGCGAATCTACCTCGTAACTAAAATCCCAACTATAGTTTGAAACCAAACTATCTTTTTTGGCTTCTTCATTTTTAATGAGTTTTAAACTTTCTTTAAGTTTTTTCTTGGTTAAATCGCCTTCTAAAGCTTTTAAAGCTTCTGTATAATTCTTGGGTTTGGCTTTATTGGTGGCTTTGGTTCGTTTTTTTTCAAATTTTTCATCTACAATCTTAGGTAATACTTTAAAATTGGGGTCTAATTGAATACTGTATTCTTTATATTGCGTAACATAATTCATATCGCCGCCAAAGCCAAAATACTTAAAATTAACTTTTGTTTGAAAAAATAGAGGCATCCAGATATTATTAAAATGGGCACATTGTTGGGCTAAGCTGATTTTACCGATGGTGTTTTGCATTTGAAAATTGAAGCCATAAATACTCCATAAATCTTCCACAATCAAAAGTTCGCCTTCTACCACTTGGTCGCTTAATACTTTCGGTTTGACCTCAATTTTACTAATTTTAAAATTACCTTCTTTAAAACTCCCCAGGTATTTAAATTTATAATATTGAAAGCTTTGGGGATTTAAAGGTGATATAGTGCCCGAAATACTGGGTTGATACAAATTGGGGTTGGTAGTTAACACATTGAGGTCTTGATTTTTTAAGACTTCAGGAAAATTATCGCGTCTGGATACTATTTTTTCAGAATATTTACTTGGTTTTGCAAAATTAATATTTACAATACTTTCTAACACGTAGGTTTGGTCTTTAACGATACCAGCTTCTTTTTTAACTCTATTTTTAAACAAAAAAGGAATTTGGGTTAATCTGGCAGAGCCTTTGATATAGGCATTGGCAGTATATGTTTTGATTTCGTTTAAATGAAAGGGCGCTTTGGTAATCATTTTTCGCATGATACTATAGGCATAATCCTCTTGATTATTAGAAATACTCACTTCTTCTAATTCAACGATTTGTGATTCTAAAACTACATTATAAATTATTTTTTGAGTATCATGTTTCATGTCAAAATGGACGATTTTAGGGGTATAGCCAATGGCTCTAAATTCTAAATCTACTTGCCCTTTTTGAAGCGTATATTTATAATGCCCCATGTCATTGGCGATGGTCCCTTTTTGGGAAGACTTTAATAAAATTGAGGCATGTGGTATAGGCTGACCTTGTTGATTTTTAATGCTTCCTTCGATGGATTGGCTCATAGCATCCACTAAAGAAAGACTTAGAAGTATAACAATCAATCTAAAATTAAAAATTATTTTCAGATTTCTTATATTCTTATTAAAAACGGATAATTTCAAAACTATAATTTTAAAAATAATTAGCAAAGATACTTTATTTTGCAAAAATAAAATAAAAATATTAAATAATATATATATATTTGCAAAAATAATTTTTATGAAAAGTGAAAAAATAAATTACAAAATTTACGACTCACAACTATTGGCGGTTAAAACAATTGCCAATAACATCATCAACGCCATTCTTGAAAAACAAAAGCTAAATCAACATTTAGTATTAGGTTTAGCTACTGGTAACACACCTATTTTATTGTATCAAGAGATTGTAAGTCGATATAAAGCCGAAAAGCTGTCGTTTAAAAATGTGGTGTGCTTTAATTTAGACGAATACTATCCTATTGCCAAAGAAGCACCCCAAAGTTATTGGGCATTTATGCATCATCATTTGTTTAATCATGTTGATATACCAGCTGAAAATATTAATATTCCTGATGGTAAACATCCTAAAGAACATATTAAAATTTATTGCCAAGAGTACGACCAAAAAATTAAACAATACGGTGGTATTGATATCCAAATACTTGGTATCGGTAATAATGGACATATTGGTTTTAATGAACCGGGGTCGAGTTTTTATTCTAGAACGCGGATGATACATTTAGAATATGATACTATGTTTATTAATTCGGCTGATTTTTCGAGTTTAAAATCGATGCCTCAATTTGCCTTAACAGCTGGAATTGCCACAATTTTAGAAGCTAAAAAAATTATCTTAATGGCTTGGGGGTCACGTAAAGCCAAAGTGATAGCTCAAGCCGTTGAAGATAGTATTACCGAAGCGCTACCTGCGAGTATTTTACAAACCCATGCAAATTGTACTTTTTATTTAGATAAATTTGCCTCGTCTGAATTGTCAAGTATTAAAAGACCTTGGCTAACAAAATCGGTGCAATGGGATAAAGCTATGATTAAAAAAGCGGTTATTGACCTTTGTTTTTTGCTTAAAAAACCTATTTTAAGTCTTACCACACAAGACTACCTTGAGAACGGACTAAGCGAACTTATTGTTGAATTAGGCACCGAAGCCTATCAACTTAATTTAGAAGTTTTTTATCAATTAAGAGATGCCATTACTGGGTGGCCAGGTGGTAAAGACACTACCCTACCCAATCATCCTGAACGGTCGCACCCATATCCTAAAAAAATTATCATTTTTTCGCCGCATCCAGATGACGATATCATTAGCATGGGAGGCACTTTTATTCGACTTCATCAGCAGGGACACGATGTGCATACAGCGTACCAAGTGAGCGGTAATATTGCTGTTCACGATGATTTTGTACTTCGTTCTTTAGAATTAATTAACGACTATAATAAGCTTTTTGGTAATAATAATCAACAAAATGAAGCCACTTATAAAGCGCAAACTAATTTTATTAAATCTAAAAGCGATACTCAGTTTGATAGTTCTGAAATTCTTAAAATAAAAGGGATTATTCGTAAAAGTGAAGCCTTATCAACCTGTAGATATGTTGGGATTCCAGATAAAAACGTCCATTTTTTAAATTTGCCTTTTTATGAAACTGGGAAAATTGAAAAGAATGCTCCAACCCAAGCTGATATTGATATAACTAAAAAATTACTCAACGATGTACAACCGCAGCAGGTTTATTGTGCTGGCGATTTAGCCGACCCACATGGTACGCATAAAGTATGTTTAGAATTAGTTATTAAAGCCTTAAAAGAAATTAAACAAGAAGAACCCGAAGGTTGGATAAAAAATTGCTGGCTTTGGCTTTATAAAGGGGCTTGGCAAGAGTGGGCAATTGATGAAATAGAAATGGCTGTACCCATGAGCCCCGAGCAAGTAGTACAAAAACGCTTAGGCATATATAACCATCAATCTCAAAAAGATATTGTACCTTTTATGGGGTCGGATAGTAGAGAATTTTGGCAAAGAGCCGAAGACCGCAATAAAGATACTGCTGAACAATTTGCCCTTTTAGGTTTAACAAAATACTCTGCAATGGAAGCCTTTGTAAAATATAATTTTTAATGATGCGCAAATTATCTACAAAGAATTCATTATTTAAAACGATCTGGGTTGTTTTCTTTTTTTTATGTATCTACAATAATGCTAAGACACAAAAACTAACAATTATTCCAGAACCCAAATACATTCAGATATTTAATGATTCGTTAGCATTTTCTAATGGCCGTTTTATTTTAGATAAAAATATATTAAATCTTGATAATAAGTTCATTGAAATGTGTCAAAATTTGATTGAAGATTTAAATAAACAATCTTATTTAAAGGCATCAAACAAAAAGCAACTCCTTGTACATTTTGAAGCCCAAAATTCCTTTCAGCCCGAACAATACCAACTACTTATTAAAGAGCATAATATCAAGATTTTTGCCTCGTCGCAAAGTGGGTATTTTTACGGACTGCAAACCTTGAAACAAATGGTTTTTAACGCTACGCTACATAATCAAAAAATTCCAAATTTACAAATAGATGACCAACCCCAGTTTGGTTGGCGAGGTTTAATGTTAGATATATCAAGACATTATTTTGATAAAAAGCAGATTTTACAATTTATTGATAATATGGTAGGCTATAAATACAATATTTTGCATCTCCATTTAACCGACGATGAAGGCTGGCGGATTGAAATTAAATCTTTACCAAAATTAACAGAAGTTGGTGCCTGGCGTGCCAATCGTATTGGAAAATGGGCTAATACCCTACCCGCTTTATCTTATGAACCCAAAAATTATGGCGGATTTTTAACCCAAAATGATATTAAAGAAATCGTAGCTTATGCGGGTCTTAGAAACGTTCAAATTTTACCAGAAATTGACGTGCCTGGACATAGTATGGCTTTAGTAAGTGCTTATCCAGAATTAAGTGGTACACCGTCTTGTTTTCAGGTTAGTAATGGTGCACCGGTTGTTGATTGGGAAAAAAGTAAAGCGCATCACTTAATTGCTTTTTATAATAACACAGTGAGCCCAGCGAAACCCATTGTTTATGAGTATTTAGATAAAATATTTTCTGAAATTGCAGAACTGTTTCCTTTTCCTTATATTCATATAGGTGGTGATGAATGTCCTAAGAATTTTTGGGAAAATGATCCTGCTGTCCAAAAACTTATGCAAGATAATCAATTGAAAACGATGGATGACGTGCAAAGTTATTTTACTCAAAAAGTGATTAAAATCATCAATTCTAAAGGCAAAAAAGCTATCGGTTGGGATGAAATTTTAGCTGAAAATAAAGATACCACAGTGGCTATCATGAGTTGGCGCGGTACCCAAGGTGGTATTGATGCAAGTAAACAAAAGTTAAAAGTAGTGATGTCGCCAACTACTTTTGCTTATTTAGATTATTATCAAGGCGAAAAACTAACCGAACCTAGTGTTTATAAAGGGTTAAGAATGAAAACTTGTTATGCTTTTAATCCTTTTACCGAAGGCGCTGATAATTCATATATTATAGGAGGACAAGCCAATATTTGGACTGAACAAATTCAAAATACCAGAAGTTTAGACTATATGGTTTGGCCCCGAGCTATGGCAATTTCTGAGGCTTTATGGACAAATCTAGATAAGAAAAATTGGGAACAATTTACTGACAAAATACCTACCCATTTTCTGATGTTAAAAGAAAAAAATATAAATTTCTCTACGGCGATGTACGACCCTATTGTGAGTGCCATGCAACGCGAAGATAGCCTGTTTTTAGTTATTGAAAATGAAACGTTACATACCGATGTTTATTATTCTTTAGATGGCTCGCTACCAGACAATTACTATCCCAAATATACACAATTGGTATATTTACCAGATGATGTAAGTACTGTTAAAATAATTGCCTATAAAAAAGGAACAATTCATGTTTTATCTAAGCTTCTAACCATTCCCATTGAAGAATTAAAGACAAGAATTCAAAAGTAATTTTTAGTTATTTATGTTATAACTAAGATTTCATATTAATAAATTGTAATGGCAGTTCTATGGTTGTATTTTGTTTTAAGAATTGTATCACCTCTTGGAGTTCATCAATCTTTTTACTTGTAACCCGAATAATGTCGTCCATGATGGCGGCTTGAACTTTAAATTGTTGGTCTTTAATAAGTTTAACAACTTTCTTGGCATCTTCTTGCGATAAACCGTTTTTTACAGGAATTTTTTTATATACTTGTTTACCGCTTTGAATCATTTCTGGACTTGCGATATCTAATGAACGTGCATCAATATGTTGTTTAAGGCATTTTGAAATTAAAACGTCTTCAATTTGAGTAAGTTTCATGTCGGATTCAGCAGTTATTTTTAAAAGATTTTCCTTTTTAAGATTATCAATTTCGAAGGGTGAATCTTTAAAATCAAATCGATTTTTCAATTCTTTAATAGTAGTATTAACAGCATTTTCTAAAAGTTGTAAATCTAATTTTGTAGAAATATCAAAGGATGGCATGTTATATAATTTTAGGTTTAAATAAATATATTTTGGCTAAAATGCCTAAGCCTACAACGATAAAAATGGATGAAATGACTTCGGCTTGGGTGGGATGCATAAACCCCCAATCGTATTTATAATTAACTCGTATTTTTTCGATAAAAAATCGTTCTGTGCCATTAATAATGCAATATATACCTGTTAAAAGGAGTGGTTTATTTAATTTGGTTCTTAAATTCCAAAGGACAATAAAAGCTAAAATCATAATGATTGCTTCGTATAAAGATGTGGGGTAAACGTTTTGAGGTAATATGCGATTGTGAGCATACGTGCATCCTGGTATAGGGATTCCATCGTTAACAACATTATTGGGATAATTATAACTCCATAACCAATCGGGTAAAAATTTCCATGGGTTGGGATTACTATTAACAATACCCCAGTCGCCATCGCCACTAAAATGGCAACCTAATCTACCAACACCATAAGAAAGCAAAAGAATAACAACACCTGTATCTAAAAATTGAATGGCATCAATTTTGTGTTTTTTTAAATAAATAAAAATAAAAATAAAAGCAGTTATAAGTCCGCCGTAAAACGTTAAACCACCTAAGGATAAAATGTATTCTTTTGGACTTTTCCAGAAATCATCCCAAATTTCAATATAAAAAAATAATTTGGCGCCGATAATCCCCCATAAAAATGCCAAAAATACAATATCAGTAATTCTATCGGAAGGCCAGATTCTAATGGTTCTTTTTTCAGGTGTTGGAAGTTGTTTTTGTTTAATACTTTTATAATAGATATAACTTAACAAACCGCCTAATATGATGCCCAAAGGCAAGCTTCCTTCTGCAGAAAATAAAAATTTTTCTGGGTTATCAATTTTAGAACTATAAAGTATTAAATTTAAAATCTTGAACCCAATAAAAAATCCTAAACAAAATTGTCCAAAAACTAACCAAGGATTTGGTGCCTCTCCAATAGTAATTTCTTCATTTTCAAAAGCTAATAAATTATTTTTTTCGCGCCGTTTAATGTCTTTGGTTAAAAAATATGTTCCAAGTATAAAAGCTAAGGCGACAAAAACACCAAAGGTATTAAAAATTTTTAAGTAAGGAAGTTCCCAGCCAAAAGTTTTTAGAAAAAAATAATAAAGATTGGGGTACATTATTTAAAAAAACTTATCTATAATAGCAAGTATATGTTCGCTAAGTTGCGCGGCGTTTCTACCCTCTATTTGAAAGCGTTCAACAAAATGTACTAATTTGCCATTATTAAAAAATGCTATGGCTGGCGATGATGCTGGGTAAGGAATTAATTTTTCTCTGAGGTATTCAACAGCTTCCACATCGAAGCCGGCAAATGTAGTTCCTAAATGATTTGGCTTCTTAAGAGCTTGTTGCATAGCATGGATAACAGCAGGACGACAAGACCCAGCGGCACATCCGCAAACAGAGTTGATAACCAAGACACTGCTGCCGGATTGTGTAATAAATTCTTGAATAAGCTCAGGCGATGTTAAATCTTTAAAACCATGTTGCAATAACTCATCTTTCATAGGTTGTACAATTTCTTTTGGATACATAAATTAATATTTAGAGTGCAAATATACAAATAAATTTAGAATAATTTTAAGTTTTAACAAAAAAGATGAAATTTTACAACGATTACAGTTTAACTTCTTTATTTATATATCTTTAAACCAAAAAACAACCGGTTATTTAACACTTATTAAAAATAAGCTATTTAAGGTGTAATTTAAAACATTAAATAATTGGGTTATTAGAAATATATTTTTGTTGGGGGTGATTTTTAATGTTTGGATAAAAAAGTAATAATTTATTTTGAACCCGAAGCTTTGAAATATAGGTTGAAATATAACGTGGGTTTCGTTTTATATAATAAGCAATTTCTGGAATTGTCATTGGTTGCAAATGGCAAAGATCTAATATTATGGACGTTACGTTTTCATAATTTACCTCTCTTTTTGAGAGTTTTTTAATTTTATTTCTTAGTTTTAAAGGAATTTTTATAGAATTTTTAATAGATAGATTAGGTGCAATTATTGAAGAATTTTTAACAGTGGTTAACTTAGTATTTTCTTGAGATTTTGGTATTAATGTGCGTGTTTTACGAGGTAATGTAGATTTTTTTAAATAAAGTGGGGACTTTAAGTTATAAATAACATCATTTAAAAAAATGGCATCATTTTGATGCAAACTACTAAGTAAACAATTGTTTTGCAATTTTTTAAGTGCTAACAAAATTTTTATTTGAGTGTTCACGTCATTTTGGGAATTATCGCTAAATTTCATATAGCTATTTATAAGTTCTGGGAACAGATTAAAAATATTTAAATTTAAAACGGAATCGTGATTTATAGAACTGATTAAAAATGTTTTTATACAATTTATTAAATGAGATCTTATAATACTATTTAAATTTGCTTTGTTTTGTAATTTAATATAAAAATAATTGGGACGCTGCAGCACAAGATAATTATTATTAATATAAACTAAATTTTCGTATAAAATAGTATTTCGTTGGTTTTCATTATCAGTTGTATCAAGGCTCAAGATATCATCGTATTGTTGAAATGTATTAATTTTCAATAAAATATTTTTGAAACAATTTTTAGGGGCAATATAAATAGAATGCATTTGAGATTTGTTTAATAATGGGAAGTCAAAATGTATTGAATTATTTGTAAATGTAATTTTAGAATGGCGATATTGAAAAAAATCGTAGTTATAGAACATACTAAATATGCAGTTTTCAAAAATTTTATGGTGCTGTTTTAATCTATCTGGAAGTTCTGGACTATTTTTAAAATCATCAGGATTTAAAGCAAGCATTTTATAAATTTTATTAAATTCATTAATAACGTTAAAAATATTGTCAATGATGTTAAACTCTTGACGTTTTAGACTAAAGTTTGAGTCTTCAATTATTATTGTACATTGAAAAAATGGAAAATATTTTAAAATGAGGTCTTTAGTTCCAAAAAAAAGAATAGCTATTTTCTCTAAATAATCTTGGTTATTGATTTGTTTTATAAGTCCAAGATGCTGCAATAAATTTTTAATATCATTAAAATACATGTTTTTATTATGTTTAGTGATATTATTTTGGATTTTAGAAACAGTAGGAAAATCGAGCAGGTCGGTTACAAGTATAGGAATATAATAATTTGGGGTGTTCGTATCGTTATTATAAATATCGATATTAAATTGTGATTCGTTAATAACAGAGATATTATGGTTTAAATTGTTGTGCATTAACAATTAAAAGTATATATTAAAAATTAAATTTTTTATCTAAATATTTTACAGAGTTTAAACAATGTTCGCTTTCAATGTGTTCTAATATTTTAATCAAAGTTTTACCAGCAGGCTTTAAACTATTTCTAAGTTGATTTTTACCTAATACACTCGAAACAGTTTCAAAATTATTGCCAAATTTATACCCATCGTGTTTAATTAAAAATTTATTAAATAAATGTTGCATTGCAATATTACCAAAAACGTCTAATGTAATGGCTAATTGTAAGCAATAAATACCAATTCCTTTAAAAAGTTTATAT
>JASGCT010000155.1 GCA_030053915.1 Alphaproteobacteria bacterium
TCCCTCATTTGCAGTACATTAAAATATATTTACCAAGGAAAAAAGTCTTTATTTACAAAAACTTTTTTATTTGATAAAATAGCATGGGATAATTATAATTTTCCTATCATTTATTTAGATTTATCGGTGGGCAGTAGCTCTGAAAATTTAAATAAAAATTTAATTGAAGAATTAATCGAAGTGTATCATGAATATATCAATGATCCCATTGAAGTGGTTGATGAAGATTCCATGGGAGTTTTTAAAAAAATTTTAAAGTATTTTAGAAAAAATGATCAGCAAATAGTCATTATCATGGATGAATACGATGTTCCTTTAAACGATAATTATAATAATGAAGCATTGTACGAAACCAATTTAAATATGTTAACAAATTTCTTTAGAACTTTAAAATCTTATGAAGTTGTAATTAAAAAATGTTTTGTGACTGGGGTTTCGCGTCTTGGTTTAAGCAAAGTATTTTCCGGTGCAAATAACTTTACAGATATTTCATTTACACAAAAATACGCTTGCTTATGTGGATTAACTGAAAATGAATTTAGTTTAAATTATAGCGAATTTATTCAAAGAGCCGCGGATGAATATCAAATTTCAAGAGAAGAATTTATACCATTATTTTTAAAATTTTACAATGGATTTTCTTTTAATGGTAAAGATAAATTAATAAACCCTTATTCTACTAATTTGTTTTTTAAGGAAAATAAATTTTTATTGGTATAAAACAGGCGGAAATATTAATTGGATTGGGTCTTTACTGAAAGGTAAAGGTATTTATTTTAATGATTTATTAAAAAGAAAAAAAATTAAGCTATTCTAAACTTACTACTTTAAATGATATAACACAAGACCTAGATGCTTTATTGTATCAAACTGGATATTTATCCATTCTATCTACTTTTAAAACGAACCCTGATTTACCCCTAGAACAAGAGAGTCTAAAGTTAAATGAGTATTATATCCTTGGTATTCCCAATACTGAGGTTAAAGAATCTATGGCACGGTTAATCATTGATACAGAAATTAATTCACCAACATCCCTTGATAATTTAAGCTCAGAATTAAGAGAGGCACTATTTAATAATAAATTTGAAAGTTTTTTCTTCCTTATATCTAATCAAATTTTTAAATTAATTCCTTACCAAATTCATGAAAAATCCGAAGCATATTACCACAGTATTTTTGTAGCGGTGTTAAGTGTTTTAGGTTTTAAAATTGAAGTAGAAAAATCTTTAAGTGATGGAATAGTCGATTGCATACTTCATTTAGAGGATACGGTTTTAATTTTTGAATTTAAATTTAACCAGACAACAGATATTGCCTTACAACAAATTTTAGATAAAAAATATTATATACCTTTTGCCAATCCAGCTTCAAGCGATTTGCCAGTATTTGAATATCCAGGCCCAATCACACCCTATCTCACCATAGATAGAGACCATCCAGAATGGCTAAAAATTTCAGCAAAGCAAAATCTTATTTTGATTGGAGTTAATTTTAAAGATACGAATTTGGAACATAAAATTATTCGATTAGCTAAAGGAGAGACCTTTGAACAAGCTCGGTGAATTACCAAAGTTGAACTGTTGCACCATCGGCTATGCCACTCGACAAGCTAGCAAAGTACCAGGCTGGAGGGGACACGCAATCAGCTTCATTTTCGAAGATGCTCATGGTGAGTACCACCTAACGCAGTAATTTGGTAGTACAGTCGCGGCCCTAGCCGATGGTGCAACAGTCTTTAAATGGTTAATCTACTTATTTATAGAAAATAATTTACATTTTATAGTCGAAATGGGCTACGCAGTTGGATTTTAACCAATCAACTAGCACTTTTGCGTAACCCGGGTTAAACTAAAAATGGAACAACTCACTGACTTAAAAGCTATTTTACATTCAAAGCGGGCAAACATCTATTTACTGGAAGAATGTAGAGTTTTGCAAAAAGATGGCAGAGTATTGTTTCTTACTGAGAATACAACTAACAGCGCTTATTGGAACATCCCTATAGCCAACACAACTTGCCTATTGCTCGGAAATGGCACATCCATCACTCAAGCCGCCATGCGGATGTTGGCAAGTGCTGGCGTACTGGTGGGGTTTTGCGGCGGCGGTGGGACACCTCTCTTAATGGCGACAGAAATTGAGTGGCTCACACCACAAAGCGAATATCGACCCACCGAATATTTACAAGGTTGGCTCAGTTTTTGGTTTAACGACGCCAAGCGCTTGCTCGTTGCCAAGGGTTTTCAAACTCAGCGTATCCAATACCTACAAAACATTTGGCGTAAAGACAAAGAACTTAAAGTCGA
>JASGCT010000156.1 GCA_030053915.1 Alphaproteobacteria bacterium
TCCTGAATATTTATTTTGGTCTAAATCTTTATTGTAAGTTGAGCTTTTTAATAAATTTATAGAACATTCATCTGCAAATGTTGAGAATCCAAATCATTTTGATTAAAGCGGGTATTTAGTTATACGTTGCATTGGTTTCAATAGATATGAGCTCAGTTTAAGACCATTAAAAACTTATGTTTGGCGAATTGTTGATAGCGGATATTTAGTTATACGTTGCATTGGTTTCAATAGATATAGGTTCAATGAAAGGCCATCTCTTTGAAATGTTGATCAGTTTGACGATGATACTTTTAACGGCAATAAAGGATTTTTACATCGCGGGCTAATCTTCTTTATTCACGAATAACATGATTAAAATAATAAAAGAAATGACTTAAAGATTTTCACAATTTAAGAACAAAATATAAACCTTATATATCTTTTCACTGTTGGACATTGTTTGGTGATCCAAACAAATTAAAATTTTGATATATTTTTTAAAAACATATTCAGATTTCTTTAAATTTTATTTTTAAACTGGTTTCATATTTCTTTGAATTCAATGTTCTTTGTTTGATTTTACTTTTCTTTGAATTTGTAATATGTTTTAGATCTACTTTTCTTAGAACTTTAATTTCTTTGAAATCTTTGTTCTTTGTCTTTTTTTTGAATAAAAAGAGCAAAGTTTTTTCATTAAAGTCCATTCTTAGTATACTTACCACTAAGAATTGTATTGAATTTGCTAGCATTTTAGCAATAAAATACAGTTTTTTATAGGTGAGTTATAGGTTTAGTACACACTAATAAGTGTTGTATTGAATTTGCTATAATTTAGCAATAAAATACAACATTTTAAAAGTGTGGTTATTTATCTTTACATTTTCTCTGTTGGATTATTTTTTTGCATGACCTTGAAATTTTAGTTTAGTATTTTAAGATAGTTTAAGTTCAGATTTAGTCTAAAAAATAAATTTGATGCTTTACAAATGATGCTGCAGTATATCGGGGTTCTTTTGAACTAACCCTGCACCTGTCGTTTATATTGCATTCAAATTTTATTTTTTAGATTTTTTAATAATTTATTTTTAATTAAAGAGTTTCTTGATAAATTTTTATTAAAATTTTTTAATAAATATTTTATTTCTTTTTCTTTTTTCTCAGATTTATTATTTTGGAACATTGGTTTCTTTCTTTGGTTCTTAATTTGGTTTCAATAAACAATATAAAGGTATGGATCATAATTCTAATCAACCATCAGCATCTGGGTTAACCAAATCACAGAAAAGAAATAGAAGAAAATGGGAGAAGAGGAAAGAATTGAAAGAAAGAGTTCAGACTGATAATGAAAGATTACTTTATTTTAGTCGGGAAGCAGTTAAAGCCAGCGATAAAATTATAAAAATAAATAAACAAATTAAAAATATAAAAACATATTTAGATAATGAGACACACACAATAGAGGAAAAAGCTAGGGCACAATTAAAATTAGACAAATTATTTATAAAAAATAGTTTTAATAAAAAAAATTACAATAAAAATATGAATAACTGTACAGAAATTAGAAAAAACAAAAAAGAAAATAAATAAATTATTATTAAGTTTTTAATTGTTTATTATTATTTTTTAACTTTTTTTAGATGATTGAAACAGTCGAAAAAGAAATAAATCAATATTTTGAATTAATTGATGAAAAAAACATTAATTTTCATTTAATTAAATACGAATTCAGTTTTTTTAATGAAGTAGTTATAAATTTAAGTCAAATGAATGAAATTATTTTAGAAACATCATTCTTAATTAAAAAAGATTTGATGTTTTCTAAGATTGAATTGGTAGGAAAGTTAGAAATCATTTATTTAGTAGGATTAGTTAATAAAAATAGATATGAATTTTATTTACATTCATTCAAAAGAAGACCATTTATGAAAAAATTGAGAAAATTTTACCCATTAAAATTAAGAAGAATATTGATTGGTAACTAACCCAGATGCTGATGGTTATACTTACACATATTTACATAAACTTTCATATTTTATAAATTATTTAAAATAGATGAATAGATTTGAAAAGCTTCAAATTAGATTAAATAAATTTATGGAATTTTTCATTAACAATTCTTTTAATTTTGCTGCTTATTTAAAAACTGGTAGATATGTTAAAGAAATAAAATTAATTATTGAGAACCCACAAACTGAAATAACAGTTTTATATATATATATAGAATCAGACCATACAGATACAGAGATTAAACAAATATGTACTATTATATATCTTTATTATAATCATTTAATAAGTTTTAAAAGAACAATGAAATATTTAAATATT
>JASGCT010000074.1 GCA_030053915.1 Alphaproteobacteria bacterium
TGGATGTTTTTAGCAATTTTGGGCAAAAAGTATTCAACCAGCTCTTGGGTGTAATAAATTAGGGCATATTGCCAACTATCGTTGTAATTGATGGGTGGCAAGTCTAATACATAAGCGATAGGCTTTTTGTTTTTTAACATAGCATCTATTTTGGGGCAAAGATAAAAAATTAAACTATTCGAAAATTGCGTAAAAATACTTAGTATTTATACGTAATTTATTTAAGTAAAAATACTTTTTTTCATTTATTTATATTTTTTACCAATTATTTCATTTTAAAAAAATAGCTCTGTTATAAAAAAAATGTGTAATTTTGTCAAAATTTTATGGCATTAAATATTATTTGGCTTTTGTTTTTTATTGTTGCATTTTTAGTTGCAATCATAAAATTAGTTTTTTTTGGAGATACCGAAATTTTTAAAACCCTCAGTGAAGGTATTTTTGAATCGGCAAAAAGTTCTGTTCTTGATGTGGGTTTACCTTTAGCAGGCACTATGATATTTTTTTTGGGCATCATGAATATTGCTGAACAATCGGGCATGGTTTTAAAACTCTCTAAACATCTTAAACCCTTTCTTAAAAAATTGTTTCCTGAAGTCCCTGAAAATCACCCTGCTTTTGGACACATGGTTTTAAATTTTAGCGCTAATTTATTAGGCTTAGATAATGCCGCCACACCTTTTGGTTTAAAAGCCATGGAAAGTTTACAAGATATTAATCCTATTAAGCAACAAGCCAGTAATGCCCAAATTATGTTTTTAGTATTGCATACCAGTGGCTTAACTCTTATACCTTTAACAATAATTTCTTATAGAATAGCCGCTGGTTCTCAAGATGCAGCCGTTATTTTTATTCCATGTATTTTAGCAACATTAGTAACCACTTTTATATCGATTATTATTGTCAGTATTTATCAAAAAATACGTTGGAATATTAAATTCTACCTCACAATTTTGGCAATATTTATCGGCATGGGCTTATTGCTTTACTTAATTTCGGTTTGTAACAACCATCAACGAGAACTTATTAGTAAAGTAGGTGGTAATTTTTTATTATGGCTGATTATTATATATATTTTAGGTTTTGGATTTTATAAAAAAGTATCGTTATTTGATAGTTTTATTGAAGGTGCCAAACATGGTTTAGACTTAATATTTAAGATTATTCCGTATTTAGTGGCGATGTTGGTTGGTATTAGGGTTTTTAGAGATAGTGGGGCTTTACAAACCATTATTGATGGCATTATTTATGTGATCAATTTATGTGGCATAGATAGCCAATTTGTTCAGGCTTTACCTGTGGCTATTATGAAACCTTTTAGTGGAAGTGGGGCGCGGGGTTTGATGTTAGATGTCTTTAAAACCTATTCACCAGATTCATTTAGTGGCAAATTAGCCTCCATTTTTCAAGGTTCAGCTGATACTACGTTATATATAATCGCTTTATATTTTGGAAGTGTCGGTATCAAAAATATTCGTTATGCGTTATGGGCAGGCTTATTAACCGATTTTTTAGGAGTTATTGGCGCCATTTTTATTGGATATTTATTTTTCGGTTAACAATGTATTAATTATGAAACATACTAAATTGCCTAAAATAAGTCTCATCTGTATAGTGCTTATTTTTATATTACTTTTTTTGCCATTTGTGGTTATAGAATCTTTACAAATTAAAGTAAGTGGCTTTAGTACTCAAGGCACTTCATTTGGAAATTTTGGCATTATACAAACTTTTTTTTTATTAATACACCTTATTTTTATTTTAGTTTTTAAACCTTGGAGTTTTATGGCCTCCATTCTCAGTGGATTATTAAATGTAAGCTGGGCTATACGCAATTATATTATTTTAACGTCTTGTTGGGCAGGCACTTGCCCTTCAGCAACTATTTTTATATATTTATATTTATTAATTATTTGTGTGTTATTTGTATCAAGTTTGCTTCGAATTTAATTTTTTAAAAAAAAATCCAAAATAAAAGATAATTTCATTTTTATTTTGTAACTTTGCAAATCAAATTTTATATATGGCAAATCATGCAGCAACAAAGAAAGATTCAAGACAAGCCCAAAAAAGGCGTGAAAAAAATCGTTATTATGCAAAAACAACTCGGAATGCAATTCGCGATTTAAAAGCTGAACCCGCTAAAGATGTGGCAGTTAAAGATTTATCGAATGTTATTTCGATGATTGATAAACTTGCTAAAACTGGTGTAGTACATAAAAACAAAGCCGCTAATTTAAAAAGCAAATTAGCCAAACAAGTTAATAAAAAAGCTTAGTTTTTATTATAAATAGGTCTGGTAGCTCAGTTGGATAGAGCAACAGCCTTCTAAGCTGTGGGTCATTGGTTCGAATCCAATCCAGATCACACTAATCGCCTATTTTATAGTGCCACTTACCATCTTCCCAAACTAAAAAATCAATATTACCATCAGGAACTAAGCTTGAATTATCTAACCTATCGCCCGTTAAACTTATCAAGTTTGCAAAATAAATTCTATCGTGTTTTTCGTCATAATTTAAAGGGGCTTTTGCATATTTTTTAAAAATGTATCTAAATCGTTTACAGTCTGGGTGTAAATCAGCATCTTGATACCCCTTCAAATTAAAAAAATCACCACCAAAAACTGGTTTTCCAAGCTCATTAAAATAAAGAATCTCAATCCATTTTATAGAGGTTGTATCACTATCATCATCGAATCCTAATAACGTATAATATTTTTTATTGTGATATGTTTTTTCGATAATTTTATAATAGGTTGCACCGATCCACATTTTATTTATATTTCTATTAGAGTCTGGAAAAGCTATTAATTTTTCTGGCTCGGCTTCAAATTCTGAGACGTCAATTAATGGAAATAATTTTAATATGCCGTTTGAGGTATTCATTTGGATAACCCCATGATGTCGGTGTGTTGTTTTACTATTATAAAAATTCCAAGAAAAAATTTTAAAACTTGAATCTGGGGCATACAACTGTTTCACAAATTTAAAAGAGTCGAAATTATAATAAAAAGAGTACGGCGTTTTTAAGGTTTTAACAAGATAAGGTATAAATTGGCTATCTGCTTTATTTCTTTCATAATCAGAGCTATCTATAAACATACTATTTTCTAAATTAACTAATTGCTTGGCATTTAATCTCAACAAATTAAAAGACTCAGGCGCTATTTTTTGAGCCAATAAATTACCGTTACATACAATAAAAAAAACTAAACTTACTAGTAATTTATATTTTAACATATCTAAACCAAGGAAATTCTGGGGTGTCTTTATAAAATAGTTTTCTTTTCCAAGCGGCAACAGGTTTATACAAAATTTGATATTCTCTCATGATTTCTATAGGATGAAAGAAAAAATATTTAGAAAGTAAAGGGCAATTTTTTTTTCGAAAGTAAAACGTCTTATCTTTTTGATGCTTCAATATATCAGATTTACTATAAATAGGACTATCAAAAATATGAATTTCACCTTTGGGCTTTAAAAAACTTCGTAATTTATCGTTTAGAGAATTAATATTTGGAAAAAATTGAACGGAATTGTTTAGAACTATAATATCAAATTGATATTGAAACATGGTATCTATATTCATAATGTCGCCATAAATAAATTGTAAGTTATTTCGTTTAAACACGCGTGCCGCTTGAATGAGTTCAGTATTAATAGTATCAATTGCAGTTACATTATATAAACTTGATCCAGCAATCATATTGGCAAACCAGCCCCCATCGCAACCCACAACTAAAATGTGCAATGGGGTTCGTTTATTATCTAAATAGTCCATAAAATTAAAGGCGCTTTTTTCTTTTAAAGCCCAATAATCTTGATTAGGCATATAGTCGTCGGTATAAGGTAAATTTGATAATTCATAGTCGGTAAAAACCTTTTTTTCAGTTGCTTTTAAACTTAATAAAATGGTTTCAAATCCCGTGTCAATATGATTTAAATACAAAAGTTTATGACTACGTTTGTTACCAGCCCAAAATACTTGAAGGGAAAACAAGAAAAATTCTTTAGCAAATTCTAATAAATTGGGATACACAAAGTCTGATAAATTAGAAATATCGCTACTAGGATTGGGGTTGGTTGAGGTTATAAAAACGTTTATCATGCCCAGATTTCTTCCAAAAAATAAATCGGAAAACGAATTACCAACCATTATTGATCTTCCAAAATCAATTTTTGGGAACATACTAAGAGCTTGGGCCGCCATGCCTGTTTGTGGTTTACGATTCGGCGCATTATCGTCTGTTTCAATGGCTGAAAAAACAGCATCGATTCTTCCACCAAAAGCACTAATTTGTTCAAGCATATTACGATGAATTTGTCGTAACGAATCCATTGATTGAATGCCTAACCCAACACCACGTTGATTTGTAACGACAACGATATTTTCAAACAAATTATTTAAAATCAACAAGGCTTCTAAACTCGTATCATAAAACTGAAATTCGTCCCAATTTTTAACATAGTTATTAGAAATTTCGTAGTTAATTACACCATCCCGGTCTAAAAAAAGAGTCCATCCATCAAAATTTAATGATACATCGTTTTCAAACATTAAAAAAGATTTTGTTCAACAAATTCACAGATTATATGACCAATTAAAATATGTGATTCTTGAATTCTTGGTGTATTTGTAGAAGGAACATTTAATAAAATATCGCTTGAATCCTTCATTTGACCACCTGTTAAGCCAGTTAAACCAATAGTAGTTATATGTAATGATTGGGCTATTTGAAATGCTTTGATAATATTCCTGGAATTGCCAGAGGTAGATAGTCCGATAATTATATCTCCTTGATTACCAATACCTTCAATCATTCTGGCATAAATTAAATCGTAGGAGTAATCGTTAGCAACAGCGGTGATATAAGATGTATTGCAATGTAGTGCTTCGGCGGGAAGGGCTTTTCGGTCTTTATAAAATCGCCCAGAAAATTCGGCAGCTAAATGTTGTGCATCAGCGGCGCTACCTCCATTACCACAAAATAACACTTTATGTCCTTTTTTAAAAGCCTCACTTATACAATCCACGGCTTTCTGGATAGATTGTAATAAATGCAAATCTTCTAAAAGTTGTTGCTTAACACTGATGGATTCAGAAATTTTTTGTTTAAACTGTTCAATCATGGTACAATTAACTTAAATGGTTTATTTTTTGTTCGATTTTTTGGCAGATATCAGCGTCAACCATTTTTTGAGCTAAAAGAATCATATTTTTAAAGGCAACTTCGTTACTGATACCATGTCCTATAATAACAGGTTTAGAAATACCTAAAATAGGCATGCCACCATAATTTTCATAATTAAATTTACTAAAGAAAATGTCTTTATCAAGCCCTCTTTCAGACGCAATATTATATAAAGATTCTGCTAATTTTAAAAGAATATTGCCAACAAAGCCATCACAAACCATCACATCGGTATCATCTGTAAAAATATCACGACCTTCTTTGTTGCCAATAAAATGTATTAATGCATTAGACTGTAACAACTTAAAAGCATTTTGAGACAATAAATTGCCTTTACCTTCCTCTTCACCAATATTTATTAAACCAACCGAGGGATTCTTTATTTTAAGTACTTCTTCGGCAAAAATAGAGGCTAAAATAGCAAATTGGTCTAAATATTCGGGTTTACAATCAATGTTTAATCCTACATCTACGGTTAAACCAAATTTACCAGAAATTTTAGGCAATAATGATATTAAAGCGGGACGAATGATACCTTTAACAGGTTCAAGTAATGTTTTTATGCCAACCAACATGGCACCTGTATTTCCAGCACTTAAATAAGCATGGATAGTATTATTAGCAAGGTATCTAAATCCTTGAAAAATAGAAGCATTCGGTTTTTCTTTAAAAGCCTTGGTTGGTGTATCGTGGTATCCCACCTCATCTGAACAAGGGATGCATTCAATATATTCAAAAGGAATTTTATATGCAACCCCATATTTCTGGAAAAGGTTTGTATCACCAAAACAAACTAATCTAAAATTTTCCCAAAAATAATTTGGAAGAAGCGAAAAACTTTTTAAGGCTAAGTCTGGGGCAAAATCCCCACCCATAATGTCTATCCCTATTTTAAGCATAACTTAGGAACAGGTTGTTAAATAGGCGATTTCTCGCAGACTAAATTCCCTTTATAATATAGTTTACCTTCAAAGGTATTTGCACGGTGTCTGGGATGGATTTGATTGGTTGTGCGGTCTTGGCTTAGGGTTAATTCTTCGGCTTTGTAGTGCGTTCTTCGTTTGGCTGATCTTTGTTGCGAATGTCTTCTTTTAGGATTTGGCATAAAATAGTTTTTAAGGTTAAATAATTTTAATATGTTTAAATTTTTCTTCTAATGGAAACTGAACTTTTACAGGTTTAGGTGCTAGCTGTTTTAATATTTTGACCATTTTGGAGTCGCATTTTAAATTATAGTTAGCACATAATTTTTGATTAGGAATACTCATCAAAATAAATTCGTAAATAATATTGTCTAAAAATAGATTGGTATCATTAAAGCCGAGATACATAATTTCTGGGTCTTTTTCGGTATCATTCATGTCTTTTGGGTTACTAACTTGCTTAAACATTTGATTAAATTCTTCTAAGATTTGAATTGACATGCTTTTACAACAACGATCGCAAGGAATTTCTAACTGACCTTCTAAACTGATTTTTAATCTATAACAATGGTTATTGAGCGTGATAAATATATGCGTTTGAATTTGAGGATTAGAAAATTCAAGTGGGTTAAACTTTTTAAAAAATAAGCTATCTAAGTTAAAATTGAATATTTTAGCATCCGATTTTAAGCCTAACAAAGGAATAACAATAAGTTCATTTTTAACCATATATCTTAATCTATTTGCAAAATTAGTAAAAAAAAATTAAAATTAAGACATTTTAACAAAAATATTAAAATTTAACATGATTATTTTATAAAAATCATTATGGTTCTTTAAAAAACATGTTTTACCTAAAACCTTATTTTTTCTAAGTTAAAATTCAAAACGCTGCAATTTTTTACGGTTTTTTAGTTTAATCTGTTATTTTTCACCTAAAACCACGAAACATTAAATTGTTCATATTCAAATTTTACGAAAAGTTACCTTTAATAAATCTTTGGCAGGGTTGTTAAATAAAGTTATAGACTAATTTTAGGATAACTAACGCCAATGGATAGTAATTTTTCCAATCAGTTAAATTGGCAGAAGCAACTTAGAAAGCCACATAGAAAATAGCTATTTGAGAACTATCAATTCAATATATTTTTAAAAATTTATTGATTTTTCAAAAACTTTTATTAACTTTGCCCAAAATCTAAATTTATGTTAAAATATCTAACGAATTTTCTTTTATTTATTGGACTGTTTGCTACCTGTGTTCAAGGACAAAATTCTAATTCCATTTCGGGTAAATTAAAAAATAATATTGGTGAGCCCATTCCGGCTGCATCTATTTTAATTGAAGGTTCAAATATGGGTACTTCTAGCTTGGTAGATGGTAGTTTTAGCCTAAATGCAGGTAGTATAAATTTTCCAATATCAATTGCTATTAGTTCTATTGGTTATAAAACTTTAAAAATCAAGCTGTTCTCTTTAAACGATTTAACCAACTTAAACGATATTGTTATGGAATATAAGTATGAATTAGGAAATGATGTGGTAGTTTCTGCTTCAAGAGTACGCGAAAAGCTAATTTTAGCCCCAGTTACCATTGAAAGACTATCCTCCAAAGACATTAAATTAAACCCAAGTTCGGATTATTTTGGTATTTTAACAAGTTTAAATGGGGTTGATGGCGTAACTTCTGGTTATTTATTTAAAAGTGTAACAACACGTGGTTTCAGTTCTGGTGGCAATGAACGATTTAATCAACGCGTTGATGGCATGGACAATCAGTCACCAGGCTTAAATTTTTCTGTGTCTTCAATTTGCGGTATCACTGAAGTAGATGTAGATAATATTGAGTTATTAAATGGGGCATCATCGGCTCTTTATGGTTCTGGAGGCACAAATGGCACTTTATTGGTGTCGTCTAAAAGTCCATTTAAATATCAAGGTTTAAGTTTTCAAATGAAACAAGGTTTAAATCATTTTAACAGTAATCGCAGTGGCGGACCATTTCCTTTTGCCGATTGGGCAGTACGATGGGGTCGTAAAATTGGAGACAATTTTGCCTATAAAATTACAGCACAATATATTACATTAACCGATTGGTTAGCAAGCGACCAAAGAAATTATAGTAGAATTCCATCCGCCACGAGCCCTTATGGTGAAATTGATCCTTTAAATAGAAATCGTTTAACAGACCCTAATTACGATGGTATAAATATATATGGAGATGAAAATGTAAGTACTTCCGGTGGTGGTTATAATTTCGATTTAGGTAGTGTGGTTTCTGGAATTTTACAAAATCCACCTGCCGAATTATTACAACAATTGCAAATACCTGCTGGTAGCCTACCCGGTCAATTAGGAAATATACCCATTCCGGTTGGTATATTTAATACATTAGCCAAAATTAGCGCTCCATTTTCAAGAACTGGTTTTACTGAAGAACAAATATTAAATGGGCAAACCAATAATTTTAAGTTTAATGTTGGATTATATTTTAAACTTTCTAAAAAAATATATTTAGATTTTGTTACAAATTATGGTAATGGCTCATCAGTTTATACTGCATCAGACCGTTATGGCTTGAGAGGTTTTACAATGATTCAGTCTAAATTAGAACTTCATACCGATAATTGGTTTGTAAGAGCTTATATCACTGCAGAAAATTCTGGAAATACATATAATGCGTCCGTTGCTTCACAACTTTTTAATGCGTTATGGCCTGTAACAACTCCTAATTCATCTCCTGCAGTTTTACAAGACATTTTAAATAATGTTGTAACAAAAGGCGGTAATGCCAATTGGTATAATACCGCTTTATCTGGTGCTATATTTCCACCTATATTTACAGTTGGAGGTACTGCTTATGGCACTGCCATTGGTGGGGCTTATGTGGGCACTTATTTTGGAGCCTTAGGACGTGGATTAACACCTGCACAAGCCTATCAACAAGCCTTAGGCGCTATTTATGCTGGTGGTGCTAATTCGCCTAACAATCAAGGTGTTGTAGCAGCTCAAAACGCTATCACTACGTTTTTTTCAAATCAAACAAACCAACTTCAATTATTTAATCAAGGACGAGCTTTAGCTGATGCCAATATGCCTACTGGCAATATTTTTAACGACCCAAGATTTCAATATATCATCAATACCTCTTTATCGCAAGGTGGGGCAAGACTTTCAGACCAATCTCAATTTAGAAACCTTGAATATCAATATAACTTTACGGATCCTTTAAATTTAAGGCGTATTAAATTAGACTGGATTGTTGGCGGTAGTTTTAGACAAAATTATATTTCCTCTAACGGCACCATTTTCGCTGATTCTACTACACCCATAACTTATTTAGAGGGCGGAATTTACACACAAGTATCAAAATGGTTTTTCGACTTTTGGAAAATAACTGTTTCGGGGCGATATGATTATCAACAAAATTACGCGGGGCGCTTTACTCCCAGAATTTCTATGGTATTTAAAGTTGCTAAACAACATAATATTAGAGTCTCGGCACAAACAGCCTATCGTTTTCCAACCAACCAAAATCAATACGTAAATATAAAAACTGGCGCTGGAATTAATGTTATTGGAGGCTTACCTTTTATTTGGGACAAGTATAGCCTAAATTCAAATCCTGCCTATACCTCCGAAAGTTGGTTAGCTTACAGAACCTCCTATTTAAATGGTGCCCCAAATATAAATTTACTGCAACAAAGTAAGTTTACGGCTTTAAAACCTGAATCAAGTATAAGTGCGGAAATTGGCTATAAGTCGGTTATTGCAGAAAAAATTTTAATCGATGCCTATTATTATATTTCAACTTTTAATAATTTTATAACTCAAACTAATATTTTTCAACCAACAGGAACTTTAGCAAATATCTGGAATCAAAATCTCATTTTTAATATTCCAGTCAATTCAAATGTTGTAGTAAATACAAAGGGTTGGGGCATTTCGGTTGATTATAAAGCATTCAGTAACTTTACAATAAAAGCAAATTTATATTCTGACGAAATAAATAATTTACCTTCGCAATATGTAAGTTTTTTTAATACGCCTAAATACCGTTATAATCTTGGCATTAATAACCCAACATTTTTATTTCGTGGTGTCGTTGGTTTTAATCTTAACTATCGGTGGCAAGATAAGGTAAAATATGAAAGCACTTTTGGCACTGGAATAGTTCCTGCTTTTGGCACTTTAGATGCCTCAGTAAATGTTAATTTATTTGAAGCTAAATCGGTTTTAAAAGTTGGAGGAACCAATATTAG
>JASGCT010000012.1 GCA_030053915.1 Alphaproteobacteria bacterium
ATTAGATTTTTTTTTTCTTAATTTTGCAAAACCTCACTAAAATTATCGTTAACCCATTTAATTTATGAAACAAACAAATGAAATTGAAAGACTTGAACAGATTGCAAATAAATCTTTGTACACAACTTTTACAAATTCAATGATGATTAATTACTGTTTTAAGGTATTTGAAAGATTTATAAAACCAGGTAGTATCTTAGAAATGGGTCCCGCTGAAGGAATTATGACTGAGTATTTGGTAAATCGTACAAACGATTTAACATTAGTAGATGGTTCGGCTTTCTTTTGTAATATGCTTAAAGAAAAATATCCTCAAGTGAATGTTATAAATGTCTTATTTGAAAACTTTCACAGCGATACAAAATATGATAATATAATACTAGGGCATGTTTTGGAACACGTTGATAACCCCGTTGATTTACTAAAACATTTAAAATTATTTTTAAATGAAAAAGGAAGAATATTGGCAGCTGTTCCAAACAGTCATTCCTTACATCGACAAGCAGCGGTTTTAATGAATATTATTAAAACAGAAGAAGATATGAGTGAATTAGATGTGCACCACGGACATAGAAGAATTTACAATCCTTTTAGATTAAGAAATGATTTTACTAAAGCTGGTTTTAGTATTGAACATTTTGGTGGTTACTGGTTAAAACCGATATCAAATAGCCAAATTGACGCCTCATGGTCAAAAGAAATGCTTTGGGGCTTTATGAAATTAGGTGAAAGATACCCTGATATTGCTGGCGAAATATATGTAATTGCAACCTTATAAATAAACCAATCATGCAAACCAAAGCTATCATTCAAAATGACGCCATTAAAATACCTTTTTTACCACTACGCGTTATCAATCAAAAGTTTGAAAGCGAATTTGAAAAAGGATTCGATGATTTTTTAAACTCTGGTTGGTATATTTTAGGCGAACAATTGAAAAAATTTGAAAACGAATTTGCCAATTATTGTGGTACCAAGCATTGCCTTGGTGTAGCAAATGGTTTAGACGCCCTTATTATTATCATTGAAGCTTATAAAGAATTGGGAATTTTTAAAGCTGGTGATGAAATTTTAGTCCCTTCTAACACCTATATCGCCAGTGTTTTAGCTATTTCTAAAGCTGGTTTAATTCCTAATTTAGTAGAACCCAATTTGGAAGATTACTTAATTGATGTTACTAAAATTGAAGCCAAAATTTCTGCTAAAACTGTGGCTATTTTACCAGTGCATTTATATGGTCAAGTCTGTAATATGGCTCAAATAAATGTCCTTGCGAAAAAATATCAGTTAAAAGTTATTGAAGATTCGGCACAATCGCACGGCGCTATCTTTCAAGGTAAAAAATGTGGCAATTTAGGCGATGCTTCAGGATTTAGTTTCTACCCTGGAAAAAATTTAGGTGCTTTAGGAGACGGCGGTGCCATAACGACCAATGATGATGCTTTAGCTGATGTCATCATGGCTTATAGAAATTATGGCTCTCATATCAAATATGAAAATAAATATTTAGGCTTAAACTCTCGTTTAGATGAATTACAAGCTCATTTTTTATCTGTAAAATTGAAGTCTTTAGATCAAGACAACGAAAGTCGGCGTCAGGTTGCAGATTATTATTTAAAAAACATACAAAATGAGGCTATTATTTTACCAAATTACCCTAACGGCACTGAACATGTTTGGCATTTGTTTGTGATAAGGTGTTCAAAACGAGATGAACTTAAGAAATATTTATTAGACAATGGTATTGAAACTTTAATTCACTATCCTATACCCCCGCATTTACAAAAAGCTTATTCATTTTTAAATTATAACAAAAGCAACTATCCTATTGCCGAAAACATCGCTGACACTTGTTTGAGTTTGCCATTGTGGCCTGGGGTGGGGAAAAATGAACAGAAACATATAGTTTCAAGCCTTAATAATTTTATCCTAAACAATTGAAAAAATATATATGCTGATGCAGATGGTATTTTCGGTAATTAAAATAAAATCAAAGTTTATTCATTAATCATTATAATATTATGTGTGGAATTTCTGGTATTTATGCTAAAAACGAAGTAGAAAATATTGTTACGAGAATAGAAAATATGAATGTATCGTTACAACATCGAGGTCCTGATGCTGGAAATTGTATCATAAAACATAATGCCTTGGCACTAGGACATCGAAGATTGTCTATTATTGATACAAGCGATCAAGCTAATCAACCCATGCGCTCTAATTCAGAACGTTGGCATATTGTTTTTAATGGAGAAATTTATAATTTTAAAGAAATAAAATCTTTGTTAACCTACAACTTTAAAACAAACTGTGATACAGAAGTCATATTAGCCGCCGTAGAAGAACATGGATTAAAATGGTTTTTAAATAAGGCAATTGGAATGTTTGCAATAGCCTTATTTGATAATATTAAAAACGAACTTATCATTATAAGAGATCGGTTGGGTATTAAACCTTTGTATTATTACTATAGCAACGATTTGATAGTCTTCGCCTCTGAAATTAAAGCCATACTACATAGCGGTCTGGTCAAAGCAGAATTTAATGAAAGTGCTGTAGATGAATATTTAGCAAATAGATATGTGCGTTCGCCATTTACATTTTTTAAAAATATTTATCAATTGGAACCTGGTTCCTTTCAAATTTTTGACTCAAATCTAAAAACAGAAACTTTTAAATTTTGGGAATTACCAACCGAATTTAATATGGCAGAAAATTTTGATGAGCAAGAGATTTTAAATTCATTTGAAACTGAATTGGTTAAAGCTATTAATTATAGGTTAGTAACAGACGTGCCCTTAGGTACTTATTTAAGTGGCGGGGTAGATTCAAGTATTATTACTGCCATAACTTCTATATTAAAAAAAGATTATATTCATACTTATACGATTGGTTTTGAAGAACTAAATGAATTTGAATTTGCTAAATTAATGCTCCCAAAATACAAATTACATCATCACGAAATTTTGATAACGCAAGCAGATTACTTAAATAATTGGGAAAATTTAATTTATATGAAAGATGCACCATTGGGGGTTCCTAACGAAATTCCACTGGCTATCATGTCAACCAAATTAAAAGAAAAAATTACAGTAGTTTTATCTGGCGAAGGTGCTGATGAATTATTAGGAGGATATGGTATTATTTACAGAGCGCCATTTGATTATAGAAATGAAAATATTAGTAAAAGTTTTTATGAATATTTTATTTCAAAATATGAATATGTTCATAGAACCATGAGGGACGAATTTCTAAACACCCCTCATGAATATCGTTTATATTTCGACCAGCAAATTCAAAACGAATTTTTAAATAAATCGAACGAAGAAAATGTCTTTAAGTTCTTTCATCAATATCATATTAAAGGTTTGTTACAACGTGTTGATATGGCATCTATGCAAGCCAGTGTTGAAGCAAGAGTGCCTTTCCTTGACCATAATTTAATTGAATTTGCATATAAAAAAATTCCATATCAATTAAAATTAAAATGGTGTAATCAACAAGCCCAATTGGATGCCTCAAAACTAAAAGCTGAACATTATAGCGAACAATTAGATATACCAAAATATTTACTAAAAAGATTAGCCTATAAATATATACCAAAAGATATTATTGAAAGAAGAAAAGTTGGTTTCCCGGTACCACTATCTGCTTGGATTCAAAATTTAGAAGACATAGCAAGTCAAGTTCTTCAACAAAGTACTTGGTTAAAGCAAGGCGTGTTAAAAAATTTATTAGATAAAATTAAAACCGAAAACAGAGCCGGACAAATCGTATGGATGTTTGTAAATATTGAGTTATTTAATCAAAAATACTTTTTAAAAGAATGGCGATATTAAAAATATATATATAGTTAAAGTTATGAATCACCATAAAATAATCGGCTACACCGCCGGTGTTTTCGACCTCTTTCACGTTGGACATTTAAATTTATTAAAAAATGCCAAAGGACTTTGCGATAAACTTATTGTTGGGGTTTCTACAGATGAACTCGTCCAGTATAAAAATAAACAAGCAGTTATTCCATTTTTAGAAAGAGCTGAAATTGTACGTTCTATTAAGTATGTCGATGCAGTGGTTTCTCAACAAGATATGAATAAAATTAAAATGTGGGAAAAATTAAAATTTAATATTATGTTTGTAGGAGATGACTGGTTCGACACCCCCAAATGGCAAGGTTTAGAAAGCCAATTTAAAAAATTAGACGTTAAAATTATTTATTTTCCATACACTAGTGGAGTTTCTTCAACTAAAATTAATGAAACACTCGAATTCGTTAGAAATAATTTTAATGAATATACAAAAGTAAAAAAATGAACAGATAAGTAAGTTAAAAATACAACCTCATTATGATAAAATCAATTTTACCTAAAACACTTTATAATCTTTTAAAAAAATTATATCATTCTTCTTTTGGCATTTGGGTAAGATTAAAATTTCTTCTTTTATATTTATTTTACCTTAACATTATTCATAAAATTCAAATAAAAAAAATACGAAAAAAATCTAAAATAAAAGTATTATTTATTGTTATTAATAAGATTTATACTTTTAAATTTTATATTTTATACAATTTTTTAAAAAAAGATGCTCGGTATGAACCTTTAATTTTATTATGTCCATGTACCGATTTATTAACTGGAGGCATCGATAATAACCAAAGTTATGATGATGATTATAAGATGTTCATATCATCAAATTTTAATGTAATGTTAGCTTATAACGCCAATTCTAAAAAATATTTAAATGTAGAAATAGATCTAAAACCAGATATAATTTTCTATACATATCCTTGGCCGCATACCCATAAAAATTATAAAATTGAACGTTTAAAAAATTACCTGAGTTGTTATGTACAATATTCTTTTCATGTGTCTTATTTAAATAAAGCACAATATAATGCACAATTTCATAATTTGTTATGGAAAGCATTTTATGAAACCAAAACCCACTTAAAATTTGCTCAAGAAACAGCTGACAATAATGGAAAAAACGTGGTTGTAACAGGTTATCCTGGCATCGATATATTTCTTGATGATTCTTATATACCACAAAATAACTGGAAAATTGAAAATAATCAAGTAAAACGAATTATTTGGAGTCCACATCATACTATTTATGGATTTGATGAACATGATTTAAAATATTCTGATTTTATGGAATACCACCAATTTTTTAAAAATTTTATTACAAATAACAACGATTTTCAAATGGCATTCAAGCCCCATCCTTTGTTAAAAAGAAAACTTATTATGCACCCAGAATGGGGACTTAATAAAACAAACGAATACTACAGTTTTTGGGAAAACCAACCCAATACTTTATTATGTGAATCTGATTACCACGACTTATTTTTAACCTCAGATGCCTTAATTCATAGTTGTGGCTCATTCTTAACTGAATATCTATTTGTTAATAAGCCAGTTGCCTTTAATTTAATCAATTCTGAAATTTTAAATCGCTTTAATGATTTTGGTAAAAATGTTTTAAAAACCTATATCCTGACGAAATCTGAAAAAGATATTTTAGACTTTTTGAATGATATCAAGAATAACCTTGATATTAATAAAAATAAAAGACAAATTATTATTAACCAATATTTACAAGAAACAAACTACACCTCAGCCTCACAAAATATTTACAACTATTTAAACCATGTCTTTAAAAATTAGCGCCAGCAAAAATATATTATGGACAGCCATTGATAGAATCAGTTATCAAATTTTGGCATTTATCTTAAATATTATCTTAGCCAGAATACTCTCACCTCGAGATTTTGGTTTAGTAAGCACGATTATTATTTTTATTACCATTGCCCAAATTTTTATTCAAAGCGGATTAGGAATTCGAATATTGCAATATCAAAATATAACCAATTTAGACCTATCTACCATCTTTATTTTTAATTTGGCAGTGAGTATTTTGATGTATTTTATTTTGTATTTTACCGCACCTTTAATTGCTCAATTTTTTCGAGAACCTATTTTAATTAAATTGATACGAATACTGTCAATATCCTTGATTATTATGGCATTTGGAGTCGTCCAATCCAATTTATTTAATCGTAATTTCAATTATAAATATATTTTTATTGCCAATACCTCTGGTTTAGTATTGAGCTATACTATAGGTATTTATTTAGCCTACCACGATTTTAAGGTGTGGTCGATTGTGATTCAAAATTTATGTTATTATGGCATTAGTGTGGGTTTGTTGTGGTTACTAAGCCATTGGAAGCCAAGTTTTAAATTTTCAATCGTCTCTTTCAAAACCCATTTCCCTTATGGCTTTAAATTATTGCTAACAGGTGTCTATGCCACAAGTTTAAATAATGTATCTAACGTTTTAATAGGACGTTTTTACAGTATTACCCAATTAGGTTATTATACAAGAAGTTTGCAATTGGTAGATGCACCAAATTTAAGTTTAACAACTATTTTAACCCAAGCTACAACGCCTTTATTTAGTAAATTTCAAAATAATTATGAGGGCTTAATTTATGTATTTAGAAAATTTATTGGCATAACTTGTTTAATAATGTTTCCAATGATGTTATTAATTTCGGCACTAAGCAAACCTATAATAATTCTTTTGTTAACTGAAAAATGGATAAGTATCGTACCGCTTTTAAAAGTATTAGCAATTTATAGAATTTTATATCCCTTAGGTGCTATTAATATTCAATTACTGAATGTTATTGGTCGCAGCGACTGGTTTTTATATTTAGATTTATCAAAATTACCCTTAATTTTAGGCGCTATTTTAATTAGTTTTCCTTATGGCATACAAAGCTTAATTTTAAGTTTAACCTTGGCTTCGTTTATAAGCTATTTTATGAATATTTTAGTAACCTATAAAGTTTTTAAATACCATTTTTTACAACAATTAAAAGATATTTTACCGTATTTAATCATCGGAATATTTATGTATTTATTAGTTATCTTTTCAATAAGTACCATAAAATCATATCTGTGGCAATTAATTGTTGGTATTGGTATTGGGCTGTTTTTTTTTTATGGTACTTGCTTGGTCTTTTTAAGGAAAGATATGAGGTATTTTTTCAAAGGTTTCAAAGATGTGGTGTTTAAAAAATAAAGTATAAAACGTATGAATTACCCCTTAGTATCAATTTTAGTACCTTGTTATAATCACGAAAAATATGTTGAGAAATTATTAAACAGTATTATAAATGATGATTATCCCAACAAAGAAATTATTATCATTAACGATGGTTCAACCGACAATTCTGACAACATTATTAAATTGTGGTTAGAACAAAATAATACAAATTTAAACATCGTTTATAGGTATCAAAAAAATAAAGGTATTTGTAGTACTCTTAACGAACTTATTAAACTTTCACAAGGACAATATCTCATTCCTATTGCAAGTGACGATTTATTAATACCAGACTTAATTTTTGATCGTGTAAAAATTTTACAAGATAATCCTAATAAATTGGTTTTAATAACAGATTCAAAAGTTATTGATGCGAACGATAATCTTATAATGGAAAGTTGTATTCTTAACTATAATTTAGGTGATAAAAATTATTTTAAAACCGATGAAGCCATTCTTATTTCGACACTATTAAAACCACAAATTTCAGGACCATCTATATTGATTGATAGAAGTATATATCTAAAAATTGGTTATTATAAAGAAAATTTATGCGCCGAAGATTGGTACTTCTATCAACGAGCCGCTGCCAAAAAATTAATCCTTTATCAAGATATCTATTGTGCTTTTTATCGAGTACATCCCAAAAATACTTCGGGAATTCATTCTAAATCAGAATTAAAATTAATTAAAACAATTATCCTAACCTATTGGTATAATGTTAATTTTATGCCAACCCTTAAATTTAAAATTATTGCTATCATTGAGTTGTTAAAGTGGATCTGTCGTTATTGTAAATTAAAAATGGTATTTAAATAAAATTTTAATGCACACTCTTCAAGGTTTAAACACCAATAAATTATATGACACTTTATGAAAAATTATAAATAATGTTACTAAAAATAATTACAAAATTATCTACCAAATTTCAATCTGCAATTTACTATATCGGAATCTTTCCTATATATTATTGTCGATTTAAAAAATTGGGTCGCAAAACTAGAATTAAAAATCCCCTTAAAATACAAGGCTATGAAAATATTGAAATTGGTTCAAATGTTCATGTAGCACAGCACACTTGGTTAGCTGCATTACCGCATACCCATTCTAAAACTTGCGAGCTCATTATTGGGGATGGTACCAATATTGGTAATTTTAATCACATCTATGCTACAAACTCAATAATTATTGGTCGTTCTGTTTTAACAGCCGATAAAGTTTATATTACAGATAATTTACACAGTTTCGAAAATATAAATGTTCCTATCATGAATCAGCCCATTAAACAAATATCAAGCGTTGTCATTGGCGATGGCAGTTGGTTAGGCGAAAATGTGTGCATTATTGGAGCAAAAATAGGTAGAAACTGTGTCATTGGAGCTAATTCAGTGGTAACAAAAGATATTCCAGATTATTGTGTGGCGGTTGGTGCACCTGCTAAAATTATAAAATATTACGATTTACAACTTCAACAATGGGTTTCAAAATAAAATTCAATTAAAATAAAAACACAATGCTTAAAGACCAAATAGGGATCGTTACTGTTCTATATAAAAGTAAAAATGTATTCAAAGGTTTTGTTAATTCGATATGTATCCAAGATTATACAAATTTTGAATTGTATTGTATTGATAACGACTTCAATCAAACCGACTCAGTATATTACTTAAAAATTTTAAATGATAAACTAAAAAATAAAAATTATCATTATTTACCTCAAAATAAAAATATTGGAGTTGCTGCTGGTAATAATATTGGCATAAATTATGCATTATCAGATAGTTGTGAGTATATATTACTTTCAAATAATGATATTGAATTTTATGAAACAACTCTTTTTTCTGATTTAATAACACTCAACAAGGAATATAAAATTATAGCACCTAAAATTTTATATTTTAATACATCCAATATTTGGTATCGAGGTGGACATTTTGGATTTTTTAGAGAAGTTATACATGAAAATATTAATAAAAAAGATAATTTTGACTCAAAAGAATTTATTACTAAATATGCTCCAACTTGTTTTGTAATGATAAAAAACGATGTTTTTGAAAAAATTGGAAATATGGATGAGAAATATTTTGTATATTCTGATGATAGCGATTTTATGTATAGAGCATTTAAAAATAATATAAATATACTATGTACACCTAAATATGCTATATTTCACAAAGTTAGTGTATCTACAGGTTTAAATAGCCCATTTTCTATTTATTATGGTACAAGAAATTGTTTATATTTTAGAAAAAAAAATCGCTCTAGAATTAATTTTATTACATATTTCATATATATGTTATTAAAATCAATATTAAAAACATTTTATTTAAACTCTAAACAAAGTAAATCAATGTGGTTAGGCATTTTTGATTTTTTTAAAATGTAGAAAATCAATGAATATTAAAAATAAAATACAATTAATTAAATTTAATTACAAAGATAACTCTTTGTTCGAGTTTAGTATAATATTACTATTTTTAGTATTACCTGCTATTATATTTCTAATTCCACAAACTTCAAATTCTGAGACTTTTTTTATTTTTATTTTTATTTATCTTATTTATCTATTCTTAAAATCCATTCAAATTATTTTTTTTAATTTTTTAATTTTATTTTTGATATATATATTGATTCTAATTCATACAATTTTAAGCGATTTTAATTTAGGTTTTTATAGTAGTAAACAATTATTTTCAATAATTTTGTTATTCTTTTTCTTTACTACTTTGAGTATATTTAGTTATTTATATTATAGAGTTAGTGATGAAAAAATAGATAAAATTGTTATCAATATATACATGGTTTTTATTATTATATGGTTATTTTCATTATTTTATAAATTTGATTTAATAAATTATAGTAAACCTATGTTCCCTTTTACAGAACCTTCTTTTTATGCCTTAAATTTTTCTGTTTTCGTTTTTTATTTTATTTATAAGAAAAAAAAATATAAATCGTTATATTTTTTATTTTGCATTGCTATGGGGCTATTAATTGAAAACCTTACATTTTTGGTATTGTTAATATTAATGCTATTAATTATTTATAAAGTTAAAAAACTGATTATAATTTTATTTTTTTTAACATGTTTAATTTTAATTTCAAACCAATCAAATTTTGTAGTTGAAAATTTAGATTTTAGTTATTATTTAGATAGAATATCTTTTGATGAAAGTTCTGATAATCTTTCAGCATTATGTTATAATTTAGGTATCGAAATGGCTGTAAATGATTTTGTAAATACGAATGGTTTAGGTGTTGGTTTTCAACAAATGGGTACGTATTTTTCTAATTATAATTTTAACGATCTAATAATTGGTATATTTGGAGATTCATTAAATTTAAAAGATGGCACTTTTTATGCAGCTAAAATTATTTCTGAATTTGGAATACTAGGTATTTTATTTTTAGTTTATTTTTTAATAAAATTTTATAAATCCGTGTTATACTTAAAACGTAACTCGTTTAACCCTCAAAATACTAAATTTATTTTAATAAATATTATTATAGTAACATCATTTATAGATATTTTTGTAAGATCCCAAGGTTCATATTTTACACCTAAGTTTTTTATATTATGCTTTGCATTATTTAATTATAATGAAGTTAATAGATTAGATAAAGCACCAAATATGTTAGATAAGTAACCTTTATATTTTTAAAATTTAACCTTTTTCAAATGTTAAATAAAATTAGATAGTATTAATATAATTATTTAACCTCAATAAATTATTTTAAAATTCAAAAATGTTATATCTTTGCTTTAATATATTAGAAATAAAACAACAAATTATTTTTTAAATATTTTTATAATGTATCATATGTATGGATTTTTGGGTTTTTTGAAGTTACTTTTATCTTACTTTTATACAAAAATATTTTTCAAAAATACACGTTTGATTAGATTACCAATAGATATAAGAAATAAAAATAATATAAATTGGGATAATAAATTAACAACTGGTGTTGGATGTAGAATTGAAGCATACCCACTAAATAAAAATCATCAAACCTTAATATTTGGTGATAATATTCAACTTAATGATTATGTTCATATAACTGCTATGAATAAAGTGATTATTGGAAACAATGTACTTATGGCAAGTAAAATCTACATTTCAGATTGTATTCACGGTAGTTATGCAGGTAATTCAAACGATAGCAGTCCTTTAGAGTTACCTATTAATAGAAAATTACATTTTAAAGAAGTAGTTATAGAAGATAATGTATGGCTTGGCGAATCAGTTTCTGTATTGCCAGGAGTTACTATTGGTAAAGGTACTATAGTTGGTGCCAACTCCGTTGTAACTAAAAACCTACCTCAATATGTAATTGCCATAGGTACGCCTGCAAAACCAATTAAAAAATTCAATTTTGAAAAACAATTATGGGAAAAAATTTAAATATGAAAAATATATTAATTACGGGCGGTGCAGGCTTTATAGGAAGTAATCTGGCACTTGCTTTATTAGAAAAAAATTATAATGTTACTGTTTTAGATATTCTATCTGAACAAATACATGGACATAATCCAGAATTAAATTCGTGTTTATTTAATTCAATTAAAAATAAAATTAATTTTATAAAAGGTACTGTAACTTCAAGGACTGATTTGTTAAAAGCAATTAAAAATCAAGATATCATTGTTCATTTAGCAGCCGAAACTGGAACAGGGCAATCCATGTATTGTATAGAAAAGTACTCTGAAGTAAATATACACGGAACGGCTATCATGCTAGATATTTTAGCAAATACACAACATAGTATCAAAAAAGTAGTAGTTGCATCGTCGCGTTCAATTTATGGTGAAGGTAAATATATGCATCCTCAATTCGGAATTGTACATCCTAAACATCGTCTTGAAAAAGATATGTTTGCAGGTCAGTTTGAGGTTTTTTTAGAAGATAACGTTTTACTAAAAGTCATGCCAACAGATGAAGATTCTAAAATTCACCCTTCTTCTGTTTATGGAATAACGAAACAAAATCAAGAACAAATGATTATGACAGTTTGCCCAAATATTGGAATTCATAGTGTCGCTTTTAGATATCAAAATGTTTATGGACCTGGTCAATCTTTATCTAATCCTTATACCGGTATTTTATCTATTTTTTCTACTCAAATACTAAACAATAATAATATTCAAATTTTTGAAGATGGTAAAGAATCTCGAGACTTCGTTTATATTGATGATGTTGTAGATGCAACAATATTAGGTATTCAATTAGACGAAGCCAATAACCAAATATTTAATGTAGGTAGTGGTGAGCCCATTGATGTTCTTACCGTTGCAAAAACTTTAATCAATGCTTATGATATAAAAGTTGATATAAATATTACTGGTAATTTTAGGATAGGTGATATAAGACATAATTATGCTGATTTAACTAAAATAAAAAAAATGTTAAACTTTGTTCCCAAAACAAAATTTGAAATTGGTATTTATAAGTTTACAGATTGGGTTAAAACTCAGAAAATACAAAAAGACACTTTAAATGAGTCTTTAGAAGAAATGAAAATTAAAGGATTATATAAATAATATTTATGGGTATAATAGTCAATGGTCGTTTTTTAACTATGCCTATAAATGGTATTTTTCGGTTTGCATTAGAACTTTGTAAACAATTAAAAAAGCATAACATTCAATTTGTTATTATAGTGATTTCCCAAATTTAGATCAATATCATTCTCAATATATCATGAATCAGTTTTTATCATTATTATAACGTTTAACACCAACCAAATGAACATCATCCTTGATAATATCATTTTTTCATTACAAAAAGCCGGTGGCATTTCAAACCATTGGAGCTCCCTTATTCAAAATATACATAACGACAACTCATTTAACCCTAAATTTATTGAATATAACAATGCAACTCAAAATTTCTTTAGAAAAAAAATTAATATAAAACAAAATTTAATTATTTCTAAAAATAAAAATTTCTTACAATTCAAAAGATATTGCAATTTTAAAACCATCAGCCAAGAAAAACATATTTTTCATTCTTCTTACTACCGCACTGAAAAAAATAATGCCGCAGTTAATATCACCACCGTTTTTGATTTTATTTACGAACATTTTAGAAATGGATTACCCAAAAGAATTCATTCCTGGCAAAAAACAAATGCTATCCTAAATTCTAAAAGCATTATCTGTATTTCCCAAAGTACCAAAAATGACCTTCTGAAATTTTATCCAAACCTAAAATCTAAATTAATTCATGTCATTTATTGTGATATAAATGTAGAATTCAAACCCATTCAACTTAATGTACCATTTGATAAAAAGCATCATTTTGAAGATTTTAGTTATGCTATTTTTGTAGGCGACCATCAAACATCCTATAAAAATTTTAATATAGCCATCGAAGCTTGCAATTTACTCAATAAAAAACTTCTAATCGTAGGAGGCGGAAAACTAAATAAACACGAAATTAATTTGTTAAATAATTCATTAGGCTCAAATAACTATCAATCTATATTAAATGTCTCAGTTCAAGATTTAAATCAATATTATAACCGAGCTTATTGCTTACTCTACCCTTCAAGCTACGAAGGTTTTGGTATTCCAGTTGTTGAAGCTCAAAAAGCCGGCTGCCCCGTTGTTGCAACGCACAGCGCTTCCATTCCTGAAGTTATTGGAAATATAGTATGTGCCGTTAAAAATCCGCTCCCTCAAAACATAGCCAAAATTATGAAAAGCCTCCAACTAAATTCTCAATTTAGACAAGAAACCATTGCTATGGGATTTGAAAAAGCCTCAATGTTTAAAACTGGAGACGAATACAGAAATACGAAAGACTTTTATCTAGAATCCTTTAACCATTAAATTTTTAATTAATAAAATAAAAAATATGAAAAAAAAAATCCTTATTACAGGGTCATCAGGGCTAATAGGTTCTGAAGTTGCCAAATTCTTTGATGCTAAAAACTGGGACGTACACGGACTTGATAATAATCAAAGAGAGGTATTCTTTGGTACTAATGGTAGCACACTTTGGAACTTAAAACATTTGCAACAAACACTTAAAAGTTTTACCCATCATGAACTTGATATTAGACACAGAGAGGCTATCATCAAATTGGTGAACGACCTTAAACCCGACGCAATTGTGCATACTGCTGCCCAACCAAGCCACGACCTTGCCGCAAAAATACCCTTTGATGACTTCGACACCAACGCCGTAGGTACTTTCAACTTACTTGAAGCTACCAGACAATGTTCTTGCAATATTCCTTTTGTATTCTTATCAACCAATAAAGTGTATGGCGATGCCCCTAATTATCTTAATTTAATAGAAAATGAAACCCGCTGGGACTATCAAGACCCTCAATATTTTAACGGAATTAATGAAAAATTTCAAATAGACCAATGTAAACATTCACTATTCGGCGCTTCTAAACTTGCGGCAGATATTAGCGTTCAAGAGTATGGGCAATATTTTAATATGCCTACTGTTTGCCTTAGAGGCGGTTGCTTAACGGGTCCGTCGCATTCTGGCGTAGAACTGCATGGATTTTTAAGTTATATTATCAAATGTAATTTAGAACATATTAAATATACAATTTTTGGTTATAAAGGCAAACAAGTTCGCGACAATATTCATTCCTATGATGTCTCTAATTTTATATACCAATTTATTTCTAATCCAAAATCAGGGCAAGTTTATAATATCGGTGGTGGTAAAGATAATTCTTGTTCAATTTTAGAAGTCATCACTATCATTCAAAACATTACTCATATTAAAATGAACTTCGAATATAATGAAACCAATCGCATCGGCGACCATATTTGCTACTATACCGATTTAACAAAAATTAAAAACGATTACACCAATTGGGACATTACGATAAGTTTAGAAGAAACCATTAACCAAATCATCGAAGCATGGCAGCAGAGAATAAAAAAATAATAATAATAACACCCTATTTTTTGCCGAATAATACTATTGATGTTATTTCTGTACTCAAGATGTGCGAAGCAATGTTAAAAATTTACCCTAAACTTGACATACATATTGTAACAACCAATAATAAATATAAATCTAATTTTAATTTATTAAATAAACAAGATACTTTTATCAACGCCCTGAAAGTTCATTATATATCTTATTTCAAAATCAATGTGAAGTCCAATATTTTCAAAATGATTGACAATATGATTCAAGGCTTTCAATTAGTAAAACTTGCAAAAAAATTAAATATCAACAATATTATCTGTTTAACCAGCCCGCCTTTGATATCCATATTTTCACATCTTGGTTTTAAAAATAAAAATTTTTTTTATTGGTCATTCGACTTATTCCCGGAAGCCTTAGAAGCTGATAATATTATTAAAAATAAATTTATTCTTAAATTTTTATCAAATTTAATTTATAATAACCCTCCGAAAAATTTAATTAGCTTAGGCGAATTACAATATAATTATTTAATTAAAAAATATGGGTCTTCAGCTATTCAAAAAATAATTTTACCATGTGGCATCCATTCTAATATGATTGATAATCAAGCCCCAATATGGTATTCTACCTCCAAAATTAATATAGGATACATTGGCAATATTGGACGTGCTCATAATGAAGATTTCCTGCTCAATATCTTAAAATTATTAAACAATCACCCAAATTTTAATATTATTATTGTGGTTTATGGCATTCATGCACAAAAAATCATAAATTGTATTCATACTTTAAAATCATCTAATATACAAATTTTAAAAGAAGTACCTCAAAACTTAATTGGTTATATTGATGTGCATGTTGTTAGTTTAAAAGATAATTGGAAAAATATTGCTGTACCTTCAAAAGCAGTCAGCGCAGTCTGTTCTGGTTCAACCAATTGGTTTTGTGGTCCCAAAGATTGCGATACTTATCAAATGCTAAACCAAGCCATGTTTTACTCAACCGATGCTATGACATCTATTCAACAAACAATTGAAAATTTAACTTTAGAAAATATAAAACTTAAAAAAGAACAAGCCCGCAAAATATCCAAAGAACTGTTAGAACTTGAACAAGGTGCTTATCAAGAAATTATGAATCAAATATAAATATTTTGCTAAGTCTGGGAAAGTAATCTAAACAGTATCATTGTATATTTTTGTATATTTTTGTTTTGTTGTTTGGGTTAAGTTTATTGAGGCACAATAATCTGAACCATAAAAAGAGGTGGATTTAGTTCCATAGTCTTAATTCATGACATGTTTTCAAGTAAAATGATCTAATTTTCCATTCATTCCAAAATTGTTCGCTGCCCATATTCGGGTTTTAATTAAAACATTGTAAAAAAATGTAAAAAAAAATAAAAAATGTAAAAAAAAATATCTACCTTTGTATATATGAAAATTTCTAAATATAAAAAATTTTGGTTTAAATGTTTGATTTTAGTTTGTTTTTTGTTTTTAAAAAGCTTGACACCTGTTGCTGCTCAAGAAAATTTAATTATTGTTATTATTGATGGATTAAGATGGCAAGAAGTATTTCAGGGGATTGATCCATTTAATGCGCCAAAAGATGTTGCTACAAATAAAAATTTGGTTTTAAATAAATTTTGGGATAGTGATCCTAAAAAAAGTAGAGCCAAAATTTTCCCTTTTTTTTGGAATACTGTTGTATCTCAGGGTCAAATTTGGGGCAACAGAGATATTGGTAATAAAGTATCTGTTAAAAACCCCTATAAATTCTCATTTCCAGGGTATAGTGAAATATTTTGTGGCTTTGTTGATAATAAAATAAATACGAATGACTATGGAAATAACCCCCATGTAAATGTTTTGGAATTTCTAAATAGTTTACCTCAATATAAAGATAAAGTTGCAGTTTTTACGGCATGGGATGGTTTTATAAGAATACTTAATGTAAGTCGTTCAAAATTATATATTAAAGCAGGTACTGATTTATATGGTGACGCCAATCCAGATGCTGAACAACAATTACTAAATACCCTTAAATCTAATTCTTATATATATACTTATGACCAAAATAAAATGTTAGATCAATATACTTTTTATGGTGCGTTTGACTACCTTAAAAAAAATAAGCCTAAGGTGTTATTTATTGGACTTGCCGAGGTAGATAATTTTGGGCATAAATTTGATTATAGCGCCTATATTACATCAGCTAAACAAGACGATAAATGGTTATCTGATTTATGGAATTTTATTCAAAACGATAGTTTTTACAAAAACAATACAACCTTATTTATAACAACCGATCATGGACGTGGTATTAAAGATAATTGGCCATATCATTGGACTGATGTACCCAGATCTGAAGAAACTTGGTTTGCAGTTATTGGACCTAAAATAGCAGCTAATGGTGAAGTTAATTTATCAAGAAATATTTATTCTGGACAACTTGCTTCAACTTATGCAAAGATTTTAGGCTTCAATTTTACAGTACCAAATACAGTAGTTATGTTACCAATTTTAGATATCTTTAAAAAAAATATTTCAAATCCAGCTTTTCCAAGACCGCTTCCTATTACTATACCTAAAATTATGACAATAAATAAAAAATAGATTTAGTCGCGGTGTAACCAGTGTTAATGAAGAACTTATATCTAACCATAATAACAAAGCACAATACAATTTTTCCAAAATAACTGTTTTTGAGGTTTATGTTCCTATCGCTTCTTCGTTTTTATCCACCGACCCAGTCACTGACCCAGTCAACCACTTCACCTACCCAGTGATGACTCTTATCAAACTATTAAAACATAATGAACATTCATCAAGTCAGTTAAGAGACATGCTGAAAATAAAGCATAAGCAACATTTTAGAAATAATTATTTAAAGCCAGCTATAACAAAAGGATATATATCCCTAACTTTGCCTCATAAACCCAATAGTAGGTTACAAAAATACAAACTCACACATTTAGGATTATCTTTAATAATCGAATAATATAAATTTCTCAGGGATTATGATTCACTTCAACACCACCGCCTAATCCCGTCTTAACCCGCTTAAATGCTAGTATTAAACAACCTATAACCATAATAAGCAATCCCAACCACACAAAATTGATAAATGGAAAAACATAAACCTTGATGGTTATAATATTTTTTACCTGATTTAAATCTTTAATTTCAAAACTAAATTTACCAGTAACTTGGTCTAAAATTTGATGATACCGAATCCAAAGCCTGTGTTGTTTATTAGAATCTAAATTTATCCACGAACGCTCTTTATTTAAAGTTAATGACGGCGTTATTTTAAAACGCTGACCAGATAAGTTTTGCCCCTCAAACTCAAAATTGATAAGCTGTGAGGGGTCTTCACCATTGTTACCAATAGGCGTTACTTTAATATCACTCAAAATCAAAAATCCTTTAGAATAAAAAGCCGTATCCCCTTTTTTTAGCTCGAATTTTTGATAGACTTCTTCATTATTTTCTTTATTGTCTTGAAAAGAAGTTAAGTAAACAAAAATGTCTTTAAACCAATAATGTTTAACATCTGGATTTGCCGAAAATCCTTCGCCACCTTTATTATTTTTAATAACATGTGGCGTTAAGGTAAATATGGCTTGATGTGTCTGGCTATCTCTAAATTGAATATTAAAAAACTTTTTAGGTTCTAATAACGAACTACTATCGCTCATGTATTCAATTTCATAACGCCCTATCGGAATAGGAATATTTTCAAACAAAGTAATATTTTCGCCATCCGAATTGTTTGTTAAATAATTGCCAATCAAGGCTTCCTGCTTTGCCGATGAACATAGTATTCCTAAAAGCATCACACAAAAGCCTGCATGCACTATAAACGAACCAGAATATGTAGCAGGTTTTTTAAAATATTTAATTAACAAATTAATATTAGCTACCGCACCAAATACTACCGCCCATAAACCTAAATAAATACTTATTTGAAAACCAATGCCCTTTATATCGTAATGAACTTTAAGAATATAAATAATAGCTAAGGTTAAAACCAAACTTAAAACAACCTGTTTCCAAATTGCTTTTATAAAGAAATCTTTCGGCGTTTGCTTGTAACGTAAATACTGAGCCACACCACTAAAAATACCAATAAAAATAACCAAAAATATCAACAAATTATTATAGCTAAATTTAAGGTCTTGAGGCGGGGCAAGATGAGTATTAAATAGTTTATTAAATACCGGTAAAGACGTTTTAAAAATAATGAAACCCGCCATGAACAGCTGAAGCCAAGCAAAAATAAACATCCAAAATTCTCTTGAAGATACTTGAAAATTATGAGATGTTTGGTGTTCCGAAAGACTTCGGTAACCATATAAAAATAAACCTATAAAAAGTCCGCCCACTAAAATAACAAACATTAATAATTGCGTGTTCATGCCAAGGTCGGTAAATGCATGCACCGAAGTATCGCCTAAAATACCACTTCGGGTTAAAAAAGTAGAATAAATAACCATAAAATACGCCAAGCCATACAGGAATATAGTGGTTTTGATGCCGTTTTTATTTTTATTGTAAATAATATTACTATGAAGTGCCGCCACTAAAATCATCCACGGTACTAACGAGGCATTTTCTACGGGATCCCAAGCCCAATAGCCACCAAAAGATAAACTTTCATAAGCCCAAGCCGCACCCATCATAATGCCTAAGCCAAGCACCGCAATCGAAAAATTTGTATAAGGTATAATAGACTGAAAAACAGCGTCTTTTTTCTGAAGTAATCTGCTACAAACCAGCGCAAATGGTAATATCAGCGACGAAAATCCTAAGAATAATATTGGCGGGTGAATCACCATCCAATAATTTTGCAATAAAGTATTTAAACCCGTACCATCTTTAATATATGCTAAATAATCTGGGCGGCTTAAAATAGGCCAACTCATCTCCTCTTTTAGTAATGCAAACGCATTTAAGCCAATTTTGGTTTCAAAAATATAAAAGCCAAGTAAAAAAGCTAATAAAATGGTTTGAATAATACAAATAATCCCTAAAACACTATTTTCAAGTTTTGATTTTCTAAAAATAAAAAAAGACCCTAAAACAGCGTTCCAAAAAATCCATAATAAAAAACTTCCTTCCTGACCTTCCCAAAAACAACTTAATAAGTATTGCCACGCTAAACTATTATCACTATGTAAATAAGCGTACTTGTACTCGTATAAATGATTGTGAATAATATAAAAAAGTCCCGCAAATTGAGCCACAACACATAAACCCTGTATAAAAAAAGCCCAACGACCCGTTTTTAACCAAAAATCATCCTTAGGGTTTCTGAAATGTTTAAAATAACTAAATCCAGCTAAAATAATAGTAACAAAAGCACAGATAACAAAAAAATGACCAAGCTCCCCAATCAATAAATTCTCCCCATAAACATTCGTTTTTAAAACATTAAACATGGGGTTTTATATAATAGGTACGAATAAAAGTTGTGGCAGGCGCTTGGGTATTTTGGTCTTTATACTTCGATGGACATTTAATTAAAATATCCTTACAATAAAAAATAGCGTCTTTAAATTCACCTTTTAGCACAATACGAGACGCTTTTTCAATATCGATAGGCTTGGTATTGTTATAAACAACTTGGGCTGTATAGCCTAAAGAATCAATAATTTGAAATTTAAAATAGTTTGGATTTTTTACAGGATCATATTCGTAAGGTATCGTGGTATCTAATTTGGCAATAATATTAACAAAGACACCTGATTTTTTTCTTGCCGATGCAATATCTTCATACGAACTTAAATTGCCTTGACTACTTATAAAATAAATAAGCCCCCCTAAAACAAACACAAGAAGTATAATTTGATAATTTTTCATAACTAATTTTGCAAATATCCACTTTTTTTTTCAAATATCTCTTTAAAAACCATTAAATTTTTTTTTCAAATAATTGTTCGATAGACTGATCTCCATAAATAAAATAAGTAGGATACCCGGCAGGGCTAATATGTTTATTAGGAATAACCAATAATTCTTCTATTAACGCCATCATTTCGGGTTGCGATAATACAGTACCAATTTTAATCGCTTGCGATTTTGAAAGACATCGAATCAGTTTTTCTTTTAATGTATAATGAATATTTGTATTAAAATGTTTGTATTGTTCAATCAGATTTTCTAGAATATCTTGTTCAGTACCTTCAGGGAAGTCTGTAGGCGTAGCTAAAATATGATAATTGGATGCATCTTGAGCCTCTATTTGAAATCCAAGTTGCGAAAGTTCGGGAATCAATTCCATAAAAATAGGTTGGTCGGTAGGCGATACTTGTATTGAAGATGGAAATAGTAATTTTTGTGAATAAATTTTTCGTTTGAGCAACTTTTTTGACATGCGCTCAAACACAATACGTTCATGCGCATATTGTTGATGTACAATTATATAACCTATATTCAGTGGCGCAATTATAAAACAATTGTTTATTTGGAAGGCCGGAGCATTTGTATTTAAAATCGATTTTTCTTCAATATCAAATTGTAAATTAGGGTTCAGCTCCATAACTGTATTCCCTTGTTTATTAAGAGACGTATTGTGTAAACTTCCATAAAAATCATCCCAATCTTGTTTTCTTTGGGTTTGTAATGGTTCTATAAGATGGGCTTGATTTTGTTGTTTAAACGTTTGATAAAGGTTTTGATTTGAAAGTTTTTCATAATTTAGATGTTGTGGATTTTGAATAGCCTCTAATTGTTGAATGTGTGGGTCTAAATCAAAATCAATAGGTGGTAAAACATTAAACTGGGCTAATTGATGCTTAACTACAGCTTGCACAACATTATAAACCCATTTTTCTTCAGAAAATTTTATTTCTTGTTTGGTTGGATGCACATTAATATCAATAGTTTTGGGGTCTAACTCAATAAAAATGGTATAAAAAGGAAAATGCCCTTCTGGTAAAAGTTTGTTATAAGCCGTTTTAATAGCATGTTCTAAAAGATAATTTTTTACAAAACGTTGATTTATAAATAGATATTGTTCTCCACGCTGCTTTTTAGACGCTTCTGGTTTCCCAATAAAACCCTTGATGTTTATGGTATCGTTATGGTCTGATATAGGTATGATTTTTTTTTGATAATTATCCCCAAAAATTTGTGAAATGCGTTGCAGAAGATTTCCTGGAATTAAATGGTACTTTTCTTCATTTTCAATAAATAATTCAAATTGAATATGAATAAATGATAAGGCAATTTTTAAAAATTCTTCTAAAATAGCTTTTAATTCGGAAGCATTAGATTTTAAAAAATGACGTCTTGCTGGAATATTAAAAAACAAATTTTTCATAGCTATATTTGTTCCAATAGTTTTTGCAATAGCTTCTTGTTTAACAATTTTACTATTTTCAATTTCAATAAATGTTCCAACATCGGCACCCAATTTTTGAGTTTTTAAAATCACTTGAGATACAGCAGCAATCGAGGCAAGGGCTTCACCTCTAAACCCCATCGTTTTTATTGAAAATAAATCATCGATACTTTTAATTTTACTGGTAGCATGCCTTTCAAACGCCATCCTGGCATCGGTTTGGCTCATACCACATCCATTATCAATTACTTGCAATAAGGCTTTACCGGAGTCTTCAATAATGATTTTTATTTTTGTAGCACCAGCATCAATGGCGTTTTCTACAAGTTCTTTAAGAACATTGGCTGGTCGTTGTACCACTTCGCCAGCCGCAATTTGATTGGCAATATTATCGGGTAATAAATGAATAATATCTATCATAATTTGTTTGTATTTAAAAGTTGAAGTGCATTTTGAGATGTAGATTCAGCAAGGGTTTCACAACTCATATCTAATTTAGAAACAAGATGATCAATAGTATATTTTAAAAATGCAGGTTCGTTTATTTTACCTCTAAAAGGATTCGGTGCTAAATAAGGCGCATCGGTTTCTAACACCCAACTGGTTAACGGCACCTTTTGTAACACGGAAATTAAATCAGATTTTTTAAAGGTTGCAACGCCACCAATTCCTAAAAGAAAATTCATGTCAATAATCGCTTGGGCTTCAGCTAAACTACCTCCAAAACAATGAAAAATTCCTCTTAGCCCTCTATCGGCAAAGGGTTTAACAATATTTATGGCTTCGCCCATTGCTTCACGACAATGAATTGAAACAGGTAGGTGGTAGTGCAATGCCCATTCAAGTTGGGTTTCAAAAACCTTTATCTGATTCGATAGATTTGTTTTATCCCAGTAAAGGTCTAGCCCAATTTCACCAATAGCTATAAACTTATGTTGCTGCGTAGCAAGCTGATGTTTTACAAAATCTAATTCTTCTTCAAAATTATCTTTAACATAACATGGGTGCAAACCAATCATTAATAAACAGTTAGAAGGATATTCTTGTGCTACTTTAACCATAGTTTCAAAATAGTTTTTATGAATCGAAGGCATCCAAAATTGTTGAATATTGTGGTTAATAGCCGCCTGCATTTTTTCTGAAAGATTATTTTTAAACTCTTCTAGATAAACATGACAATGCGTATCAATAAAAAACGCCATAATATTAGGGTTTTGATGATTCGATAACTCGGGTTGATTTAAATTCATAATATTGTTCGCCCGGGAAAAGTCTGTAAAATATTTTACGATAAATTGGCGGGTTCGATAATGTGGATGAATCAGAAAAAACAGGAAATGATCTCACTAAGGTGCCTTCTAAAAGATAATAAATATCATCACCTTTATAGCCTTTGCCAAGTTTTGGATCGTCTAAAATATCTTTCATAATAATGGGTTCAACGTTTTCATTATTTTTAGAACGAATCCCAATCACATAAATTTTTTTAGTATTATGAATATTAACATATATCAGTAAATCAGGCGAACCATCGCCATCAAAATCATCAATATCAGCCCCGGTAACATTGGCATCGCGGGGAATACTAAACTCTTTGGGTCCAGAATTACTTTTATCTTCCTTATTTTCAAATCCTATTAATCGGATATTAATATTATTGGTTTTATTAGGTTTATTAAGGCAAGTAACTTTATAACCTATTTTACCAATTTTCAATAAGCTATCAAATTTTAAAGATGATTTTTTTTGAGCAGAAACACTATAGAGATAACAACTTAAAAAAAAGACTACAATGATTTGTTTTATTTTCATAATTAATTTTTTACAAAGTTACGTTTTTTTCATCAATAAAATTACGAAAACAAAAAAGGACTGAAATCTATTTTTTAAAGAGTTCTCGTTTTTATATTAAAAAAAAATAAAAAACCAAGCTATCAAAGTGTTTAGCTCAAAAATATGAGCTATGATATTTAATGACGTTTTGTTTATGAACTGTTTAGTTTTAATACCTTCATTGTAGTTAAATTTACAAACCCTAAGATAGATTTCAAAATTTTTAGGTATTTTACTAAACATTTTTCAAACAAAATTTAGATCCATACTATTAAGCAAATTACTCTATAAAAAATTTAAAATTTTAAAAAATATTATGTATTTTGCAATCTATAATTTAATTAATATGAAAAATATTTTATTGTTACTAACACTAGTTCCAGCTCTTATTTGTGCTCAAATTCCTAATGCCCCAGAGATTAAAGAGGGTTCTGGTCCTTACACACAACTCATTATTAGAGGTGTTATTATGATTGACGGGGCAGGCGCACCACCTACCGGACCCGTTGATATTGTAATCAAACAAAATAAAATTACAAAAATAGTTCCAATAGGTAATCTAGGTGCTCCTATCGATGTAAACAGACGCCCCAAGTTAGAGCCCAACGGCACGGAACTCGATGCCACAGGCATGTATATAATGCCCGGTTTTATTGATATGCACGGACATATTGGAGGGAAAGCCCAAGGCACGCCCGCAGAATACGTTTTTAAACTTTGGATGGCGCACGGTATTACAACCATTAGAGACCCATCGGCTGGAAATGGATTAGAATGGACTTTAGACCATAAACGTAAAAGTGCTCAAAACCGCATTACCGCACCCAGAATATACGCCTACACTGCCTTTGGGCAAGGTAAAAAAGCCGACATCGTTACCCGAGAAGACGCTATTCAATGGGTGCAAGACAATGCTAAAAAAGGCGCCGATGGTATTAAATTTTTTGGTGCGCCACCCGAAATAATGGATGCCGCAATCAGAGAAAATAAAAGCTTAGGACTTCGATCTTGCTGCCACCATTCACAAACGTATGTTGCCCGTTGGAACGTCCTAAATTCAGCCCAAGCTGGTTTAACATCTATGGAACACTGGTATGGCTTGCCTGAAGCCTTATTTACCGATAAAACAATTCAAAACTTCCCTTTAAATTACAATTATACCGACGAACAAATGCGTTTTGAAGAAGCTGGAAAGCTTTGGCAACAAGCCGCCCCACCCTTTTCAGACCACTGGAATAAAACAATGAACGAACTTATTAAATTGGATTTTACGCTCGACCCTACTTTTAATATTTATGATGCAAATAGAGATTTGCAACGTACGCGTCGAGCCGAATGGCATGATATTTATACCCTACCCTCTTTATGGGAATTTTATGCTCCAAGTCGTGAATCCCATGGCTCCTATTGGCAACATTGGGGTACCGAACAAGAAATAGTTTGGAAAAATAATTACCGCTTATGGATGAGTTTTGTTAATGAATATAAAAATCGTGGAGGACGCGTTACTGCAGGTAGCGATAACGGTTATATTTATCAACTGTATGGCTTTGGCTATATTCGTGAACTAGAATTATTAAGAGAAGCCGGATTTCATCCTTTAGAAGTGATTCGTTCCGCTACAATGTATGCCGCACAAGCCTTAGGAGTAGATTCAATTATAGGCACCATTGAACCAGGGAAATTGGCAGATTTGGTAATCATTGATGCCAATCCTTTAGAAAACTTACAAGTACTGTATGGTACGGGCGCCATAGTACTCACTGTCGATAATAAAATTATTCGACAAGGAGGTGTAAAATATACCATTAAAGACGGTATCATTTACGATGCTAAAAAGCTCCTGTTAGACGTTAAAAATATGGTTGATGCAGATAAGAAAAAAAAGAACTGGGTTTTAAAACAACCAGGTATGAACTAATATTTTTAAACAACTATACATGTCTTATAAATTAAAACTTAAATGTTTGTATGCTTCAATAGCCCCTAAATATTCACATGATTTTGCTGCGATTTTATTAGCATTTTCAACAAACTGTAACCAAAGCTTTAAATCCAAGTCGTGTTTTATATCCGATTTTAAATTCTGAACTTGATATAACATAGCGGCAACAAAAGCATCGCCTGCACCTGTAGAATCAATACATTGCACCTCAACCGATGGTATTTTATAATTTCTGCCTCCAAAAACTAATATAGAACCCTCTTTACCTAAGGTTATAACAAAAGTTGCCTTAGTGATTTTTATAAAATATGCAATACTTTCGTCTAAACTATTTTTTTGGGCAATCAAAAGCGCTTCGGCTTCACTAAGTTTAACAAAATGCGCTTTTTCAATAAAAGCCAGACTCTGGGTAATAAAATGCTCTTTATGATTTCCAAATAACAAATCTCGATAATTAGGGTCAAAACAAATAAACTTATTTTCTTTAACGGCAAGATTAAATAAATATAAATAAGTATAATATAAGTCGGCTTCTAAAAATGCAGTCGCACTTCCAAAATGAAAGATATCGAACTTACTAAAATTAATATCTTGAATATCTCTAATTCTAACAAACCCGTCTGCACCACGTTGAAAGTAAAAATCACGCTCCCCATTGGCTTGTAAGGAAACATAAGCTATGGTTGTAAATTTGTCGTTATGTTTAAAAATATAGGTAGTGTCAAGATTAAAATCTTCTAAGGTTTGAAAAATAAAATCGCCAAAAGGGTCGTTACCAACTACCGCCGCTAATTGAATATCACCACCTAATGCCTTTAAGGCAATACTTACATTGGTAGGGGCACCACCACATTTTTTGATGAAATTCACGCCTTCTTTTAAGCTAACATTACGGTCGGTACACATCATATCTATCAAAGCCTCACCAATACAAAATATTTTTTTCATTGTCTATTTTTTAAAATTCAAATTTACAACTTTTATTTCAATACGTCTATTTAATTTTCGAAAATTTTCATTTAGATTATTGAATTTTGGGCGGGTTTCACCGTATCCAATTGCCTGCAATCTATTGTTACCTATGCCTTCTTTTATTAAAAAATCAACAACCGAAGTGGCGCGTTGAAACGAAAGCAATAGATTGGAATTTGATTGACCTGTACTATCTGTATGTCCCTGAATTTCAATACTTAAATTAGGATGTAATTTTAAAAAATTCGCTAATTTTTTTAAGCCATCAATATACATCGTATCAATATCCGCCGCGTTTACTTTAAAATGAATATCTTCCCATACTATAAGATCGTTAAGTTTTATGGGTTCTAAAGCAATGCTATCCAACTGATAACAGAAGTTTGAATTTTTAATTAAGTAATTGGAATCGTAATCCCAAAAATTGGGATCTGTAATTTTTATATTATATGTTTGATTGGGTTCCACTGCCAAGCCATATAATTCCAACTCTTCAAAATAATGTAATTGCAAATTATTATTATTACTATCAAAAATTAAAATCGATTTAGGAAGAATTTTTTGAAAGGTTTGTTTGTTATAAACTTTAAATTCAAACCATACTATCTGAGGGACTATTTTCTTTCTACCCCAAAAATTAATTTCATAAATATCTAAATTATTATGAAGCCGATTACTAGACAAAAGGGCAGTTGTACCATCCATTTTAAACACGAACGATTGATCGTGAAAGCTTGAATTGATAGGGGAATCTAATAAAATGGGGGCGCTAAAATTAGTGTCTTCCTTCGTAAACATATAAATATCTTCACCACCATAACCACCCTTTCTTGAAGAGCAAAAAAAGATATGCTTATTATCTGCATAAATAAATGGTGCGTAATCGTTAGCAATTGAATTAATTTTAGTACCAAAATTAACAGGTTTTTGCCAATATCCAAAACTATTTTTTTTACAGTAATACAAATCTTTGGCGCCAACCCCGCCAGGTCGGTTCGAACTAAATATTAAAAAATCACATTGTGGGTTAATAGCTGGTGAGCTTTCCCAATAATGTGTATTGATGATATTGCCTACATTAATAAAACTGTGATAGGCTAAGGAGCTATCCGAGGTAACATATAAGTCGTAATTTCCAAACCCATCAGGTTTTGGAATATCCGCCGCTATAAAGACTAAGGAATTAAAAATATTTTTCGTTAATGCACCTTGATTATTCGTTACGTTATTAAATAGTTCAAGGTAAAATGGCGTTTTAAAAAATGACGAATCGTACGTTGATCTATAACTTAGTTCTTTGCCAAAGGCAGTGCGACGTGTAAAATACAATGTAGATTCTTTATCACTCCAAAAAGGATAGTACTCGTCTAAATTTGAATTAATAAAGGACGGTAATGGTTTAATAGCTATGGAATCTTGGGCTCTTATATAATGTATCATTAGCAAAAATATCAATAGTAAACATCGCCTCAAAAGATAAAATAAAATTGTATTTTTTAATGATTTTTCCATTTATTATTTATGGAAAACTAATCTTTAATCTAGCAGCTTCAATCTCATTTTTAATATTATCTACAGCTTGTTTTGGAGTTATTTTATCTAACCATAAATTTTGAATATTTTTAGTAATCGTTTGGCTTACTAAATTTACATCAGGTCCATATTCAAACATATAGGCGCCGCGTTCAATACATTGTTTAACGGCATCACTATATGGGATTGCTTTTATTTGAGGGTCGTCATAAACAGACTTTTGAGGTGAGCTAAGTCCTTTTTTTACAAGTTCAATTTGATTAGATTTTTGTAAACAAAACAAAATATATTTTGCCGCTTCCTGCGCTGCAGGTGATTTTTTATTAACAAATAAGAATGCCCCTTGTAATGGTGAAATATTGCCAGGGATTGTTGCATATCCAAATTGTGTATCCCACTGGCCATTATCCTTTAAAGCAAAATAGGTTAAATAATCGCTCCACACAAGTGCCATCGCCGTTTTACCTTCTTTCATAAATTTATTTTGAGCAACAGCATCAACATTTATAAAATCACCATTATTAAAGGGTTTTAAACTTTTATAATATTCTGTTGCTTTCAATCCTAAATCGTTATTAACAATAATAGGTGTTGTAGCAGTACCTTGCCAGCCGCTTGTTTTATCAAATACTTTGGCGCCCATTCCAAAAAAATAATTACAAAATTCATAATACAAATACCCATCAACGGCACCTTGCATTGCTATACCATAAGTACCTTTTTGGGCATCAGTAAAAAAATTTGCAATATTATAAAAATCAATCCAAGTAGTTGGCGGCAGTAATTTTTTATTATATAATTTTTCATAATTCGTTTGATTTGTAACATCTTCAAACATAGCTTTATTATAAACCAATACCATCGTATTCATTGCCACAGGGTAATTAATTTTAGTGGGTTGATTTTCATGTCCTCCAACAGAATGAAAATAAGATCCAGCTTCTTGCCATGCCGATGGAAATATATCGTTTACAAAATTAAACTTATCTTTCGACTCATTTTGAACTAATGAATCGTAATTATATACCAAGTTTGAATTAATAATCTCTGGGAAACTAAAATTATACAATAAAACAATATCATTAATACCATCCGTTGTGTTAAAATTATTTATGATTGTTGAAAGTGTATCTTCATAATTTACCGGTTTAAAAACAAGTTGATAACCATTCGTGGGCATATAGGCACCGCTATCTCGTATTAAAGCTAACATGGTTGCCGAATTTTCACCTAAAATAGTAATTTTATTATTATTAACAGTAGTTACATGGTTGGTACAACCAATAAAATAAAGGCTAAATAATACAATACTTACGTAGAAGCAAGAGGATTTTTTAAAATTCATGGTTATTTTTTTTTTATAAAATTAATGTTGTAGTTTAAAATTAGTTTTTAAAACCTTGTTAGAATTGGTGCCAATCATAAGTTCAAAATCACCAGATTCGGAAATATAATTTAAGTCATTATCATAAAAACGTAACATGGGTTCAACAATCTTAAATTCAATGGTTTTCGATTGACCTTTTTTGAGAAATATTTTTAAAAAACCTTTGAGCTCTTTTATAGGGGGTGTTAAACTTCTAGTAATATCATGCGTATATAACTGAACGATTTCGTAACCATCATGATGTCCATTATTTTCGATAGTTACGGTAGCAATTAAGGTATCTTTTAAAGATAATGTGGGTGCCGATAATTTGAGATTACTATATTCAAAATTAGTATAACTTAAACCAAAACCAAATGGGAACAGCGGATTATTGTCAACATCTAAATAATTAGACTGAAATTTTTGAAACCAAGGTCCACTAAGCGGTCTGCCAGTATTTTTATGAGCATAATAAATGGGAATTTGACCTTCGTTCTTAGGAAAAGTCATCGTAAGTTTACCTGAAGGATTATAATCTCCATAAAGTACTTCTGCAATAGCTAAACCTGCTTCGGTGCCAGGAAACCACACGTTTATAATAGCATCTAAATTTTCATATTCCCAATCAAGGACTAAAGGACGGCCAGTAAAAAGCACTAAGACTATTGGCTTCCCTAAGGTCTTTAATTTTTTTAATGTTTCTAATTGAATTTTTGGAATACTAAGCTGCGAACGACTACTGGCTTCGCCCGACATTTCAGCACTTTCACCACCAGCAAAAATAATCACATCTGCCGTTGAGGCTATTTGTGTTGCTTCTTCCCACATATCATGCTGGTCGCGTTCATCTCTAGTAAAAGTTTTTCCAAAAGGCGTATAACGCTTCTCCTCCTCTGCCGTTTCCACTAAATTACAGCCGTGAGCATACACGATATTTGCATTGTTACCAAGATATTCAGCCATGCCTTGTGCTACACTAATCGATTTATCATGTTTTACAGCAACACTCCATGTGCCTGGCATATTTACAGCATTATTGGCTAAAGGACCAATTATAGCAACAGTTTGTGATTTTTTTAAAGGCAACACTTTATTTTTATTTTTTAATAAAACAAAGGATTGTTTTGCAACCTGTTTAGAAAAATTTCGATGCTCCTTTGTAAAAATTTCTTTTTTAGCGCGGTTGGTATCGCAGTATTTATAAGGGTTTTGAAATAAACCTAAATCGTATTTAGCACTTAAAATACGTTTACATGCTATATTTATTTGGTCTTCAGTAATTTTTTTATCCGCTAAAAGCTTTTGACAATAATTTAAAAACACTTCACCAACCATATCCATATCAACGCCAGCATTCAGGGCTAAAGCACCCGATAGTTCAAGATCACCTACCCCATGATTGACCATTTCAGGAATCCCTGTATAGTCTGACACCACAAAGCCTTTAAAATTCCATTGGTTACGAAGTAAATCGGTCAAAAGCCATTTATTACCAGTAGCTGGAACAGCGTCTATGTCGTTAAATGCAGCCATAATACTACCAGCACCAGCGTCAATCGCCGCTTTGTATGGTGGAAGATATTCATTGTACATCCTTTGTTTACTCATATCAACAGTATTGTAGTCCCTGCCAGCTTCTGAAGCACCATATAAGGCAAAATGTTTTACACAACTTAAAATTTGATTTGGTTGTGATAAATCGCCTTGATAACCTAAAACCATGGCTTTGGCTATTTCACTTCCTAAATATGGGTCTTCGCCACTGCCCTCAGCCACTCTACCCCAACGTGGATCACGCGAAATATCCACCATCGGCGAAAAAGTCCAATTTATACCGTCAGCACTCGCTTCGGCAGCAGCCATTTCAGCCGTACTTTTTATTAATTCTAAATCCCAAGTAGCACTTAATCCTAAGGGTATTGGGAATCCTGTTTCGTAACCATGAATAACATCCATGCCCACTAATAATGGTATTTTCAGGCGTGATTTTTCGATAGCAACTTCTTGTAAAGCTCTAATTTGCTGAATCCCTTTTAAATTAAATATTCCGCCAACCTGTCCAGACATTATTTTTTTTACCACACCCGAGTTTTGCTTGATTCCAGACACCACATCGCCCGTAACAGGTAAATTAAGTTGTCCAATTTTTTCTTCTAAAGTCATTTTTAACAACAAATCGTTTATAAATTTATCTTTGGTATTTTGATTGTCACTTGTTTTAAATTGTGAGTAACAAATAATGTTTAAAAACAAAAAAGCATATAAAATAATAAGTCGGAACATTTTTATCATAGTAAAATTTTGTACAAAGTTAATAAAATTAAATGACAAATTACAAAAATTACAAAAAAAATTAACAATATAGGGGCAACAAACTGATGTTTTTGAAGCTACTATGCAGGTAATGACATATACAAAATATGACTTTGTATTTTAAACGAGTTGAAAAATGAGTCATAACACATTTTTAAATTTTTAAGAACATTGAATAACACGTTGTCCTTTGTCATTAAATAGTTACCAAAATTAGATATAAACTTGTTTCATTTTTGTAGTAATTTATCATTTCAGGGAATCGTATCGGCAAGTAAATAATCTTTCTCAGTAATATCATAGCGCAACCAACCAGAGGGTATGGCAGGTAAAGGCTTTGTGGAGTCTCCTCTATTGTATTTAAAAAAGTCAAAAGCTTTATAGTTATAATAATTGTAAATGCTTTTATATTTTGTTTCGTTGATATCAGCAGACAATAAATTCTGATATTTTAAATTCAAAACCCGTTTATTACCAAAATATAATTTTAAAGGAAATTCCGCATATATTGATGTATCAAGTAACACATCAAAAAAATCATAAATTTTATACAATGGACCACCTTCTGCTAATAAACAACAAAAAATGGTATCTTCTAACTTTACATCAAAATATTTAAATGTATCGGGTGGTAAGATAATTGCATTGCTTTGGAAATTGCTTAAATTATCTTTACCAAATTCAAATTTTAAAGTATCTTTTGTTTTATTGAAAATTAAAATTTCAAATAATGTATAAGGTCTTGGACCTATTTTAAGTTCTAAACCATTAGTAATTTTTTTAGTACAATTTATAAAAAACAAATTTCCAAAAATAATAATTAAATAAATAAATTTTTTCATAACTAAAAACTTAATAACATATTTTAGTACTGTTCTTAATGATGCAAAAATCTGCACCATCGTGAGGATTGCCTATATCTGGAGGTATTGGATATATAGGTGTTGGTGTAACTGGCAACGCCATACAACTTGTAGGGGCTGGCGTAAAACTTGTTGACGATATCCAATAATTAAATGTGTTTTCAATATGACAACGCGTCGGGTTGTTAATTGTTAAAATATTCTGTTTAAATTCATCCCATGTTTTTGAAGCGAATATTTTATTTTCTACGTCAATCATATGATAACCCGAAGTATAATTTCTATATGATAATGTATACTTTAAACTGGATTCTCTTGCATTTTTAAAATTTAAAACCTTTGTTTTCATAAATTTAAAATTTAATTTAGGTTCAAATATACAAAATTTTCAAATCAAAAAAATATTTTTTTTTAAGTATCTAAATGAGGATTTTTAAGTTTCTCCCGCTTTAAAGTGTGAATAATTTCTAAACCTTATTAAGCATGTTGTTACTTGACACCTAAAAAATTAATACAATCCTATTACATATAATTTTTACAATCTTCAAAAGTTTTATCGATAATTTGAATGGCAGTTTCAATTTGTTGTTTAGTAATTATTAATGGGGGTGCAAAGCGAATTTTATCGCCATGGGTAGGCTTAGCAAGCAATCCATTTTCTGCTAATTTTAAGCAAAATTCCCAAGCATAATTTTGGTCTTTTCCTCCAATTTCAATAGCATTCAAAAGTCCTTTACCGCGATAGGTTTTTAACACTGGGTATTTTTTTTGAATGGTACCTAATTTTGTTCTAAAAAGTGCACCCATTTCGGTAGCATTTTCACACATATTTTCATCAATAAGCACTTCTAAAGACGTCTTAGCAATGGCACAAGCTAAAGGATTGCCACCATAAGTAGAGCCATGTTCGCCAGCTTTTATTTGTAACATAATGGCATCATTTGCCAATACAGCTGAAATAGGATAGGTGCCCCCACTTAAAGCCTTGCCTAATATTAAAATATCTGGCTTCACCTCGTCATAATCACAGGCTAACATCTTGCCCGTTCTACCCAAACCGGTTTGAATTTCATCGGCAATAAATAAAACTTGATATTTTTTACAAAGGGCACTCACATTTTTTAAATACCCATCGTCAGGAACAATAACACCAGCTTCACCTTGAATGGGCTCAACCATAAAAGCGGCCACTGTTTTATCTTGAAGTGCCAATTCTAATTGTTCTAAATTATTATAATCCACTATTTTAAAACCAGGCATATAAGGACCAAATTTTGAAAAACTCGAGGGATCCGTTGACGATGAAATTGCCGACATCGTTCTGCCCCAAAAATTATTTTTGGCAAAAACAATAGTTGCTTTTAAATCGGGAACTCCTTTCACATTATAAGCCCAACGTCTGGCTAATTTTATGGCCGTTTCACCACCTTCAACCCCTGTGTTCATTGGCAAAATTTTATCGTAACCAAATAATTGGGTGATATATTGAGCATAATCGCCCAATAAATTATTATGGAAAGCTCGTGACGTTAATGTTAATTTTTGGGCTTGTTCGATAAGTGTGGTTATTATTTTAGGATGACAATGTCCTTGATTAACCGCCGAAAACCCACTTAGAAAGTCAAAATATTGTTTACCAGCTACATCCCAAACATACACACCTTGTCCTTTTTCTAAAACAATGGGTAATGGATGATAATTATGGGCACTATATGCGGCTTCGGTTTCGAGGTATTTTTGAAATATATTCATAAAAAAATTTTAGTTAAAAATTAAATAAATTGTTGTGATAAAGAAAAAAAACGATTCCCTTAATGAAAAAGAAAATCTAAATTAAAGTAAAGAAAAGCTGTTTTTTTCATAATTTTGCAAAGATACAAAATTAATCTTAATTTTTTAATTTTTTCTTTGTATCTTCGCAATGAAAATTAAAAATAAACCAATATTTAGATTACAAGTATGAATAAATTCAGCGTTTTATGCCCATAAAAAAAATTGCCTTGGCTCTATTTGCTAAACGCATTCAAAAAAACATTGCTAATGAATCAAAAAAAGCCTTGCAACACCAAATTAAAATCCTCAATAAACTTGTTTTAAAAGCTCAAAACACAATATATGGCAAAGAACACCATTTTGAAACTATAAAAAATTATGGCGATTTTATTAAACAAGTACCCATAGTAAATTACGAACAAATAAAGCCCTATATTGATACCATATTTGAAGGTAAAAAAGATGTTTTATGGCCCGGACAGCCCACCTATTTTGCTAAAACAAGTGGTACTACCAGCGGTATAAAATATATTCCAATTAGTTCCCATTCCATTCACAATCACATAAATACTGCTCGAAATTGTTTATTTAATTACGTCGCTCAAAAAAAATGCTTCGATATTTTTAATGGTAAAATGATTTTTTTAAGCGGTAGCCCCGAACTCGAAACCAAACATACTATTTTAATCGGTCGTTTAAGTGGTATTGTCAATCACCATGTGCCCTCGTATTTAAAATCGAATAAATTGCCAAGTTGGGAAACGAATTGTCTTGAAAATTGGGAACAAAAATTAGATGCAATCATTGAAGAAACGTATAATCAAGACCTTAGAGTAATTAGTGGCATCCCACCCTGGGTGATTATGTATTTTGAAGGATTAATAAAAAAAACTGGCAAAACAATCACCGAATTATTTCCTAATTTACAACTTATTATTCACGGAGGGGTTAATTACCAACCCTATATTCCTAAGATTAAAACCTGCTTGGGTTCAAAACACGTCGATCAAATAGAACTCTTCCCAGCCAGTGAAGGTTTTTTTGCCTTTCAAACTTCTCTCGATAACGAGGGATTATTTTTAAATACCAATAGTGGTATATTTTATGAATTTATACCATTTGAATACATCGGCAACCCGTTTCCAAAACGCATCATGTTGGCTGACGTTGAACTAGACAAAACCTATCTTTTAATTGTAACAAATAATGCAGGTTTATGGGCTTATGATATTGGCGATTTAATAAAATTTGTATCTTTAACCCCTTTTAAAATAAAAGTAGTTGGGCGTTCTCAGCACTTTATTTCTGCTTTTGGAGAACACGTCATTGCCGAAGAAGTAGAATCGGTTATGTTAAAAGCAACCCACGCCTTTCAGTTAGAAGTGTTTGAATTTACAGTAGCCCCACATGTTCAAATTGATAATGAAAATTATCATGAGTGGTGGATAGAAATGGCGACAATACCCCAAAACCTACCAGAAATTGCTCATTTTATTGACCAAAATCTTCAAGAAAAAAATATTTACTATGCCGATTTAAGACGCGGTAACATTTTAAAAGAAATTAAAATTGTCATTGTAAAACCGCATACATTTCAAAATTATATGAAATCGATTGGTAAATTAGGAGGACAAAATAAACTACCCCGATTAGCCAATAATCGTAACATTGTTGATGGATTAAAAAATCTAGATACTTATGAGTAACAGTACCAATGCAATGAAACGTATAGGAATATGGGGTTCAACAGGTTCCATAGGTAAACAAACCTTAGAAATTATTGAATCGCACCCAGATTTATTTTGTGTAGAAGTATTAATAGCCAACGACAATGTGGAATTATTAACCGAACAAGTCATTCGCTATAAACCACACTATGTTGCTATTAATAACCTTAAATTACTACCCTTACTTCAATCTAATTTACGCGGTAAAACTTGTGTTATTTTGGGTGGCAGACAAGATATTATCGACTTGGCAGCCGCACCAGACTACGATTTTATGGTAGCTGCAATGGTTGGCATTAGTGGCTTAGAACCTGTAATTAGAGCCATTGAACACGGTAAAACTATTGGATTAGCTAATAAAGAAACCTTGGTAGTTGCCGGTGAAATTATTACCAGTTTAGCCTTAAAACACCAAGCAACGCTTATTCCAATTGATAGCGAACATAATGCTATCTTTCAATGCTTACAAGGCGAAAACCCTTCAAATTTATCTAAAATATACCTCACTGCAAGCGGCGGTCCGTTCTTAGGGAAAAAAACAGGCTATTTAGAAAGCGTTAAAGCCCTACACGCACTGCGTAACCCTAATTGGACTATGGGCAAAAAAGTTACCATCGACTCTGCCACGCTTATGAATAAAGGCTTAGAACTTATAGAAGCCAAATGGCTTTTTAATGTAACCCCACAACAATTAGAAGTAGTTATTCATAAACAAAGTATTGTACATAGTATGGTTGAATTTGAAGATGGAAGCATTAAAGCCCAACTTAGCTTACCCGATATGCGATTCCCTATCCAATACGCCCTATCCAACCCTAATCGAATACCCAATTTTTTTCCTAGACTCAATTGGAAAAACATGAAATCATTAGATTTTGAAGAACCAGATACCAAAACATTTAGAAATTTAGAACTTGCCCAATGGGCTTTAAAACATGGCGGAAATTTACCTTGTATTCTAAACGCCGCCAATGAAATTGTTGTAAATGCTTATTTAGAAGACCGTATTGGCTTTATTGATATGATGGATATTATTGAAAAAACACTTTTAAATATTCAGTTCGACCCGCATCCAAATTTAGAAAAATATTTTGAAACCGACAAAATTTCTCGTACCTTTGCAGAATCACAAATCAAAAACGTACGTGTTAAATATTAAAAACTTAAAATCATCACTTAATTCTTATATATGCTATTAGTAGATTATGTTAGCTTACTTTCCAAAACAGGACAATTTATCTTATGTATTTCAATTTTAGTTGTGCTCCATGAATTTGGACATTTTTTGCCAGCGAAAATTTTTAAATGTCGGGTAGAAAAATTTTATTTGTTTTTTAACCCTTGGCGTAGTTTATTCAAGAAAAAAATTGGAGAAACAGAATACGGAATTGGCTGGCTCCCTTTTGGGGGCTATGTAAAAATTAGCGGCATGATTGACGAAAGCCTAGACAAATCCTACCAAAATCAAGATATACAACCTTACGAATTTAGAGCTAAACCAGCTTGGCAAAGGCTCATTATTATGATCGGCGGTGTTACGGTTAATGTCATATTAGCCATAATAATTTTTATACTACTTAATTATAACTATGGTAAAAATTATATAAGTAATCAAGACCTCACAGATGGTTATAGTGCTACGCCCAATGCTGTTTTTTTGGGATTAAAACAAGGCGATAAAATACAATCCATTAACAATATCATCCCATCCGACTTTACCGAGATAGAACAATCTTTAAGAACCAACCCCAACTCAAAATTAGTTATTTTAAGAAAAAATCAAACCGCCGTTTTAAATATAACCCAATCTCAAATTAACCAGTTACCACAACCAGACGAAATAATACTTAATCCAAGTATCCCAATGATAATCGACTCGGTTACACCCAAAGCTAAATTTGGTTTAAACTCATACAAATTACAAAAAGGCGACCGCATTATTGGCTTAAACAAAATAAACATTGACGATGAATATGCTTTTGCAACGAACCTTCCAAAATTTAAAAATCAATTCAACCAACTAACCATCATCAGAAACAATCACGACACCTTATTATTATCAGTTTTTACAGATGAATTTGGAAAATTAAATATTTTCAAAAAAGCTGAAGCCCAGTTTTTTAATATTAGAAATCAGAACTATAGTTTCTTTGAATCTTGTAAATATGGCGTTATAGATGGGCAAGAAACCTTAGCCAATCAAATCAATGGATTTAAAGATATATTTTCTGGCAAACGAAGCGCTAAAGAATCCTTAGGAAGTGTCATTTCTATCGGCAACTTATTCCCAACTTCTTTAGATTGGAAACGATTTTGGGTATTAACAGCGGTTTTGTCTTTAGTCTTAGCATTTATTAATATATTACCTATTCCCGCTTTAGATGGCGGACATGCATTATTTATTTTATTTGAAATGATTTCCGGTAAAAAACCATCTGATAAATTTTTAGAAAATGCCCAAATTGTTGGGTTTGTGTTATTATTAGCCCTTATGGCTTATGCCTTGGGTTTAGATTTTTGGCGTTTATTTCAATAACCATACTTATAATACCATTGCGATTTATAAAATAATTAATTATAGGCTCAAAACATAAAATTAAAAATAAGGTTACGCCAACATAATTGACGACGATTATATAATTACAATTGGTATAATAGCTTTCTTTAAAAGATACCCTTTACATGTATTTATATGTAAACATCTCTCAAAAATAACATAAAACCCATGTAATCATTTTATTAAAATCTCCTTTTTTTTAATAAATATTACTTTTAAATTTGTATATTTGCAAAAAATATTTATGGGTTTTACAAAATATATTGCTGTTGATTTTAAAATTTTTGTATTATTTTTAACCGCATTAATTATTTGTGTTTCTATCACTCCAATTTTAATAAAAGTTTTAAAAAGATTTAATTTAACAGACGACCCTGAATGGCGTAAAATTCACAAATCAAAAACACCAACTATGGGAGGCATCGGCTTTATTTTCGCCTCTTTTATAAGTATTTTAATCTGGGTGGGCTGGAAAGATTTAGCCGAAATTAGAGAGGTGTTTTTAGCAACATTTTGTATGATTTTAGTAGGTATTCGTGACGATTCTGTTAATTTAAGACCCCTCTATAAATTATTCGTTCAAATTTTTGCCGCAGAACTTGTAATTAATACTGAAAAATTAAATGTCTTTTCTTTTATAAATATAAACGACCCTTCAATATTTTTAATTATTTTGTTTCATATTGCAACCTTAATTTTTATTATTGGATTAACAAACGCCTCTAATTTAATTGACGGCATAGACGGTTTAGCAGGTACTTATATTTGTTTTGTATTTTCTTTTTTAGGTTTTTGGTTTTTATTGAACAATTTTTTTACCTACGCCCTATGTTTATTTGCATTTACAGGTGGCGTTGTTGGCTTTTTAGTTTATAATTGGCAACCAGCTAAAATTTTTATGGGCGACACGGGTTCCTTACCATTAGGATTTATTCTTAGTATAGCAATTTTGTTTTTTGTGCAACATAATCTTTTACTTCCTGAGAGTATATGGTATAAGTTTAATAATAATTTATCTATTTTAATTGCTGTTATTTATTTGCCAGCTTTAGATACATTTAGAGTTATGTTTAAAAGAATTGTGAATAGTAAATCCCCATTTTTAGCTGATAAAAATCATTTACACCATATTTTAGTTCGCGTTGGATTCAGCCATAAACAATCAACCATAACGCTTGTATTATTAAACTTTGTTGTATTATTAGTTGTAGTGTTATTAAAAAACCAAAATGAATGGTATTCTATATTATTTTTAGCGCTGATAAGTGTTTTTATAATATATTTTATTAGTAATAAATTTTTATTAAAACGTATCGTTAATTCTTTAAATTCTTAATGAATTGCATTTAGGGTATTTAAGACTAATTTCACAATACAGAAAAATGAAGTCATAAGCCAGTTCTTATTATTTTTAAATTAAAACTCTTTTCTCCCCAACTGTTAGAGGTATTTACCGATCCTCCTTATGGGATTTTTAAATTAAAACTCTTTTCTCCCCAACTGTTAGAGGGCTCTTTGCAAAAACACAACATTCATTTTTAATTATACAAAAAAATTAATTTATTTGTATAAAGTATATAATTAAATGTTAAGTATTTGATATTTAATAATATAAATTCTTTAGCTAAAAATTGTGTCCTACTTCGTAAATGTAACTACCATATAACCATTATTGGGATTTATCACATATTTAAAAGCACCTGGCCTGGTTTGTACTGATTCCGGGTTTGCCCCATTATAGTCCGCTGTATATACCACATCATTAAAAACATTTGGGTGTGCATAACTTGATCCACCGCCACCACCAGATAAAAAGCCGCCGCCGCCGCCATAGTAGCCACCGCCACCACCACCGCCACTGCCAAAAAACCCTTCACCGCCAATTCCAAGTTTACCAGTAAGTGGGATTTTATTTAAAGTACCTCCTAAACCACCTGTAGTTTGTGTGCCGCCCGTTACACCAGGATATGTAATTTTACCGAAATCATCTTTATTAATTGCATCACCGCCAACTAAGCCGCCGCCTGCACCTCCATTGCCCCTTGCGCCAACCGTATAACCAGGGATATGAACAAAACTTTCGCCCCCGCCACTTGCCGCCACAAGAATCCTTTGTGATAGATCGGCTTGATTAATTCTAATGTCGGTTGCACCGCCGCCGCCGCCGCCATTATTAAGTATATCATTATTATATGGTGTACCACCACCACCACCATTATAACCACCTTTGAAGGTATAAAGGCCTGCATTTTCACCTGCACCACCAATAGTAATTGTAAAACCATTTCCTGCAGTAGGACTTACATATGTTGATGCTTGAACTCTTGCGCCACCTGCACTTCGCTGCGAATAAAAAATTCCATAAGCAGGGGTATAACTTGCACCACCACCTGCACCAACCGCATCGATATACATTCTTGTTGCGCCCAAAGGCACTTTAAGATAAACCGGATACCCAGTATATTTAATAGTTGCAGTTTCAGAATTAGACCCATCGGCAAATGGTACATCTATTATTGGTAATTCCGAAAATGTAGATAATTCCCCATCAAAATCCTCTGCGTTTTTAGTACAACTAATCAATATAAACAAGGCTACCAACATCATAATATACCTATTACTTTTAGATAGATCAATCCTTTGCAAAACTTGACTTTTAATAAATTTCATAATAATAAATTTCAACAAAGATATAACTTTTTTTTATAAAAAAATAATTTTAACATTTTTTATCAATATATCTAAGTTTCTTCCTTGTTTATAAACCCAAAATCAACTTTATTAAAAAAAATTTGGCTATTTTCTAAAAAAGCCTTAACTTTGCCAAAATTTTAAAATTATTCTATGCTAATTATTGATTCAAAAGACTGCGAAAATATCGACAAAGCACTTAAAAAGTACAAAAAAAAGTACGAAAAAAGTCGCGTTTTACTCCAATTACGTGCTAAGCAATCATTTATAAAAAAATCTGTACGTCGCCGACTAGAAGTACTTGGTGCTGTGTATCGCCAACAAATTCAATGCGGTAAAATTGAAATCTAAAAATCAGCCACTAGCCGATTTATTTCTCGAATATCTTCAAAAAGAAAAAAGATACTCCCAACATACCCTTATTGCTTATTCTAACGATTTAAAACAATGTTACGAATTCTTAGATTCTGAATATCAAATTACTGATATCCAAGAACTTAGTTTGCCAATTATACGAACTTGGCTCGCTCAAATGATGGCTCGTAACATGGAACCAAAATCCATACATCGCAAACTTTCAAGTCTGAGAGCTTATATAAAATTTCTTCTTAAAAGAAAATATATTTCTAGCAACCCCATCTTAGGTATTAAAATGCCCAAAATAAAAAAACGACTCCCAAGTTTTATTGAAGAAGAAAAAATACTTTGGCTTTTAGAAACCCTAAAACATAATCCTGAACATCAATCCAATATACAAGCCTATTTTATTATAAAATTATTTTATTTAACTGGAATTCGTTTATCAGAACTTATTCATCTTAAAATAGACCAGATCGACTTTTATCAACCCCATATTAAAGTTCTTGGTAAAGGAAATAAAGAACGGATAATACCCATTTCAACGCAATTTGCACAAGAATTACAACACTATTTAGAAACTCAAAAAACAGCCCATAATAAAACATATTTATTTGAAAATGACCTGAATGCGCCTCTTTCGCCTCGGGCTGTATATGCTATTGTAAATGCACATCTACAAGGTGTTACCACGATCTTACAAAAAAGTCCTCACGTACTTCGTCATAGTTTTGCAACCCACCTTTTAAATGGCGGCGCCGAACTCAACGCAGTAAAAGACATTTTAGGCCATAGCAGCTTGGCGGCAACTCAAGTTTATACCCATAATACTATAGAACGCTTAAAAGACGTTTATAAACAAGCCCATCCACACGGCTAAGGGTTTGATTTTTCAATAAAATAAAAATTTTTTAAAATATTATTTAAAATTTTACTATATTTGCATCTTATTAAACGAAATAAAATTTAAACTATGAAAAAGATACATGTTGCCATTAATGGCTTTGGCAGAATTGGCAGGTTAGTGTTTAGACAATTATTTGAAATGCCCAATATGCATATTGTGGGAATTAATGATTTAACAGATCCAAAAACCTTAGCGCATCTTTTAAAATACGATAGCACACAGGGACGTTTAAACAAAGAGGTTACGTCTTCTCAAGATGCAATTATTGTGGACGGTAACATCATTAAAATTCATGCTCAAAAAGATCCTTCTCAAATTAATTGGGGCACCGAGGTAGATGTTCTTATTGAGTCCACAGGTTTTTTTGCCGACAAAACAAAAGCAGAAGCCCATTTAAAAACAGGCGTAAAAAAAGTTGTTATTTCAGCTCCAGCAACTGGCGATTTAAAAACGGTTGTATTTAATGTGAATCATCACATTTTAGATGGCTCTGAAACCATTATTTCTTGTGCCTCCTGCACTACCAATTGTTTAGCCCCGATGGCTCAGGTTTTACATCGTGAATTTAAAATTTTAACAGGTTCCATGACAACCATTCACGCCTATACCAACGACCAAAATACTTTAGATGCACCCCATGCCAAAGGCGATTTAAGACGCGCTCGTGCGGCGGCTGCTAATATTGTTCCTAATAGTACCGGTGCTGCAAAAGCGATAGGTTTAGTTTTACCAGAACTTAAAGGCGTTTTAGATGGTGGGGCGCAACGGGTTCCAACAATCGCCGGTTCATTAACAGAATTAGTTACTATTTTAGATAAAAAAGTTACGGTTGAAGAAGTTAATGCCGCCATGAAAAAAGCCTCTAACGAAAGTTATGGCTATACTGAAGATGAAATTACAAGTACCGATGTGATAGGCATGCACTTTGGTTCGTTATTCGATGCTACACAAACTAAAGTGATAAGTGCTCATGATAAGCAACTTGTTAAAACCGTAAGTTGGTATGATAACGAAATGAGTTATGTAAGCCAATTAGTGCGTACCTTAGCTTATATGGCAACATTAAATTCTTAATTTTAATTTATGCAACAAAACGTTGCCCAATCGGCTACCAATTATTTACCCATATTGCTTTTAATTATTTGTGTATTTGCCTTTGTTGGAGCGATGATTTTTATCTCCTCTATATTAGGTCCAAAACGAAATACAGCCGATAAACTTAAACCATTTACCAGTGGCATACCAACACACGGAGACGCACGCGAACAAATGCCAGTTAAATTTTTTTTGATAGCCATATTATTTGTTTTATTTGATGTTGAAGTGGTATTTTTTTATCCTTATGCTGTAAATTTTAAAATGTTAGGTTGGTTTGGCTTTATCGAAGTTCTTATTTTTGTAGCTATCTTTTTAGTTGGTTATTTTTATATTATTAAAAACAAAGCCATAGAATGGCAAGATTAATTTTTTATGCGTCCCGTACAATTTAACATACATCCCAAAGCACCTGAAATACAAAGTGCCATTACCTATACCTCTGCACCAGATGGTTTACCAGGCGAAGGGTTTTTTGCTACACAACTTAACAAAGTAGTTGGCTTAGCTCGTAAAAATTCTTTATGGCCTATGCCTTTTGCCACGTCTTGTTGCGGGATAGAATTTATGGCAACCATGGCAAGTCATTACGATTTAGCTCGTTTTGGTGCTGAACGCGTTGGATTTTCACCTCGTCAGTGCGATTTATTAATGGTACTTGGAACCATTTCTAAAAAAATGGGACCTGTATTAAAAGAAGTGTATTTACAGATGGCCGAGCCGCGTTGGGTTATGGCAATTGGGGCTTGTGCTTCTAGCGGTGGTATTTTTGATACTTACAGCGTTTTGCAAGGTATCGACCAAATTATTCCAGTAGATGTTTATGTACCAGGTTGTCCGCCTCGTCCTGAAGCCATGATTGACGGCTTTATGAAAATACAAGAACTGGTTGGTCAAGAAGATCTGCGGCGCCGAAATTCTGATCAATATAAAGAACTTTTAAATAGCTATCAAATTCAATAATATGCTAGCCGAAATTTACGAAACCATTCAAAAAAAACTCTTAGAAAAATTTCAAGACAAGGTTTTTAATTTTACCGAATCTTATAACACCTTACATTTTGAAGCTGATAAAAACATGAATTTAAAAGTGCTAAGTTTTTTAAAAGAAGACCCCGAATTAAACTTCAGCTTTTTAACTGATTTATGTGGCGTTCATCAACCACAAGATAAAAATCAAGAATTATGGGTAGTGTATCATCTAAGAAATTTACAAAATGGTAGCTTTATTGCCTTAACCATTAAAACCCCAGAATCCGACCCTAAGGTGTTTACAGCCTCGCAACTTTTTTCTGCCGCAAATTGGATGGAAAGAGAAACCTACGATTTTTTTGGTATTGAATTTAGTGGTCATCCTAATTTAATCCGAATCCTCAATGTTCCAGAAATGAACTACTTTCCTTTACGCAAACAATATCCTTTAGAAGACCAAACACGTAAAGATAAAGACGACTCAATGTTTGGAAGATAATTTTATGAACTCAAATTTCAATTTAAAAACATGTCAAAATATATTTTTGTAACGGGTGGCGTTTCTAGTAGTTTAGGAAAGGGCATCATCGCTGCGTCTTTAGCCAAACTTTTGCAGGCTCGTGGTTTAAAAGTGGCTATTCAAAAATTTGACCCTTATATAAATATCGACCCTGGCACCATGAATCCTTATGAACATGGCGAATGTTTTGTTACTGAAGATGGTGCGGAGACCGACCTTGACTTAGGGCATTATGAACGCTTTTTAAACACCCCTACCTCTAAAGCCAATAATGTTACAACGGGCATGATTTATCAGTCGGTTATCGATAAAGAACGTAATGGATTTTTTCTTGGCAAAACCGTGCAAGTAATTCCACATATTACCGATGAAATTAAAAATAGAATGCAAATTCTTGGTAAGTCGAACGATTTTGAAATTATCATTACTGAAATTGGCGGTACTGTTGGCGATATAGAAAGCCTTCCCTTTGTTGAAGCCATGCGTCAATTAGAATGGGAGTTACCTGAAGGTGATGTTATAGTGGTGCATCTTACCTTAGTACCCTATCTAAAATCTGCGGGCGAACTCAAAACCAAACCAACGCAACATAGTGTTAAAACTCTTTTACAAACTGGGGTACATCCTAATATCATAGTTTGCCGAACTGAAGAAGAACTTACAAACGATGTGCGCATAAAAATAGCTTCTTTTTGTAATGTAAAAATTGAAGCCGTTATTGAAGCAAGAGACGCAAAGTCAATCTACGAAGTACCTCTTAATATGCTGGATGAAAAATTAGATATTATCTGTTTACAAAAATTAGGCATTTCTAATTACCAAAACCCTGATTTAGATAAATGGAAGCAATTTTTATACCAAATTCATAATCCTAATTTAATTATAAAAATTGGACTCATTGGTAAATATGTTGAACTTCAAGATGCATATAAATCAATTTTAGAGAGTTTTGTTCACGCAGGCGCTGCTTTAGGCACTCGTGTAGAAGTTGTTTCAATACATAGTGAGAAGATTACAGAATCTAACGTAGCCCAAGCTTGTAAAGACTTACACGGTGTATTAATTGCACCAGGTTTTGGCGAACGAGGTATTGATGGTAAAATTGCCGTTGCTAAATATGTTAGGGAAAACCACGTTCCGTTCTTAGGCATTTGTTTAGGAATGCAAGTTGCTGTTATTGAATTTGCCAGAAATGTACTTGGTTTAAAACAAGCCCATTCTACCGAAATGGATAAAATAACCCCCGACCCTATTATCGATTTAATGGAAGAACAAAAAAGTATTGTAATGAAAGGTGGGAGCATGCGAAAAGGCGCTTTTATAACTCAAATTTTAAATCCTTCGTTAGCGTTTGATATATATCAATCCGAGTCCATATCTGAACGCCATCGCCATCGATATGAGTTTAATAATGCCTATTTAAAGCGTATCGAAGAAAAAGGAATGCTGGCAAGCGGACGTGACAGCAAAACCAATTTAGTGGAAATTATTGAAATTAAAAACCATCCTTTTTATATTGGCGTACAATATCATCCTGAACTTAAAAGCACTGTTGAAAACCCGTCAAAATTATTTTTAGGTTTTATTAAAGCATGTGGCATTAAAAAAAATATCGATAAAGACAAATCATTAGAATAATGTGTAATTACATGCAATATTTTAATAATTATTTATTTTTATGGTATGCTTTATGTGGCATCGTTTTTTACATTTTTTTTTATAAATTAGGTGCCACTAAATTAGAAGCGCCAATGAATCAATGTACGTTTAAAATGAAGCTGTTTTTTTTGTTCATTATAATTATAATCTGGCCCGTTCTTTTGATTCGGGTTTTAACTTTTAAAAAGAAAGATTGATTATTAAAAATTGATAATAAGTTCAGGTTGAATAACCCATTCGCGTGTTAAACCGTCTGGGCGTACTTTACGGGCAACAAATGGGGCTCCGCTTAAAATACCGATGGTAATTTTAGGTGATATTTTATACCAACCACTCAAAGTGCCATTAAAGGTATAGCCATCAGACCCTTCAATAGGAATGGGGGTTATGCTACCATTGCGGCTTGGGTCGTTAGGATCTACGTAAGTATCTAACCCTAAATGCACAATAATTAATGCACCGGCTTGAAAACGAAATCGTTTGCCAACATTTAAAGCGTAATTAGCATTTAATAAAACATCGCCTTTACGGTCTAAGTGATTTGTAGCAGGGTATTCTTTGGCATTATTATATAAAGGGTTCGGGTAAAAGGTACCGCTTTCGTCTATCCTACCTTTGTAATTATCTGGCACAAAACTATTTAAATTATAACCTGTTAAAGGCTGCTGCAGTCCAAAAGAGAATTTCCAATGTTCATTCTGAAAAGTTATTCCTGCAATAACATCAATGGTTCCAATACTTGATTGATACACCATTGGTAAACCTAATCCTTCATTGTTTACCACATTGGCTTGATTGGTAAAAATTTTTGTAGCTAATAAAACAGTTGAAGTCCATTTTTTACTTAAACTATATTGATAGGTACCTGTGATAAATACATCGCCTAATCCATATACCGAGCCCAAATCGCCTGAAGCATAGTTTGTGGTTAGTTTTGCTTGAACGCCAAATTTACCTAAGGTTCTATCGTATTGCACATAAGGCGTAACAATAAATACATTTGCATCACCTACGCCTACCGACGACCCGATTGAAATTCTATTTTTTCCGGTCTGTGTTTCACCAGATTTTAAGGATCCAATTGTGCAAAAACCAGCATCGCTACAGCCTTGCGAGTACGCCGACACAGCAATAAAAATTAGGATAAGTGAAGAAAGTATATATTTTTTCATGGTTTATATTTTTACAAAGATACTAATTTTTTATCAAATAAATTCGATAAAAGATAAAAGATAAAAGTATAACCAATTATTAGATTTATAAAAGATTATTGGTAATTATTCTGGTGCTAAAACTTCTATAATACCATTTGTATCTGCGGTTACCAATCCAATACCATAAATTTTAGCTAATTTCTTGCCATGATGTGCTTCTATAGATTGTCCAGCCATAAATAGTTGAATTTTTTTATTTTTCAATTCTTTCATAGCTTGTTTTATTTTGGGGACGCGATTTTTATAGAAGTCATTGATATTAAACTCGGTAACTCTATATTTAACTTCAACAATTGCTGCGTATTTACCATTCAATAAAATAATATCTGATTCTGTTAAAATGTTTCCGGATTCGCCTTTTATTTCTACATTGGTAAGCATGGTATCGTATTTGATATTATTTAAGGTGAGGGTTTTTTGTAAACCATTGATAAGAATAGTTTCGGTTGCAAAACCAGCATTAATCCCTTGACCTCTTAGTACTTTTTCAGTTTTTAATTGTTCAAATTTTAAGGCTTTATCGGCTTCGTCCATTTCTTTTTTTAATATAGCTAAATCGGCTTCGTTTTTTTGTTTTAATGCGGCTAAATCAGCTTCATTTTTCTGTTTTAATGCGGCTAAATCAGCATCATTTTTCTGCTTTAATGCGGCTAAATCAGCATCATTTTTCTGCTTTAATGCGGCTAAATCAGCATCATTTTTCTGCTTTAATTTTTCTGTTTGCTGTTTTAATGCAGCTAAATCTTCATCGTTTTTTTTCTTTAGGGCGGCTAAATCAGCATCATTTTTCTGCTTTAATTTTTCTGTTTGCTGTTTTAATGCAGCTAAATCTTCATCGTTTTTTTTCTTTAGGGCGGCTAAATCAGCATCATTTTTCTGTTTATTTTCTTCAGTTTCCTTTTTAATTAAAATGGTATTTTCTTGTAATAAAATAATACTTTTTATAATGTCATCTATGCTTCTGCTATCATTAAATAGGTTATTTAATTCCATAAAACAAATTAACTAACTGCAAAGATACAATTATTTTATCAATATTTTATCCATTAGGCCTTTTTTTTAGTTTTTTTAACCAATTCATTAGGTTGGTATTATATAGTTTCTTTTAAATTTCTAAAAAAGAAAAATATTTTAACCCAACCTGCACACTATAACCTTTAAATATCTGATAATCAAGACCCATTTTTAAAAAGTGTTTATTGAATCTACTTAGTTGCAACTTGGATTAAAAAATTATGGGTTTAACTCTCAAAAATTAATTTTGTGAGCTAAACCCATAAAATAGTTACACTAAAGTAATAATCCCAGATTTTGCAGTTGGTTGTGTTTTTTTACTTAAAATATACCACCAAT
>JASGCT010000157.1 GCA_030053915.1 Alphaproteobacteria bacterium
TTATATAACATATTAAATCTATTTTAAGGCAAGTTACGATTTTTTTTGATTTTTTTGTTTTTTTCATAGCCAGTTGAACCATTATTCCCAACTTTTGCTACTTTATATAAAATCATTTTTTAGTAAAGATACTATATTTTTTTATATTATTTTAAAAAATTAAAAATTATCTGAAAGGTTATGATAAAATTAGGGAAATAGATAAAAAATTTGTGAGTGTGTAATCTAAACTGTGTCATAATATTGATAAGATAAATGTTAGTTTTAACTACTTCTCCCAAGAGGATGGGAGTGGTGGTGGATATAAAAATGGCGTTTTAAAAATCAAAATTTTATTAGAATTTTTTGAAACAATATCTATAGAATAAGCGATAAGATTATCCATTAATTCAATAGAATGGATATTAAAATCATCGGTTTTCATTGTAAATTGCAATTTTGAATCTTTAAAAATGGAAATTTTAATAAATTTAGCTCCGTGACAACTCTCTTGAGTATAATTATTGCTATCTAAATAAAAAGCGGGTTTTTCATTATATAATTTTATTATTTTAATAATAGTATTTTTGGCTATCAACTAATTTATATTTGTAAATTTTGTCGTCATCAATGTTTTTATCAAAATAATCGTTATCTCTTATTAATTCAAAAACGTCATTGTTAGAATTTATATTAAATTTATAGCTCTTATTAATAGTACTTTTTCTAATTACAATTGCAAAATCTACTTCAAATTCTAGTCTTTTATCATGATGACAACTTAAATAAATTAAGATAAAAATTAAAATAATATTTTTCAAATTATTAGTATTTAATGTATTTTTTTAAATCAGCTTTTTTCATGATACCAATATTTTTTAACACCTTTGGAATTTTGTTTTCTAAAATTTTATATTTTTCATAAATGTTAGTTTTATTCTTAATCTTCACAGGTTATTTTAACATATGCAAAATAAACGGGGTAATTATTATCAATTTCTTTTAATAGTTCATAATCCGAATAAAATTTTATACAGTTTTTATTACAGAATTTACTTTCAATTATAGAGACATAACAATCATCATCTATGTATGATTTAAGTTTTTTATAATTTTCAAATTGATTTTGTGAAATATTTCTTTTTTTTGTTTTCTTTGTTAATACAATAATATTAAATATTTCATTGTTCTGAAATTTTAATAAATAATAATCTGCTATTATAGAATCATTATAATTTTGATTAGTAAAATATTTTAATTTTAAAACATCTTTGACCCAAGTGCTTTTTAATTTTAATTCTATTTCTTTAAAACTACATGTATTAAAACTATAAATTTTGTTATTTATCTGAGAACTCAATTTAATTAAAATTGATATATCTAAAATTAGTAATAATACAATTTTTTTTATCATTATTAAAAAATTGTAAATGGCAAAAAATTATATGCTGGTAAATAAATTGGGTTTAGTCCTTTTTTATTTAAATAACCATTATTATAAAGGTTAAAAATTCTTTCTAATTGACCCTTTGAAACCCCAGTAAAATTATTTTTGGGGTTGAAACCAAATTCTTTAAGTTGACCATTCCAATTCATAAAATTTGAATATCCACCATTTATTGTTTCATATTTTGCATAATCATAAAACCCATCAAGGCGAGTATTAAATAAATGTCTTAATCCACCAGTATGTCCTATTTCATGTCCTATTGTTTTATTATCATTTTTACTTAATGTTTCTTTAGCTTTGCTTAATGAAACAGCAATTTCTTTACCATTGAGTGCTGATGCAACCCCTACTATTTCACCATAATCATCTTTAAAAACATCATCATCTTCATTTCTCACATCTATTAAAGTTGCATTTGCAGCTAATTCATCTTTAGAATTTATAGCCGTAATATCTGCCGTAGCGTTCACAGTAACTGTCGTGCCATCGCTATTGTTATATTTTTGATTATAAACAGATTCAAATTGCTGTTTTGCGGCTTGGGCTAAAGCTTGTACATCAATAGTTTTATCGCCACTATTATTTAACACCTGACCCACAAAACCAATATTAACCGTCCAATTACCATCTTTATCCTTTGTGGCACTTAATGTCCAATCCTTGCCATCTGGGTCTAATAAACTTATTGGATTATTAGCTACATAATTATAACCACTCAATCCCATAAACTTCTCTTGCAACGGATCCACCACCATCCACCGCCCCAAATCTGGGTCATACATTCTAGCGCCGTAGTCGTAAAACC
>JASGCT010000158.1 GCA_030053915.1 Alphaproteobacteria bacterium
CGTATATTATAGTTAATAAATATGATAAAATTATATGAAGAACAGTTTATTTCATTTTCTATACTTGGTATCATACAATTGAATCCATATAATATTTTTATTGTAAGTGAATTTATAAAATAATTAATAATTATTATAATTATTTGTTTGATTTTAGCTAATATTATCAACAGTTGAAAATTTCTTTTTAGTTGAAGAGCTTTTAAGAAATCAAAAGAATTTATTTTAAAATAATTTAATAAAAATGTATGAAATATTCAAAATATAATTTATTTAAAAAAAATTTGAAATTTCAAAATTTAATTTAAAAAAGTTTTTGTGATTAATCATCTTCTCTGACATCTGAAATAATGATTTTGAAATTTAAAAATCTATAAAAATACAATTTAATGAACTCTATAAAAATAATAATTTATGCAACTAATTTAAATATAAAAGCTTTTATTATTTGTTTTTGTTTCAAATGGTTGCCAATCTACTTATAAACTTTTTGATGGCTTTTTTATTATAATATTTTAAAATTGAAAATAAACTTAAATACACAAATATAAATTTTATATTATTTATATTATATTAAGTAACCGAACTACATTTCAGTTTTAATAATTTAAAAACTAAAATTTGTCTATTATATAAACTTTAAAATGATAAAGAAAAGCAAGTTAGTTTTGAAAGTTAATTTTTTGATAAAATTAAAATCATTTATAAATCAAGCCAAAAATTCATTTTCTAAAAAGTTTGAATCAAATTATTTAAAAGAAATTGAATTGTATGAGAAAAAATTAGTTAAACATGGCTATACAATATTTTTCAACAATAAAAAATATCACTTCTCAACTAATGAAAAATTGAAAATATTATTTTTGAATATTTTTGAATGGATCGTGACCATTAGAAATATACTGATTTTAATATTTCCAAATAACATCTATCTTGGAAACTTCTCAAAAAGTTTGAAAGCAAATACTTTGATAAACATTGTTGCTTTGATAGTTAATTTATCAAATTTATCTTTTCGTTGGATACAAATTTATACAGATAAGAAGTTCAACATTCCACATTTCTGGATTTATAGTAATCTAAATGACGAAAAAGTTAATTTAGGAATAACAAGAAGTGAGAAGATAAATTTAAAAAAGTTTATCAGCTTTTTTTATTACTTCGCGAAAATTATCACAATCGGTATAACATTCATAATGTTCAATATGTTTATATTCAATTTCTATATTGAATTAAAAGTTTTCAAAATAACTTTGGAAAACTTTTTCATAATTTTCTGGCTAATTTATTTAACAATTTATTATTTATTGACCATTCAAACTCAAGCTTTGTTGTTGATATCGCCGTTTTTATACGCGATCTACTTCACGATGAGATTTGAAAATATGAACAAAAAGTTGTATAAATTGAAAAGCAATAACTCAATAACAATCAGACAATTAATAATTATAATTGATGAACATTTAGCAATTGTCCGAAAGTTTCACTCGATAAGAAAAGTTTTTAATTACACGTCATTTATTATATTTCTGTTTATTCCAGTTGTGGATTTGCAATTTTTTGTGGCCATTTTTGGTTATGCAGATACAGATGTTAGAGTGGTTTGCGCTGGAATAGCTTCGATCTTAGTCTTGAGTGGATTCTTTGCCTCAGCTATACTTGTTAGATTAATTATGAAAGTAAATTTTTAAACTTTTTTATTTATGTTAATTATTAATTTTTTAAAAATATTTAAAAGGTGGACATGTTTACAAAGGAACTATATTCTATTATTTACATGAATAGTTATTCTCCTAATTTATGTAAAAAGGTATTTTCAAATATTATAAAATTTTAATAGTAATAATAACAACTAATTATTAAAAATTAATTTAGATATCAAATATAATTCAAATTTATGAAGACGATTTTATAGCAATCTCAGTTTTGAATATTATTAAAATGACTCCATTCAATATTTATTTAGTAAGAATATATCGAATGGTACAATGTAATTTGTAATTTATTCAATTCATTTTCAATGGTTATCTGGTCAATGTACAAATTGGTCAATATCTGTCGACGCTTATCATCTCCAACTTTGCAACGTTTGCTATTCTCATCCAATTTCTTCTGCAATAGTTTCTCATATTTCATGAACTCGATACGTCTTTTATCCTATAAAAAGTAAAAACAAAGTAAATAAAAATAAAGATCAAAATAGAATAAAGACGCATTTTACCTGGTATAGACG
>JASGCT010000075.1 GCA_030053915.1 Alphaproteobacteria bacterium
CCGTTAATCAAGATAGTACCAATCAGCACAACCCCAATTCGCCGGATAGTTCCGTCAATCAAGAGAGCACATTTTTTGATTCGACACCTTATTATTTTAATTATAATAGACAGCATCAATGGATTCATATTAATTTTGATAGTCTTCCCAATACTGGAAATTATTCATTAAAAAGAGGCAGAAATATATATTTTCTTAATGATACCCCTTTTTTAATAAAAAACATGAACGGTTGGTGGTTCTATCAAAAATTTGGCAATAGTTTGCAGTCTGTTTTTAATATTGGAAACGGACGTTCAACGACAGGAGGCGTATATAGTAATGGAGCCTCTGGAAGTAAAAATCGCTCCTTAGGAACACTGGCAACATCTGGTGGTATTTATAATTTTGGATGGGTAATTAAAAATAATACAGAGGATACTTTAAATGTAATGTATTTAGATTTTTTAACAAAACAATGGCGTAAGGGCGGTTCCGGAAATAAAAATAAGTGGCAATTTAGCTATGGTGTAGGGTATGATAGTAACCCATTAACTCAGTCATATTTATATCAAAATCAAGGAAATTATAATAGCCTTGATACTAGTTTAGGTGCTAGTATGTTAAATGGTGATAGTATTGTAAATCAACGTCATATAATAATGAATTTAAAATTAAAAAGTTGGCTACCCAATCAATTTCTTTTTTTACGTTGGGAAGATAATGATGAGGTTGGAAGTGATGATTTAATGGCTATCGATGCATTTCGATTTAAAGCGACTTATGAATATGATAGTATTACTGATAATCAGTTAGTTATAATAGATAGTCATGGAAACTCTACTATCGATAGTATGTTTCATCAAGATACTTTGTCAATGATTAACCCAATTGATACGTTAAATATGAACGATTCTATTTCATTAAATAATTTGCCTCCATTAAATAATTATCTTGTAAATACGGCTATTTACACTATGGCATCGCCAATTTTAAGACCCAAAGATAGCCTAATTGTTGTAATCAATTTTAATAATAAATTAAATATTACTGGGCAACTAGATTCTTTAAAGTTGAACATTAAAATTGGCACTAAAACAAAATCACTTCGAGGATTTAAAATATGGGATAGTTTGTTATATATGATGTTGTTAATTGATTCGGCGGACATGGATACCAATGGATTAAACCTAAACGAATCATTTATTTTAAATGGGGTTGAAATTAAAGATAGTTTTTTAAATACATTTAAAAATAAACTACTTAAAATAGGTACAATTCCCATTTTAATCCATCCAAGAACAACATTTTTAAAATCAATGCAATTTCAAGAATCTAAAACATTTTATTTTGGAGATACGATTAAAATTTTCCTTAACTTCAGCGAAAATGTGTATTGGCAAAATAATAATAAACCCTATTTAAAAATTTTAATTAATAATGTGTCCCAAAAATTAGAATATTTAAATGGTGCTGGAACTAAAAACCTGCAATTTTATTATGTGATTCAAGCAAATGATTATGATACAAATGGTTTAGAATTTCAATATGTCTATTATACTAACAAATCGCAATTAATTGATGCCTGGAAGCGTCCTATTGCAATCAATTTAGTAAACGAGGAGGCATTTCCTTTATTTAAAATAAATGGAATTTTACCATCGGTGGAATCTATTACAATTATAGATATCGGGAGCTTAAAAGCCTTAGACACCTTAAAGATAAAAATAAAATTTTCAAAATTTGTCTCACCAGTAAATAATTTTTCACAAATTATTATTCCTATAATTGCTTCAAAAACAACGTTAAATTTTTGGGGAATTTTAAATACTACATCAGATTCGGTAATATGTTATTATATTATTCCAGAAAAATTTACTTATAAAGGAATTGTAAAATCGGATGCAAACATGGCAATTTATTTTTCAAAAGTTGTAGATCAGTTCGGGAACCCTTTATCTTTAAAACTTCCTGTTACAAATTTTAATATTTATATAGATGGCAACTCCCCTAAATTTGTTGATAGCATTAGCCGCATAGAGGTATGTAATAATAAAAAGGACGTTTCACTTGCCGAATTTTTACAATTAAAAGGTGTCGAAGAAAATGAATGGTTAACAATAGCTCTTGAAAATTCTTCCAAAATCGGTTTTGTGTATGGGTGGGATACGAGTGTTTTTACCCAAAATACCAAACCTGATTTGTCAGGTTTTTTATGGGTAAATGATAATCAAAATATTGGAATTGACACCTTAGTTTTCTCAATAACTGATAATTTTTATACATCATATAAAAAGGTTATAATTCATTCAATGCCAAGCTTTACAGATAATTTTATTTCAACTAATATTGCGCAATGTGTTTGGGATTCTAATGTAATTAATGGCACGCTTATTGATACAGTAAACAGACCTATTACGTATCGATGGCAAACGGCTACAGAAAATGACTCTACAAGTTTTTATAATATAAGCGGACAAAAATATAATTATGTTTTAAATGCCCTTCCCAATGCTACAAAACGATGGTATCGCCGTGTTGTTTCAGATGGCGTCTGTACTCATTTTTCAAATAAATTAAGTACTGTTTTCTATAATCAATATTTATGGATTGGCGTTCAAGATTCCAATTGGCATAATCCCAATAATTGGTGTAACAAAAAAACACCGCCAGAAAACGCTATCGTGTATCTTTATAATAATTCTAAATTTAAACCTACAATTACAACTTCGGTTAAAATAAAAGATTTAAATATTTTACAAAATACACAATTAACAATCTATGGTCGTCTTGAATTAAGTGGTAATTTACTAGCCCAAACTACAACGATAAATTCTCAAAATGGTATCATCAATTTCTCGGGCGAAAATAAAATTGAAATAAATGGGAATTGGCTTGTTAATAATACAATTAAATCTTTAGTTATCAAACCAAGAACCCAATTAGCTATAAAACATAAACTAATAATAACAAATAAACTTGAAATGACTCATGCTACTATGAATACAAACGATTCATTGAAAGTACTTTACAATACCCATTTTAATATTAACGCAAGTGTAATAGTTGGAAAACTTGAAGTTTTAAAACCAATTCCTATTTTATTACCAAATATTTTATCGCACCCTTTTATAAATGAAATTAATAAAGATACAAATTTTAATATTTCTTATCAATTGTTTCAATTACCCGAGCTTAGCCCAGCTAATTTTTTTAATAATCATTTTAATTCAAATTTGGCAATGGATTCACATTTTTTAAAACCCGAAAAAGTATATTTTTTTGATAAACCCAATTTAGGTCATCAGCGAAGTAATGCTTTTTCGCATCAATTAACGGGGTCGTTAGAGTTTCGAGAAAAAGTTTATAATATCCCATCCAAAGATGGCAAAATATTTTGGATAGGAAATCCATTTTGGAACACTATAAATTTAGGACTTTTAAATTTTGGAAGCCAATTAGCACCCTATTATTGGGTTTTTGAAAGAAGTTGGGGTAAATCCGGTGCATTTAGATGCATTCCAGCTGGAGAAACTTATATATTAAAGCCCCTACAAAGTTTTTCTGTTTATGCCAATCAAAATTATAATAACCAACTCACCATTCCACTACAGGCTCAAATAGAGCAGTTTTCTAATTATGATAATATAAATTATCAAAAAAATTTTCAAGGAATTGGTATACAACTTTCAATCGCTGAAAAAATTTTTGATGAATATTATCTGTTTATTAATTCAAAATCTAATAAGGGTTTCGATTTGTTTGATGGTCAAAAAATTTTAAACAAGTCAATTAATTTTTATAGTAAAATAGATAACGGTATGCAAGTGCAAATTGAACATCAACCTCACGCTAAAATTAAAATCCCGTTATATTTAGAATCGGACACCACTAAAAATTTTATTTTAAATATTAATCAATATAATGTGCCAGCCGGAAGTAGATATTTTTTAATTGATAATTTTACTAATCAACGTGTTGCAATTGTTTCTCATCAAAATATTAATGTTAAATTCGAACCTAATTTTTCTTTTAATAAGCCACGCTTTTATTTAACAAATTATTTGGATACCCAAAATAGTATGGGTGATGATGAACAGTACCAATTTAAAATTGTCCCCAATGTAACTACCAATAATATTAGGATTTATTACAATAATTTAAGCGATGACTATAAACACCTTGAAATATATAATTCTGTGGGCGTTTTAATTTATGATGAACTATTAGGTAATGCAAACTCAGGAACAAAATTGATTGATATTTCAAATTTTCAAGCCGGTAATTACTTGGTCGTTTTAAAAACTAAAGATAAAATGATATCAAAAAAAATCATCAAACTTTAAACGTAAATTAATTGGAAAAATTTAATTTATGAAAATAATTTATAAAAACAATTGTTTAGTTTACACGAATTAATGAAAATTTTTCCACATCATACTTTCAACTGGTTGATTGGGTTGTTGGCTATATTTAGCATTTAGTTTTTCAGAATATTTTTTATTAATCGATCCATCTACAACAAAATAAATAAGTTGTCCAATTGGCATATTGGCATAAATTCTAACTGGAATTTTACAAGAAATTTCTAAAGTCCAATACCCACAAAAACCAACATCGCCTTTGCCAGCCGTGGCATGAATGTCTATTCCTAATCTCCCTATAGATGATTTACCTTCTAAAAACGGTACATGTTCGTGGGTTTCAGTATATTCTACTGTAACGCCTAAATAAAGCATATTGGGTTGTAAAACATACCCTTCTTCAGGAATATCAAAACTTTCTGTTTGATTATGACATTTGGCATCTAAAATTTTATCTTTATATATTTTGAGAGTTTTGCCTAAATGTACATCGTAACTATTACATCCTAAGCACTTCTCTTGAAATGGTTCAATAACAATTTTTCTGTTTTGAAGCTCTTTTAAAATTTTTGAATCTGATAAAACCATAACTATTTATTAATATTTTGCGAAATTACGAAAAAAAATCGTATCTTTGCAAAAAAAAATATATGGGACGAGGTGATAAAAGAACTTTTAAAGGTAAATTATGTATTGGTAGTTTTGGAAATTCAAGACCAAAATCTACTAAAAAAGTATTTAATTCTACAAAAAAAGGCTAAACTATTCTTTAAAAGTTATTTTAAAGTATAATAAGACTAAAGCTAATAAAAATACAATCGAGTTAGCTAAAATAACGGGTCGGCTATTTATTAAAAATCCATAAGCCAACCACGATAAGGTACTTGCTATAACAATAATCACCATCCAAATACTTAAACTTGCTACTTTTTTAGATTTCCAAGAATGATAGACTTGTGGAACAAAAGTAATAGAGGTTAATAATGTTCCTAAAAAACCTACTAATTCAATATATTCTTCTTTCAATGCTTAAGATTTTATTTATTATTTAAAATTTCATAACTAACGCCAGTTGTAGAATAACCACCATCATGAAATAAATTTTGCATCGTTACCATTTTGGTTAAATCTGAAAACAAAGTCAAACAATAGTTTGCACAGTCTTCGGCTGTAGCGTTTCCAAGTGGTGATATTTTTTGGGCGTAATCATAAAATTCTTCAAACCCTTTGATACCACTACCAGCCGTTGTTTTGGTGGGTGATTGAGAAACTGTATTCACCCTTACTTTATTCCTTTTTCCATAATGATAACCAAAACTCCTCGCGATCGATTCTAACATCGCCTTGATGTCGGCCATATCTGTATAAAATGGATAGGTTCTTTGTGCTGCAGCGTAAGTTAATGCAACCACACTGCCATAATCATTGATGGCATCTAATTTATAGGCTACTGCTAATAATTTATGAAACGAAAGTGCCGAAACATCAATACCTTTCATAAAATAATCATAATTTAATTCAGTATATGGAATGTTTTTACGAATATTGATACTCATGCCAATACTATGCAATACAAAATCTATTTTACCGCCTAAAATTTGTTGCGACTCTTTAAAAAGTTTTTCAATATCTTCAACATTTGTTGCGTCTGCAGGTACAATACTACTATTTGTTTTAGACGCTAAATTTTTTATTTCACCCATGCGCATAGCTATTGGTGCATTGGTTAATACGATGGTAGCGCCTTGTTCGTGGCACTTTTCAGCAACTTTCCAAGCAATCGAATTGCTATCTAAAGCCCCAGAAATAATTCCTTTTTTACCTTTTAATAATTGATACGACATAATAATAATTTGAGTCAAAGTTACAATTTTTTTTGATAAAAAAATATTTTTTTTAATTGAAAATTTAATAATTCTTAGTAAATTTTTTAAAAACAGAATTTTACAACTAATTGTTAATAAATAATGATTAATTGTTAATTCGTTATTTAAATTTATTGGTTTTCACAAAAAAATGAATGATTCATTAAAAAAGGGTTCATGTTCAATGTAATAATACACGCTTTAGGTGTTTTAGATTTAAATATAATATTTTACAATGAGGGCCCAATTTTTAGAAATTTATTTTGTATTTTTGTGTAAAATAATTAAAGTCTCAACATGTATTTTATATCAAATAGATTCAATTTAATATCTTTGAAACGATGCTTTTTCAAACGATGCATTGTATCTTTCTCACAAAAATTAAATTCTAAATGACTCTCAATCCTCTGAAACCCAAATTGGCACTCAATAAAGCCTTCCTTAAAATGAAACCCATTCGGTCTGAATTTGATACTTTTAAAGCAAACCTCTTAACGCTTTTAAATCACCTCAATATAGACCGTAGCGAAGAGTATCATAAAAATCTAATTTCCAAATTCTTAGCCGATACTTATTATAAAAATAACTACTTTATCAATGTCAAAGACCGCCAAGATCTCGTTATTCATAACGGTTCTAAATCAACCCATGCCGTTGGGGTTATTATCGAAGCCAAACATCCAACCAAGAATCCTGGCGATATGGTTAGTATCCACAACCTGAATTCCAAAGCCTTTCACGAATTAATACTGTATTATTTAAGAGAACGCATCACCCTGAAAAACCTTGAAATTAAACACCTTATTGCTACAAATATCAACGAGTGGTTTATTTTTGAAGCCACCACCTTTGAACGTCTGTTTGCCCAAAATAAACAACTTGTTCAACAATTTCAAGACTTTGAAAACGGACGTTTGGCAGATTTTAAAACTGAATTTTTTTATCAACAGATTGCCTACCCATTTTTAAACAACCTGGATGCCGAAATAAGTTTTACACATTTTAATTTACAAGATTATCAACCCGAACTTAAAAATCCTGAACAACACAGCGAGAAAACCCTAATAAATTTATATAAAATATTTTCACCCACCCATTTATTAAAACTACCCATAACCAATGATAGTAATAGTCTCGACAAACAATTTTATCATGAATTATTACATATTATTGGCTTAACCGAAACTAAAATTGGTAGTAAAAAATGTATTGAAAGAAACCCAGAAGGACAGCGACACTCAGGTACTTTAATCGAAAATACTATTGTTCAACTTGAAAGTTTAAATAAACTTAGTCGAGTCTCAAATGTACAAAATTACGGCAGTTCAACGCAAGAACAATTATTTAATGTTGCCCTTGAATTATCCATCACTTGGATCAATAGAATTTTGTTTTTAAAATTATTAGAAGCTCAACTTATATTATACAATAGCAATGCCTTATATGCTTTTCTTAATTTCAAATCATTAAAATTATATGAAGACTTAAATAGCTTATTTTTTCAAGTTTTGGCTAAACAACATGACCAACGTAACAGTAATGTAAAGCTTGTTTTTGAAAAAGTGCCTTATTTAAATTCCTCGCTTTTTGAACCTACTGAAATGGAACAACTTACCTTGGTCATCAGTAATTTAAGCGACAATCTTAATTTACCTATTTTAACGAGCACCGTACTTAAAGACGGGCAGGGTAGAAAACGCACTGGTGACATGAACGCCCTTGAATATTTGTTTGAATTTTTAGATGCTTACGATTTTGGAAGTGAAGAAGCTAACGACATTCAAGAACAAAGTAAAACCTTGATCAATGCCTCGGTTTTAGGTTTGATTTTTGAAAAAATAAATGGCTATAAAGAAGGGTCATTTTTTACACCAGGCTTTATTACCATGTATATGTGTCGCGAGACAATTCGTAAAGCGGTTGTTCAAAAGTTTAACGAAACCAAACACTGGCAATGTATCCATTTTGATGAATTGTACAATAAAATTGATGATATTGAAGAAGCCAATAATATTGTAAATAGCCTTAAAATTTGCGACCCTGCCGTAGGTTCTGGACATTTTTTGGTATCGGCTCTTAACGAAATCATTGCCATAAAACATGACCTCAAAATTTTAAAAGATAAAACAGGAAAGCGTTTGAAAGAATATCAGGTGTTGGTTGAAAACGATGAATTGGTTATAACAGATGACAATGGCGAGTTATTTCTGTACAAACCGTTTCATCCTGAAAGTCAAAGGATTCAAGAAACCCTGTTCCACGAAAAACAAACAATTATTGAACATTGTTTATTTGGGGTTGATATTAATACCAATTCAGTTAAAATTTGTCGTTTAAGGTTGTGGATTGAATTATTAAAACATGCCTATTATAAAAATCACACAGAACTTGAAACCCTACCCAATATTGATATTAATATTAAATGTGGTAATAGTTTGATAAATCGTTATGGCTTAGATGTGGATTTAAAACAAGTGCTTAAAAAATCTAAATGGACGATTGAAAGTTATCAGATGGCAGTGGATACCTATAGAAATGCCGAAAATAAAGCCCAAAAACGAGAGATGGAAGCTTTGATATTAAGTATTAAACAGAGTTTTACTACTGAAATTAGTATGAGTAACCCTTTAAAAACACGTTTAGATAAATTAGCAAGTGAATTATATCGAAAGTTTTCGGGTAGATTTCTTTTTGAGTCTCATGCTGAATACGATACCAGTAACGATGCTTCTGAAAAAAAGCGACTCGCAGAGCAAGAAAAATTAGAGGTTGAAATTAAAGAATTGAATGCGAAATGGGATGATTTAAAGTCGAACAAAATGTATGAACAGGCTTTTGAGTGGCGGTTTGAGTTCCCAGAAGTTTTAAACAAGAATGGTGATTTTATTGGATTTGACGTGGTTATAGGAAACCCGCCGTATATCAAAGAATATGAAGGAAAGGAAATTTTTAACTGCTTAAAAGATAATATTATATACCAAGGAAAAACGGATATCTGGTATTTATTTTCACATCTAGGTATTAATTTGTTAAAAAAAAATGGATTATTGTGTTTTATCGCAACCAATAATTGGACAACAAATGCTGGTGCAAGTAAATTTAGAAATTTTTTGCTTGAAAATGTTACCATAATCGAAATGGTTGATTTTAATGAATTTATGGTTTTTGATTCAGCAAGTATTCAAACGATGATTTTATCTATACTCAAGTTTAAACAAGAAAATTATAGCACATTATTTAAAAAACTACTAATTAAGAAACCAAAACTTGAAGATGTGTTACTTCTATTGAATGGGGTAAATTTCGAAAATAATTTATTCTTAAAACCATTAATTAGTAAAGATAAATATTTAAATAAAAGTTTTACCTTTAATGTAAATAAGGAAGAAAGTTTGTTAGTTAAAATAGCTCAAAAATCAAATTTCAAATTAGATGAAATTCAGGAAGTGGCTCAAGGTATTGTTCCCAATCCTGATATTGTTAATCTAACTAATATTAATAAAATTTCTCCTAATAAAATTTTGACCCATAATATTAAAGTTGGTGATGGTGTTTTTATTATTGATAAAGGATTTTTTGGGAAATTGACATCAAAAGAAAGTAAGTATATAAAACCATTATATGAACCGTATTTAGTACTTAGATATACTGTTAATAATTTCAATAAAGAGCTTATCTATATATCTAAAAAAAATTATAAACAGGATGCGCCAAAACTTATTGCACATTTAGAAAAATATAAAGAAATTATGAATGACAGACGAGAAAATAAAAATAAATTACTTGAATTTTATCATTTACATTGGTCTCGAAACCCTTATTTTTTTGAAGAAGGCGAAAAAATACTTTGTGTAAGAAAATGTGAACAACCCACTTTTGCTTATACCGAAAACGAGGCTTATGTCATGATGTCTTTTAATGTCATTCGTTCTACTAGAATTAATTTAAAATATTTAACAAGTTT
>JASGCT010000076.1 GCA_030053915.1 Alphaproteobacteria bacterium
ACAATAACGAATTGGGAAAAATTTCTAAAGAACAAAAAGCCGGTGGTTGGGAAACATGGGCAACCGATTTAATTAATCCAGATTTTGCACAGTTTGCTACAAGTTGTGGGGGCTTAGGCATTAAAATATACCAAAAAAAAGATTTACATGATGCCTTAGTAAAATTAATGTCTTTTAATGGGCCGGCGCTCATAGAAATAACAACTGATAGTACTTTAATTTAAGAATTCAGGTTTGTCATGGACAAAAGGTAGGCAGTTTTATTTTATTTTTTGTTAATAAAAAATAGAAGTAATAGACAAAATTGATGCTAAAAACTTCTGTAACCCATGCCATGAGTTCTATATAACCATTTATTCCGTTTGTAGGCGTTTTTAACTTTTTTTCTATAGCTTTGTGTTCGGCTTCATTTAGAACACATGGTTTAGGTTTGCGAGTTAAACTTGGTTTTAACAAAGCTTGCAAACCATCTTGAATATACATATTACGCCATTTTAAAACAGAATTATGATTAACAAGTGTCGTTTTAGAAACAGCAATTTTAGAAATTCCATAAGTTTCGTTTTTTTAAAATTCAATTAATACCAGTAAACGTTTTTTAATTAAAGACGAAGTTTCTTTTTGCTTTAACTTTCTGAGTTCTACTAAGGTTTCTTTAATAGAAAAAATGATTGGATTTGCCATAATATATATAATTTATAATTAGTCCAATGTTACAACATTTTAAACTCATAATAAAATTTTTTATGTTAAAGTTTCGTTAATATTTGGACTACTTAAAATTATACTTGGTATTATTTTTATATCAAAAATTAACAATCAGATTTTTTAACAAAAATTTAAAATGTACTTAATAAAAAGCTAATAAATTCATTAACTTACTAATCGCCTTTTAACCAAAATGTTGTTTTATAAACAACTCAACTTGTTCACTATTTAATAAAATAAAGACTTTCTCATTTATTTTAATAAGCTCGCCTTTTTTATATGTTCTTGGGATTTTTAGAATACTCATAATATTATCTGCATTTTTACACTCAAATAAAATAGTATCGTCGTTTTCGAGGTATTGATACTCGCCGGCGATAACTAATAAAAATTCTTTCATACTTTAATATTAAGGTTGATAATATTTTAAAACCAGGTTTTTTCCATCGAACTCAGCGTAACTATTATAATGAATCCAGTCGCCCAAATTAATATAATAACTTTCAGGGGCTACTTGAATGGTCATTGGAAGGTGTCGATGTCCAAAAACAAAATAATCTATTTGTTTTTGTTTAAGATAATCTTTACTATAACACACTAACCACTCTTTATCATCTCCCAATAATGATTCTAATTTAGTATGTTTTCTGCTTGTACGGCTAAGGTAGCTGGCTAAAGCTACGCCAAGATCGGGATGAATCCACCTAAATAAAAATTGGCAAAAAGAATTGGTGAATATTTTTTTCATGAATTTATATTTTTTATCTCCGGGACCAAGACCATCCCCGTGTCCAATATAAAATTGTTTGTTGTTAAAATAAAACTCATGCGGTTCGTGGAAAATTTTAATATTCAATTCATTTGTAAAATAATCGCCCATCCATAAATCATGATTTCCTGTAAAGATATAGAACTCAATACCAAGTTGTTTTAATTCAGCTAATTTAGAAATAAATTTAAGAAAGCCCTTGGGTATAACGTGCTGATATTCAAACCAAAAATCAAAAATGTCGCCTACTAAAAAAATAACTTGAGCTTCTGATTTAATAGAATCTAAAAATGATATAATTTTATGTTCTCGTTGTTTGCTTTCATTTTCATTGGGGCTTCCTAAATGAAAATCTGATAAAAAAACTATTTTTTTATTGGCACTAAGAGTCATCTTGGTTATTTAATAATAAAGCATAAACCGCTTTAGGTCCGTGAATGCCTACGACGAGTGTTTTTTCAATATCAGCGGTTCGGCTTGGACCCGTTGCAAAACTTACCGAAGACGGAAATTGATTGGGATATTTTTGTTTTAAAGCTACTAAAGCCGTGGTTTCGTCTTGAACAATCTGATTTTCGTAAAAAATGGTTACCTGTTCGGGCGCATATACTGATGCCGATCGTCCATAATTCAAAGCACTACTAAAAACAAAACTGCCCGTTCGAGCAACAGCCAATTCGCAATAAGTAAAACTTACATCACACTCAATAATACGGGTTGTAAATTCTAAGCCAATATTTAATCTTTCCAAAATTAATTTTAAAGGATCATCGCCTACAAAAATCTTTCTCCAATTTTTTTGTTGAATCAATTCTATTAATTTATTATTCAATTGCGCTTGTTTAACATCGATAAAATTTCCAGATACTTTTTCAAAATTTTTTATAAAGGTTTCAAGCAAATTACCTGATTCATTATTTTTAAAAATAGTATCGAACGGAATATGGGTTTTAATATCAGATTCACAAGTCGTGTTGGCTAATTTTATTTTATTTAAAATTGACAAACGGCTTTGCGAGTTCATGTAAAAAATTTTAAGTGTTTTTAGGTGGTTCGGCAGTGGTACTTTCCGATGATGTAACGATATTAGGTTCGATAAAATTATCTGGGTTTCTTGGTTCAGGGGGGGTGGTATTTAAAGCGTCTGCAATCACTTCAGATGGGCGTTTCCCAATCAATCGTTCCAAGTCGGATTTATGAAGAATTTCTTTTGAAAGAAGTTCTTTAGCAATAATTTCTACTTGTTCTTTTTTCTCGGTAATCAGGTCAAAAGTTCTGATATAGGCTTTGTCAAGAATACTTCTTACTTCTTCGTCGATAATTTTACCTGTTTCTTCGCTAAATGGCTTGTTAAACTGATTTTCTTGGCTGGGATCGTGATAGCTAATATTGCCAATTTTTTTACTCATACCATACACGGTAACCATGGCGTAGGCGGTTCTAGTAATTTGTTGCAGGTCGTTTGAAGCGCCTGTAGAAATTTTTCCAAAGAATACTTGTTCGGCGGCACGTCCGGCTAAGGTCATACAGATTTGGTCGGTTAGTTGCTCGATAGTATAAAGGTATTGTTCTTTGGGTGTATATTGGGCATAGCCTAAGGCGGCGGTACCGCGCGGTACCACGGTAACTTTTAACAAAGGATAGGCGTGTTCTAAAAACCAACCACAAACAGCGTGTCCGGCTTCGTGGTAGGCAATAATTTGTTTTTCTTCGGGCGAAATAATTTTGTTCTTTTTTTCTAAACCACCAATCACTCTATCAATGGCGTCTTGAAAATCTTTCATTTCAACGCCTTTTTTATTATTTCTAGCGGCGATAAGGGCAGCTTCATTACATACATTAGCAATGTCGGCACCGGCAAAACCGGGTGTCAGTTCAGCGAGGCGATTCACATCGATTTCAGCCGCAACTTTAATGGGCTTTAAATGCACTTTAAAAATGGCTTCTCGTCCTTTAATATCGGGGCGGTCAATTGAAATTTGACGGTCAAAGCGTCCAGGTCTTAACAAAGCACTATCTAACACATCGGGGCGGTTGGTAGCTGCTAAGATAATAATGCCCGATTCACCACTAAAGCCGTCCATTTCAACTAAAAGTTGGTTGAGGGTGTTTTCTCTTTCATCGTTACTCATCATCGCATTTTTTCCTCTGGCACGCCCTATAGCATCAATTTCATCAATAAAAATAATACAAGGGGCTTTTTCGCGGGCTTGTTTAAATAAATCTCTAACGCGTGATGCACCCACGCCTACAAACATCTCTACAAAATCGCTACCACTAAGACTAAAAAAAGGTACTTTTGCTTCGCCTGCCATGGCTTTAGCCAATAAGGTTTTTCCTGTTCCGGGCGAACCTATTAACAAGGCACCTTTGGGTATTTTGCCACCTAAACTAGTATATTTAGTAGGGTTTTTAAGAAAATCTACAATTTCCATCACCTCTTCTTTGGCTTCATCTAAACCAGCCACATCCGAGAATGTGATATTAACTAAAGAATTTTTGTCAACCAAAGTAGCTTTGGATTTGCCGATATTAAATACACCTCCAGGTCCACCGCCGCCGCCGCCCATTTTCCTACTTAATAACATAAAAGCAATCACTAAAATCATAATTGAAACGATAATGTTTACAATTGGTCCGGTATAATCGTTTTCGGTATCTACAACAATCGTTACTTCAGAAAGGTGAAAATCAGAAGTCGTTTTCTCTAAACGTTGTTGAAAGGCGCCGTTGTCAGCAATTTTAAACTCGAATAAGGGTTGTAATTGGTCGGCTGGTAATTTTTCCCATTTTGTAACCAAACTTTTAAATTTACTATAATAAAAATCTTTTTTTAAACTATCCGGTTTAATATATACTTCAACAATTTTTTTGTTTTCAATTAGTAACAACTTATAGACATCACCAGGAATAAGCATTTTTTCGTTAAATTCTTTTTCATTTGTTTTAACTAAGTCTGAATCAGATGCGAAATATTGAATACTTAACAGAACTAATAAAACAATACCATAGATCCAATATATATTAAATTTTGTAGGATTATTTTTGGAATTATTAGGCTTTAAAGGAGCATTTGAATTTTGTGGGTTAGACATATAAAATTTGGTTTTGAATTGCAAAATTAACTAAAAATTTTAATATATCCATAAAATTACCAAATTTGGTAGATTTTAAAACATTTTAGTTTGATTTTGTGGCAATTAAAATAGTTAGCAATTACTAAAAAGGCAGTTTTAATGAAAATAAAATTGTGTTTTCCAAAAAAAAATGTATTTTTGCAAAACATTATAAATTTTAGCAGCATGAAGCAGTTTTTTAGCAATTTTTTTGCAAGCCTTTTAGCCCTATTTACTTTTTTTGGACTTTTATGTATTATTGTTATAAGTATTATAATGGTTGTGGTATCGTCTGATTCAGACTCCAAAGCTCGAATAAATAAGAAATCCATACTTGAGATTGATTTATCGCGTTCTTATGTAGAAAATAAAACTGTAGATAACCCATGGAACGAACTATTTAAAGGGTCGATTCATGAATATCCTAATCTATTTAGTTTAATTCAACTCATTAAACAATCAGCTAAAGATAGTTTGATTAGCGGTATTTATTTAAAATGTAGCTATAATGCGAACGGACGTGCTGCATCCGAAGAAATTCGCACGGCTTTAGTGGAATTTAAAAAAACGGGAAAACCAATTATAGCCTATGGTGAAACAATTACTGAATCGGCCTATTTTATTGCCAATGTAGCCAACAAAATTTATACAAATCCGGCAGGTGGGCTAAGCTGGGATGGTTATGCTACTTCGGTTATGTTTGTAAAAGATTTATTAGACAAATTAGAAATAGAACCTCAAATTTTTTATGCAGGAAAGTTTAAAAGCTTCACAGAGCCTTTTCGATTAAATAAAATGAGTGAAGAGAACAAACATCAAATGTCTGTCCTGATTAACCATAGCTATCAGCAACTCTTAACTACAAGTTCTGAATCGAGGCAAATTGATACCGCAACCTTAAAATTTTTAGCAGATTCAGGTAAAATACAATCGGCTTATGATGCCTTAAATAATGGTTTAGTAGATGGGTTAATTTATGAAAGCCAACTGAACGACATGTTTATTAAATCCATGCGATTAAAAACAACCCAAGAATTACATTTTGTGAAACCTAATTTTTATTACAGTGCCCACCCTGAGGTTTTAGGTACGGGTAGCCATAAAATTGCATTGGTGTATATGGATGGCGACATCGTTGATGGCGAGGGAGACAATAACGAGGTAGGTGGTTATAAATATAGTATTTTGTTGCGAGATTTAATAAAAGAAATTCAAGATGAGGGGAAAATAAAAGCTGTAATTATACGTGTGAACTCGCCCGGCGGAAGTGCGCGGGCAAGCGAAATTATAGCACATGAAATAAGAGATTTAAAAAAGTTAGTGCCTGTAGTTGTAAGCATGGGCAATGTAGCGGCCTCTGGTGGATACTATGTGGCTTGTTTAGCAGATCGGATTGTTGCCGAAAAAACTACCATAACTGGTTCTATTGGCGTTTTTACCATTATTCCTAATGCCGAAAAATTCTTTAAAAATAAACTTGGCATAAGTTTTGACGGTGTTTCAACAAATCCTAATAATAGCGGTTTAACCATCACTCATCCATTGAATAATTTTGAAAAAAAAATCATTTCCAATGGCGTTGATACCATTTATGAACGCTTTAAACAAAGAGTTAGTGAAGGAAGAAAGCTAAGTTTAATGGAAGTTGAAGAGATAGCCCAAGGTAGAGTTTGGAGTGGCGAAACAGCCATAGAAATAGGACTTGTAGATAAAATTGGCGGACTTGATATTGCCATTCAATATGCTTTAGATTTAGCTAAATTTAAACAACCATACTCTATTGAAACCTATCCTAAAAAAGAAGATTATTTTGATAATTTAATTACGACATTAGAATCCAGTTCAAGAAATTATTTTTTAAAAAAAGAACTTGGTACAACGCATTTTGAAACCTATCTTTTTTTAAAGAATCTCGAAAACGAATTTAATAAACCTATGATGAAATTGCCTTTTATGATAAAAAATAATAATTAAAGCCGCTAATTATGAGCTCAATATCTAATAACAACAACACGATTTCAAAAGCCAAACCTACATTTAATACAATAGACTCTATTTCTAATATAGCACAAGGACAAGGCAAACTGCCACCACAATCCATAGAAATTGAAGAAGCGGTTCTAGGGGCTATATTACTAGAAAAAACTGCCTTTGAAATTGTAAGTGATTTTTTAAAGCCTGAATGCTTTTACGTTCCTGCCAATAAATTGATTTTTGAAGCCGTTCAAGAATTAAATGTTGATGGACAAGCGCTTGATTACCTAACCGTTATTGAACATCTTAAAAAAAAAGGAGATTTAGACAAAGTTGGTGGTATGTATTATGTTGTTAAACTCACCAACAATGTGATTACCGCCGCCAATGTTGAAAATCATGCCAAAATAATATTAGAAAAATTTATTCAACGTGAACTCATTAGAATTTCTGGTGAAATTATTCAAACCGCTTTTGAGGATACTACCGATGTTTTTGATCTATTAGATTTTAGTGAAAATAAAGTCTTTGAAATTGCCAATAAATATTTAAAAAAAGATTTTGAACGTATAGACACCGCATTAGTAAAAACCCTTACTCGCATTGAGTTACTTAAAAATAAGTCCAATGCAAACGAAATTTCAGGAGTTCATAGTGGATTTAACGAATTAGATTTAATTACTAATGGCTGGCAACCTACCGATTTAATTATATTGGCCGCCCGTCCCAGTGTAGGTAAAACTGCATTCGCACTTAATTTAGCTGTAAATGCCGTTCTTAATAAATTAAAAGTTACCGGTGTTGGTTTTTTTAGCTTAGAAATGAGCAATGCCCAGCTTACTATGCGTATTTTAAGTTGTGTTAGTGGCGTTAAAATGGCTAAAATTTCAAAAGGTAATATTGAAGAGTACGAGTACCAACAAATTGTACATAAAGGAATTAACATCTTAGGTAATGTGCCTATGTTTTTTGATGACTCCTCAGCTTTAAATATTTTTGAACTGAGAGCTAAAGCCCGTAGAATGGTTAATAAACATAAAGTAGGCTTAATTATTATTGACTATTTACAACTTATGAGTGGTATGTCGAACAAAAATACAAATAGAGAACAAGAGATTTCTACAATTTCAAGAAGTTTAAAATCTTTAGCTAAAGAACTTAACGTACCTATCATTGCTCTATCCCAACTTAGTAGAGATGTTGAAAAAAGAAGTAAGGACCAAAAAATACCGCAATTGAGCGATTTACGAGAATCTGGGGCTATAGAACAAGATGCCGATATGGTTTTGTTTTTATATCGCGAAGACTATTACCAACATGGAGAAGACACGACCGTTCAAAATGCCGATTCTACAGGAAAAGTTCTTTTAAGAGTTGCCAAACATCGAAATGGCTCGCTAGCCGATATACAATTAAGAGCTATTTTTGATATTCAGAAATTTGAAGACTGGGAGCAATTAGGCAATAAAGCCTATGCTACCAAGCCCTTTGGAAAACTACCCCCTAATAACGAACAATCTCATTATCAAACCATAAAAAGTAATCATCAACATACCCAAGACGACCCTAACGTTCTAAATTCTGAAGAATTTGACAACAATGATGTAACGCCTTTTTAATAACTATGTTTACTCAAAATTTACAACATTGTTTTATAGAACAAATTAACTCTAACGATCCATTTATTGTTTTAGATAAAACATATTATCATCATTTCATAAAAGTATTACGACTAAAAATCGGCGATCAATTAAGTTTAACAAACGGACAAGGTTTACAAATTTATGGAAAAATTTTTGACATTGATTTTAAGCAGGCAATTTTTAAATTATCCTTGCATGAACCTAAACAACATGGGTATTCTTTACCTAAAATAACGGTGGGTATCCCGCTTCTAAAACAGGGATCTCGTTTAGAATTTATGATCGAAAAACTTGTAGAACTGGGGGTTTTTAAAGTGTTTCCACTTATTTGTGAACACACAGGGTTTTATAAATACAATTGGCAACGCCTCGAAAACATTGTGCTATCCAGCATTGAACAAAGTATTCAATTTTATAAACCTGTATTTCACGACCCGATTTTATTTAATGATTTTTTAAAATTAAATTTACCAAAAAACAGGTTTATTGCGCATTGTGCTGAAACCCCTAAACAAAGCATCAATACACTTGAGATAGCATCAGAAGCGGTATTTATTTTTGGTCCAGAAGGGGATTTTAGTAACCAAGAAATTACCCAAGCCCTCCAGAATCAGTTTATGTCTGTTTCCTTAGGAACCAATAGATTACGAAGCGAAACCGCTGTAATAGCCTGCGTAGCGGCATATAAATATCGGTTTAATAATAACAAATTATAAAAATTATGATGACTACAAATTTATCGTATTGGGAAAAAGACGTTTATGTTAACAACTTGGATGTTGTTATTGTAGGCATAGGCTTTGTAGGGCTATGGACTGCTTTAGCCTTGAAAAATAAACACCCTAAGCTGAAAATATTAATGGTTGATCAAGGCGTTGTTCCAACGGGTGCATCTACTAAGAATGCAGGATTTGCATGTTTTGGATCGATTACTGAACAACTTGAAAACCTTAAAACTTTAGGTGAAGAAAAAACCTTAGAATTCGTTAAAAACCGCTATCAAGGCATCGAAACAATAAAAAAGACTTTCAACCCCAAACAGATAGATTATTTTAATTATGGCGGTTATGAAATTATTTTAAATGACCATTCCCAAAATAGAAACTGGTTGCAAGAAGTTACTACTATAAATTCTTTGCTTAGCCAAGTACTTCCGTTAAAAAACACCTATCAATTAAAAAATTCTAAGATTAAACAGTTTGGTTTTAAAAATGTTAATCAACTTGTGTTTACACCAAGCGAAGGTCAATTACATTCAGGCAAACTACTCTTGGCTTTAAAAAACAAGGTTGAAAATTTAGGCGTTTTATGCTTACAAAACATATCGGTTGACCATGTTGTTAGTAAACGCCAGGCAGTAGATTTGTGTTTAAAAAACGGGGGCATTTTAAAAGCAGCGCATGTAGTTATTTGTACCAATGCTTTTACAAAATCTTTATTCCCTAAAATAGATGTTATACCAGCTCGAGGACAAATTTTATTAACCGAACCAATACCCAATTTAAAATTAAAAGGTTGCTTTCATGCCGAAGCAGGCTATTATTATTTTAGAAATTTAGACAATAGAATTTTATTAGGTGGCGCTCGGCATAAATCTTTTACGTCAGAAACCACAACAACAATAGAAACCACAACATTCATTCAAAACGATTTAAAAAAATTTTTATACGACATCATCATTCCGGACTTAAAATTTAAACCAAAAATTCACCAATCATGGGCTGGAATAATGGCTATGGGTAGTGAAAAAACACCCCTTATTCAAGAAATAAAACCCCGTGTTTATACAGCAGTACGCATGAGTGGCATGGGTGTTGCTTTAGCACCAGTAGTTGGTGAAAAAATTGCCAACATGTTTTTTTAAAAAATAATTTTGCAAGAGATTGAAATCTATATTGATGTCATGTATTTTGTATAAGGTTTACTGCCAATGAAGTGTTTGGC
>JASGCT010000159.1 GCA_030053915.1 Alphaproteobacteria bacterium
GTTAATAATTTTTATAAAATTATTTTTATTTTATTTATAAAGCTTAATTTATCACATACCAATTGCAATTCATTAAGAGAAAATCACTCAAGAATGAATTTATTTCATATTTTAGCTTTCTAGATTTACGGCGAAAAATGATCATCAATCAAAAGGCAACTATAAAAACTAGCACACATGTTGATAAACAATTAAACAGTTAATATATTTCAACTTTATTTAAAATAAAGTTAACTTTTGTTAAAATAAAATAAGTTTCTCTTTTCTGAAATCTTTTAAATTTAATGTCTTTGATTTAATCACAGCACTTTCTAAATTTAAAATTTAAATAGGAAATGAAAAAAAATCAAGTGTATTTTTAAAAAAATTTATTCTTTTTTAATGGAAATGAAAGTGTATTGAACTGGAAATATATTTATTTAAACAATTTATAAATTATTTTAATTTTTCACCATTTACGTCTAAATAAGGTTTTAAATGATAAAACTTTTATACTTTTTTCACCTTTCTTCTCATTAAAATTTTTGAATTTATAGCTATAATGAATAATGAATACAATAAAGGTTATTATTAATATAATAATTATAATTGAAAAACCTATCAGCAATTTCATTTTAAGATTGTTTCTTGTAGTTTTGGAAGATGTTTGAAAATTTCTTATTGTTTCTTGTGTTATATTTTGGTAATTTTTGGCAAATTTACGATAATCAGATAGCTTTTCAATTGATTTAGTAGGTTCTGGAATTGTTTTTAAAAGATTATTAAAAAATATTTTTCTTTTTTCACTAGTGTACGCAGGACAAAAATGGCTATAATCAAATATAAATTGTTTATTTGATGTTTGATTATTAAAGTTATAGATGAATTGTTGATGGTAATATGTTTGATTATCATTAGAATTCCAAGTAGTCATGTTTACAATATAAAAAAAGTTTCCAGATAAAAAATACGCTTCATCTTCATTCTGCAAAATTGCATCAACAGTAGATGGAAATCCTTTGAAACTTTGACTGATCGCAAGTGAATCGTGTAAATACCAGTATCCAGTTTTTTTCTCTTGTTTAAACAACTGAACATAATCTTCGCCAAATAAAAAAGCTGTTTTATTAAAATACATAGCGGCGTTTACTTTGTCAATTAAATAATTGTCGAAAACTTCGTTTATCGTAATATCCTTTATGTTAGGCGCTTGATTTTCATATTGAATTATAAAATGTAGTCTATTTTCTTTAAAGAAAAAGCTATTAAACCGCTTTTCTTCTAATTCAATAAAAGAAAATGCAGCGTCGATATTATTAAATAAATTTGGATAAAAGTAAGTGTATTTATTAATAGGTATAGCTTCATTTGAACTAGGTAACTGAATAGGAATTTCAAAATTAATTTTAAAACTAATTACCCATAAATAATCTCCACGAAATAATAAATTTTTATCCTCTTCATTTCTATGATGCCAAATAAAGTCGTCAACTTGAAAATTGTAGCAAAACTTTTGCGGACATCCAAACATTATGTGAAATGGTTGACAGTGTATGGGATAAGAATACTCATCATATTGATCAACCAAAAATGTTTTGTTTTCACTACTTGTCTGTATTTTATGATTGCACATGGAACCATCATTTGTAAAGTAAATCAAATTTGAAATGGAATTGTTTTGAGAAATCACTTGTCCATTCGCTGTTAATTTATAATGAATATCACTTTTTTGATAATCGTTTATAAACTTCAAATCGAAATCATAAACTATGATTCTTTTTATATTTTGTGAATTCATATCAGTTAAAGATTGAATGAAAATTGATTTGATTTCACCATTTTCATAAATATGTGGAATTTCTATCATAGATGAGATTTTGTATTTATTCAATAATTTATCATTGAATGGATCTGGATAAGGTTTTTCTATTAAATTTTTGTTACATGTCGGTAAAATATTATCGATTATTCTATCTTTAGATTTGAAAGTACATTTGTAAATTTTAGTTTTATTAGATTTTAAAGTTGAGATTAAATAAATACTATCTTTATGAACCACAACTGATACAATAAAAAACTTTTCTTTTTTAAGAAATGTAAGGTAATCAGTTAAGAGATTGGATTTCACTTTTAAAATTGGATACATTTTTCCATCAAAATAAAGTGGCCATATTTTCTTATCAAAGATCATTAAAAATCTATTTTTAAATTTAAA
>JASGCT010000077.1 GCA_030053915.1 Alphaproteobacteria bacterium
TCTAATTACTTAAAATTAAAAGATAATAAAATATAAAATTTTTGATTTATATGAATAAAATATTATTTTATTGTTGCCTTTTAACAATTAAAATTGGCATTTCACATAACATCAAAGTAGTAGAATATAAAAACAAAATAGGTTATCATGATAATACTTATGTTATTTGTAATAATTTGGATAAATTTATTGGCGAATAGGATTATACAAATAACAACGAAGTTTTTAAAATTAAATTTGGTACAGTTAAATTTGGTACAGTAGCTTCACTTGAAAAGCCTAAAAATTATACCAGTGCTGCCGAAATTATTCAAGCTATGGGCTCTGGTTTTAACTTGGGAAATACTTTTGAAAATTTAAGCCATAGCACCAACCCAAAAGATATTTTTCCAATAATAGATTTTTATTATAATATTGGTATGCGACATATCAGGATTCCAACCATCTGGTTAAATTTACCAACACCAAAATTTACCAATCTTGCAGATTCAAACGGACATGTGAATTTTAAACACCCCCGTTTTCTTCAGTTAAAGTCGGTTATCGATTATGCTATTAACAAAGGGATGTTTGTTGTTTTAAATACTCATCATGAAACGTGGATTCATAGAAACTATCATGGGTCTGCAACTCAAAATAAATTTTTTTCAACACTCTGGGGGTAATATTGCCACATATTTCAAAGATTATTCACAATTACTTATTTTTGATATTTTGAACGAACCCCAAGGTGTTTTGGGAGATTGGAATAATGGTACGCTGCCAACCCAAACATCCGCAATAGCTTTAACCAGGCAAATTAATGAAGTAGGTTATCGGGCAATTAGACGCAGTGGTGGTTTAAATATGAGTAGGGTTTTTATGATAGAACCCAATGGTTATGGAAATCAAAGTACATTAAAAATAGTGTATCCTTCCAAATTTACAATACCTGGCATTGGAAATGATAAGTTTTTGAGTTTCCAAGTACATACTTACGATCCTTGGAGTTTTTGTGGCGAAAATGGCAACAACAAAAACTACCCTGGCAAAGACTCGATTATGAATTGGTTATTAGAAGTTTCGGCACATTCAAAAAAATTAAATGTACCAGTAAATTATGGTGAATTTGGTGATGGAAGGGCTGATAATCAATCTGATAGAAGTGCCAACATCATAAAAGAATATTACTATATAATTCGTTCAACTTGTGAAAAACAAAAGATGTCTTCTACTGTTTGGGACGACAGAGGCTGGTTTGGTCTTATTACAAACGACATAAGCGAACTTAAATTTATATATCGTATTGTACCACTTATGATGAAACCTTAATCAAAATAATAAAACGAAAATACTATAAATTCGCTTCCAATAAAAAAAAATATTCATTTTATTTTTTTATTTGAAAAAAAATATTTATTTTGCTGAAAAGATATTTTTTTTATGAAAAAAAATTATTTTATTGATACTAAAATTAATTTTTAAAATCACAATTTATTTATGAACATCACTCTTAACTAATTGAAATTAAAATAAATGAAATTACAATTTGCACTTCTATTTATTATCGTATTGTTAATATACCCTAATTTTGTTAAAGGACAGGACGTAAAAAGAAAAATCATAACTGGTGAAATTGTTGATAAAAATGGTGCACCAATTGAAGGTGCAAGGATTTTTTTAAAAGATTCTAGCAATTATGCTATTTCGGACGTTATGGGAAAATTTCTTATCAAATCCAACACAAATAATCCAAAAGTTATTATAAATTCAATTAGCTATTTTACAAAAGAAATAAACCTTGACTCTAATAATATGCAAATTGTGCTAGAAGAGAAACTAAACGAAGTTGAAAATGTCGTGGTAGTAGGTTATAGTAATTTTGTAAAAGACCAAAGTACTACAGGCGCTGTAGTATCTGTAAAGTCTAAAGATTTTAACAATGGTATTATTATCACGCCAGAGCAACTTATTCAAGGTAAGGCTGCTGGAATTCAGGTAATTAATAATTCAGGTGCGCCTGGAAGTGCTACAACAATAAGGATTCGAGGCATTGGTTCTATCCGATCTGCCAACAACCCTTTAATTATTCTAGATGGAATTCCTTTACAATTTAATACAGAAACAATAACATCAACATCCTCAACAGGCGGCGACCAGTTTTCTACCTTAATTACCAACCCTTTGGGTGTTTTTCCAGAAACAAATCCATTAAGTTTTATTAATCCCAATGATATAAATTCTATTGATATTTTAAAAGATGCTGCTTTAACAGCACTTTATGGTTCTCGTGGTGCTAATGGCGTTATTAATATCACAACTAAAAAAGGTAAAAAATCAGAACCTAAACTTGAAGTTTATTTAGGAACTGGTTTTAGCCAAATACAGAAAAAAATCAGAAATCTAACCGCAGATGAATGGCGAACTGCAATTAAAAAATTTAATAAAGACCCTGCTGTTTTTGATGGTGGGGCACAAGTTGATGCTCTAAATAATATAACAAGAACTGGATTAAATTTAAATAGTGGCATTGCATTCAGTGGAGGAACGGATAGACTTAGTTATCGCGCCTCATTTAATTATTTAAACAATGAAGGCATTGTTAAAAAATCAGGAATAGAACGATTTTCAACTGCATTTTATTCCAAAGCAAAATTTTTAAAAAGTAAAAGACTGAGTTTAGATTTTTCTATAATAAGTGCAAATACTTCTACCGGACTAGCCCCAATAACAAATAATGCTGGCTTTCAAAATAGCCTCATTGGCACTGCTTTACAATGGAACCCAACCAGAGCCTTAACCAATAATCAAGGTGCTTACCTATATAATAATGGTAACGCTTATTTAAATCAAGACGGTACTCCCAATATAAATGGTGGAAACGATATTGTTAACCCTTTAGCCCTGCAAAATGCTTTTAATGGATTAACTTCAGATAAAACAATTATTGCCACGATTGCACCCAGCTATGTTTTTGGCAAATATTTTACTTATAAAATTCTTTATTCAATACTCAACACACATTCAGAAACTAAACAAGAAATAAAAAATTGGTTAAACTTGGAAGCTTATCAAGGATATGGATATGCCTCAATTCAAAATAGAAGTACTTATAATCAAACCCTTCAACACACTCTAAACATTAATTACGATCTAGACAAAGACGTCCAATTAAATGTCTTACTTGGCTATGAATATTTGTCTTATAATAATAATATTAATTTTGTTAGTGGCATTGGTTTTAATGATTATCCAGGATTACACTATTATGATTATATTCAAAATGCTCAACAAAATAATATTAATATTTATTCGTATGTGGCAACACCGGTAGAATTACAATCTTTCTTTAATCGCATTCAAATTAATTTTTATGATCGTTTTATAATTTCTTCCACTTTTCGACATGATGGTTCTAGCCGTTTCGGTAATAAATATAAATACGGTTCTTTCCCATCGGTCGGTTTTAGTTGGGATATCAAAAATGAAAAATTTTTAATTGAAAAAGAAAATATTGACATTTTGGATTTAAGAATAAATTGGGGGATTATTGGTAATCAAGAGTTCCCTGCTAATAACCTCACTCAAAGAGTTGTTACAATTGGTAAAGGGAATAATTTAACAATTTCAAATTTAGAAAATCCTGATATTCAATGGGAAGAAACCCATAATTTTAATTTTGGCATTGATTTTGGTTTTTTTGATTTTTTTAGCGGTAATATTAATATCTTTAACAGAAACGTAACTAATTTATTAACTCAAATTCCAGTGATTCAACCCGGACCGCCTTCTTTTAATTGGGAAAATTTACCAGCCACAATTAATAATAGAGGCTTAGAACTTACAATTAATTTTAAAGTTTTTAAAAATAAATTTAAAAATATTCGCTGGAATTTAAGCCTAAATTCAGTTTTTCTTCAAAATAAAATAACGAATTTAAAAATATCCTTACCTACAGGTGGTTTAAATGGGCAAGGCTTAACAGGTTCTTATTCACAACGTATTCAAGATGGTTACCCTTTAAATGAATTTTATTTACCTGTTTGGTCAGGCTTCGATCAAAATGGTTTAAGTATGTACCAAGGAGGGCAACCCAATACGAATAGACAATTTGTTGGCTCACCCAATCCTAAGGTAATATTAGGAATCAACTCACAATTTAATTATAAAAATTTGTTAATCAGTGTTAATTTTAACGGCGCTTTTGGGCATTATATTTATAATAATACTTTAAATTCGGTCCTAAATATTGCAAATTTTATTACACAAAGAAACGTAGCTTATAAATATGCATTTCAAGAAAATTCTGAAAACTTAGCTGACCCTAATATTGCATCAACACGCTTTTTAGAAAAAGGAGATTACCTTAAATTAAATAATTTGACAATATCATACTCATTTGGTAAAATTTTAAAAGATTTTTCAAATTTAAATATTAGCTTAACTGGACAAAATCTTTTTGTGATAACTAATTTCTCTGGATTCGACCCCGAAGTAAATATAGATAAAAACATTAACGGCGTACCATCTTTTGGCATTGAATACCAACCTTACCCAACCGCCCGAATTATAACTTTTGGTATTTCTGCAACTTTTTAAAACAAAATAATAATCAAGACATGAATAATGTAAAAAATAATTTTTTAACTTTCCTTTCAACCGTCTTAATTTTAAGTTGTACCAAACTCGAACAAACTCAAATTAGTAATTTGAATTTTATAAATAATAACGAATTAAACGCTTCAAGTTTACTAATAGGTGCGTATCAGTCTATGTATGTACCCTTTGAAAGTGAAAGTCAAATTTTTGCTTTATCCGAAGTTTCTACGGATGAATGCCTCGTGCCTACACGAGGCGGTGATTGGAATGATAACGGAATTTGGAACGAACTTTTTTTACATCAATGGACACCCGAGCATCTCTATATAACCTCCACATTTAATAGTTTACTTAACACACAGTACCTTGCAACCTCAGTTTTAGCTAAAAATGCAACCCCAAATCAAATTGCTGAAGCAAAATTTATAAGAGCACTTAGTATGTTTTTAACTCTCGATTTATTCAACCAAGTACCTTTCAGAGCCTCCGTAGTTGATGATTACAAGACATTACCTATTATATTAAAAGGCGATTCAGCCTGTAACTTCATTATAAATGACTTAACCCCTGTTATACCCTACCTACCAGATTATAATAAATCGAATATCATTTTTGCTAATAAACATGCCGCTAGAACTTTATTGATGAAATTATACCTCAATAAAGCAGTTTATCAAAATCGAGCTCACCCAAATTTTTCAATCAATAGTAACGCCTTAGATTCTGTAATTGCTTTATTTCATAGTATTGAAAATGATATCAGTATAAGTAAAGATTATTTTGGTAATTTTGAAAGAAACAATTGGAACAATGGTAACGGTGTCGGTGAAGAATTGATATTTTGTTTAAATAATTCTGTAACAGAAAATATTGGAGGTAACGTAGGCTCGCGTTGGTTAATAACCTTACATTATAATCAAACTCCAAGCAGTTGGAATGGTTTTTGCACTTTAAACGAATTTTACGATTTATTTGACATAAATGATTTAAGAAGATACCAAAAATATCAAGGTTCTGATAGTATTTATAAAAATACTGGCGTTAATGCTGGATTTTTAATTGATACTCAATTTGATAAAAATGGTAAAATCATTTTAGACCGATTAGCCCAACCCTTAGTTTTTACTCGTATATTTTCTACTATCTTAACGTCCACAGATAATTTTGATGGCGCCGGAATTAGAGTCTATAAATATCCAGCTGATATTGTTTCAAATACCCCAACAGGGGATATAAAAGAAAACGAATATGTGATATTTCGATTTTCGGACGTTGCACTCATGGCTATTGAAGCAGCCGCAAGAAAAAATGGTGGCAACACCCCTTCAAACGAATTAAATATCTTGAACGAACTTAGAATTAAACGAGGTCTAAAAGCGTTGCCATCGGCAAATTTAACCGATATTTATAATGAAAGAAGTCGAGAACTTTATTGGGAGTGTTGGAGACGTAACGATATGATTCGTTTTGAAAAATTTTTACAACCTAATTCAATAAGATTAAATAAATCTGATGAAAAATATCTACTTTATCCCATACCTTCATCGCAACTAAGCGTCAACTCAAATCTTTTACAAAACTTTGGATATTAAATTTAAAAATCAAAAAATGAAAACTACTATTATTTTTAAAACTTTGATACTTATTCTTTTTGTAAGTATGTCTCAATTATCTATAAGTCAGTATGTTGATGTACCTAATAGATTATTTGAAGGCGTATCTAAATGGGTAGGTCATTATGGAACGCATCCCTTTAATCCAAATTCTAAATGGAATTTTGTTAATGCCGAAGAATTTAGAAGTAGTTTAGCATATCCTATATCTTTAGCAGTTTTTGTTGGTGAAACAGGTTTAAATTATCAATTTGCAAAAAACAACAGCACATCACTTACTTATTTATATATCCGAGTAAATGACGTAGAAGAAAGTAAAGCAAATCTACATAGAATTGTATATCAAATTTTTGATAATCACAAATTTGGAACAAGAGTCAATTTTTACCATAGAATTCGCTTAGAAAAAGAACTTGTACCCGATATAAAATTATTTAATTTTCAGTATTTGCTGGGCGTTTTTATTCCAATTAACGACATTGTTCCCAAAAAAAATACATTCTCTTTTAATATAAACAACGATTATTTTTATAGTCTAAATAATCAAAAATTTGTATCAAACTGGTTTTACGTTGGTATTGGATATTTTTTAAACCCTAATTTAAGATTAGAATTTGGTTGGAGATATATCAAAAATGGCGATAATAATAACGATAACGTCTATTGCAGTACATTTGGGGTAATTAATACGTTACCCTTTACTTCTAAATCTCCCCCAAAAAAAAATCAATAACTTCTTCATAATTTAATTTAAAAAGCATCTGCAGACTATTTTATGTAATACACAATTAAAATTAAAATGAAAAAAAATATATTTTAAGTAAAAAAATATTATATTGCACAATTAAAATTTAAAACGATAAATGTTAACTTTTATAAAAATTTATGTATCCTTTATAATTTTATTTATAAATTGTTATTTTTTATGTGGTCAATCAATTGATTACAACGCAGAATTAGTAAGGCTCAAATCTGAGTCTAAAACAAAATTGGCAAGTAATATTACCACTTTTAATGGATATACAGGTAGAGAACCACCCGATGGTCCCTTTAATAGTAGCAATGTTAATCAATTTCTACAATCCAATATACCCTTATTTTTGAGTTCTAATAACGACTTTACCGAGGTTTATAATTATCGTTGGTGGGTGGTTTCTAAACATCTTAAAACATGGTTCGATACCTCTCAAAATAAAAACGTTTGGATATTTTCTGAATTTTTTGGAACGCCAGGTCATGCAGCTAGAAGCGGGGCAATTCCAGCTGCCGCAGGACATCAATTTTATGAAACCAGATGGCTTAGAGACTCTCAATATATTGTATCTTTTATAGAATACTGGATGAAAGGTTACGCTTCTAATCATAACCAACGAGAAAATGCACAATTTTTAACTTATATCTCGCGCCCCGAAAGCCACCATTTTACAAGTTGGATGATTGACGGGGTTGAAGCTTTTTTAAAAGTGCGCCCCAATATGAACTGGACTAACAATATGTTACCTTATCTAGAACACCACCAACTAATATGGGACTCAATATTTAAAATTAATAAAAGTAATAGCAAAACCAATAGACTATATAAATGTTTAGATTTATACGATGCCCAAGAGTTTACTATTGCCGCAACCCTAGGATTAATTAACAGCCCCGATCCAGGACCCTACACTTTCTATCGAAATGGCGGTTACAGAGATTATTACAGAGGCTGGAGTCATTATTATGTACCCACGCCAACCATTCAAGCATATCCATTAGCTTTTCGTGAATTTTACCCACAATTGTACTTAGCTCGCCCCTCACTAAATAGCTATATGTATGGTAATTTAAAATCTTTATCCAACTTATATGCTCTCAAAGCATTCACTAATAATAATAATTCGAGCGATTATTATAAAAGTACCGAATATGCCCAAAAAGCTGAAATTCTTCAAAGTGTTACATTGAGTTCACTTTGGAATAGCGATGACCAATTTTTTAATTCTGTAACAGCTGGTAATAACGCCTTTGGTGTTCAAGACTTTGAATGCAGAATTAAAGAAGCTGTCGGTTTTACACCTTTTTATTTTAACATGACTAACATTTGTAATACTAATTACAATTTAATATGGCAATATCTAGGTTCCAATACCGGATTTTATAATACCAAAGGCATGTCATCTGCCCAAATTTCAAGCCCTTATTACGACGAACAAGCCTATGCTTGGAATGGTAGAGGCTGGCCTTTTCTTAATTCGGTAGTTAATAAAGCTTATGCCAATTACCTCACTAATTATAAACCATATATTGATGACAACGACCGAAACTTACTTTATAATTTAATAAATCAACTTGTTGTTTTACACGGAAACCCACGCGACATCCAGGAGTATTACTTACCTAGTGTTGGACCAACTTTTGGAGGCGCTACTGATTATTTTCATTCAACCTTTCCAGATATGATTATTGAAGATTTAATTGGTTTTAAGTCATCACACCAAAACCAGTTTACCATAAATTGCTTGCTTCCAGAAGCTCAATGGGATTTTTTTTATCTTGGTAATATAAGATACCATGGGCACGATATCGATATTATTTGGAAGAAAGATTGGAATACCAGCCAGCCAGGCAATCAAAGCGCACTTGTTATATGGGTAGATAATCGTCTTGTTTACAATTATGCCCTTTTAAACACAAAAGCTATTATCCCACTTTAAAATTAAAATTAATAAATATGTCGTCTATCCAACAAAAATTCTTAACCCATTTTAATAAAGAACCAATGATTTCTGTTAAATCACCAGGCAGAATAAACCTTATTGGCGAACATACCGACTATAATAACGGCTATGTATTACCTGCTACTATTGACAAATCGGTTCGTGTAGCTTTAAATAAACGACCTGATTCTAAAATTTCAATGTTCTCCGTAGAATTTAATGACATTGAAGAAATATATTTAGATGCCTTACTCCCTGTTAAAAAAGATTGGCCAAATTATATCCTTGGTGTTGCTGATCAACTTCTAAAACACGGTTATAATATTTCTGGATTCAATATTGCTATTGATGGCGATGTACCTATTGGCGCCGGATTATCGTCTTCAGCCGCATTAGAATGTGCCGTCATTTTTGCCCTTAATGAATTATTTCAATTAAACATTGATAAAAAAGAAATGGTCCTACTCGCCCAAAAAGCAGAACACGAATTTGCAGGTGTTCAATGTGGCATTATGGACCAATTTGCCAGTATGTTTGGTAAAAAAGGACAAGTGATTAAATTAGATTGCCAAACGCTCGATTACGAATATTTTCCCTTAGAATTAAAAGATTATGCCATCGTATTATTTGATACCCAAGTAAAACATGCACTCGCAGGCACCGAATATAACCAACGACGCCAAGAATGCCAACAAGGCATCGCTTTTATTCAACAACAATACCCTCAAGTTAAAAGCTTACGTGATGCTACACTAGAACAAGTTGAAACATGTTTAAATAATAAAGATAAAAAAATTTATGACCGTTGTAAATACGTTGTAGAAGAAATTCAACGTTTATTAGAGAGTACGAACGATTTAAAAAATGGCAACCTCATGGCTTTTGGTAAAAAAATGTTCGCAACACACCATGGATTATCTAAACTTTATCAAGTAAGTTGTCCCGAATTAGACATCCTCGTTGACGCCGTTAAAGATAACCCCTTTGTTATTGGTGCCAGAATGATGGGCGGCGGTTTT
>JASGCT010000160.1 GCA_030053915.1 Alphaproteobacteria bacterium
ATTTTGTTTACATTATTAACGTGTTTTTTATGAAATATTGTGTCCTAACAGTAGCTGGCAAGGAGGGGTGTCCGCAGGACGGGGTGGTTGGTAAAAATTATATTTTAACCCGAAAATAGTAAAAAAAATAAAAAAAAAATTGGTTATATCAAAAATAGTTTTTATCTTGCATAAAAAAGAAAACATGAAAGATAATTTAAAATTTAAAAAAACAGATATAGATATATTTTTAAAGACTTTTATAGTTCTGTCGTTGATATTCATTTTATGGTTTTATAGTTATTTATATGCTGATAGCTTTATTAAAAACTGGAAAAAATAAAAAATAAATCAAAAAGAAACATATTAATTTAAACCAACTTGAGTTGGTAGAACTAAAACATAATGAAATGATAGAAGTGGAAGGGGGTGGACAATTTTGGAATTATTTGAAGCAGTCTGTATCTGTATTGATTGCATGGAATGAGCATTGTTTAAATTATGCAGGGCGAGAATTTATGAACGGCATGACTGATGCTCTTAACGCTAAATAGAATTATTTAAACTTAAAACAAAAAATCATGAAAAATAAATCATTAAAAGACTATAATTTAGAAGAATTAAGTCATAAAGAAATAATTAACATTGAAGGTGGTAAAAGCATTTTTTATTATATTGGATATGCCGCTGGAGCAAGTCTTAGAGTAGTTGAAGGTGTAGCCAAAGAACTACTAGCACATCAACTAACTCCAAGATAATTATTTTAAACAAACAATAGGTAGGCGTTATATAATTTAAAATCATATAACGCCCTATCTTTTAAATTTTAATAATGAAAGAACTAAAATATATTTGGGAATTATTTATTCATAATACAGTAAATAAAATTAACTCTGAAATATCTTTTTACCAAAAAATTAAGAAAATATTATTAATATGGTTTATTACTTTTTTAACTCTTTTTATATTAGTTCCATTTTTTGGATTTTTAAGTAGTTTACTTGAGACCTATTTTAAAATTAATATTAGTTTAAATAGTATAGATACTGATTTTTATAATAATAAAAACAATATTTTATATCATAACAAAATTCTATATATTATTTATATACTAATTTTAGGACCATTAATTGAAGAAACAATTTTTAGATTAGTTTTTAATTTAAAAAAAATAAGTATTGCAATATTCTGTTTTGGAATCTCATTTTTATTTATTAAAATTTTACTATCATATTTTACAAAACTTCCTAATTTACACTTTTATACTATTTTATTTACCATACCATTAATTTTTGGAATATTTATTTATTTGAAAATAACAACAAAATGGGTTATTTTTTTCAAAACCCGTTTTTTTTTACTGTTGAATATTATATTATTTGGATCGATTCATATTTTTAATATTGATAATTTCAATAATTGGTTTATACCAATATATTTGTTCTTTAGTATTCCTAAAATGATAGTTGGTTTAAATTTAACATATACAAGAATAAAATATGGTTTTTTTTACGGTTTATTATTGCATAGTTTGTTCAATTTTGGTTCTGTAATTAGAATATTAATTTCAAATTAGTATTTTTTTTTTTGATGTTTTTTTAATTCCGTCCCTTAATCAATTTAATTCCCATGCTCCTCCCCGCAACCTTTCTCGAAAACACTAAAAACGTTTACCTTCCAAAACTTCCTAAAAATTGGGCTTGGGTATATATCCTATTATGTATCGTAATATGTGCCGCCATTGCCAGCCTACCCTATCTTTATGTAGATATAAGTATCAACGCCACAGGCATTATAAGACCAAGTTCCGAACGCACCGAAATTAAATCTTCAATGAGTGGCATCATCGACTCAGTCTGGGTTACAGAAGGCGCATTCGTAAACAAAAATCAACATATCGTCTCCATTCTAAACCCACATTATCACAATAAAACCAAATTTCTACTATTTCAATCCCAAAGTCATTATTATCATTTGTGGCAAAATCAGGTTATCTAAAAAAAAGATTCAAATTATATTAAAAATTTTAAAAAAAAAATAAATAAAAAATTTTGGTTATGTCAAAAATAGTTTTTATCTTGCATAAAAAAAATAGTATGTTTGCCGTTTGCCGTTTGCCGTTTGCCGTTTGCCGTTTGCCGTTTGCCGTT
>JASGCT010000161.1 GCA_030053915.1 Alphaproteobacteria bacterium
TAATGTAATAAATTAAACTATTTTTTAATATTTTAAATTATTTATTTAAATTATAATTTTTATTAATAATTGCAAAAACAAATAACTATTTTATTAAACTATTATATCAGTTTACAAATATAATATAATTCATACATTTATCGGTTTCACTACAATATATTTATCAAAAAATCATTTATATGTTTAATTTTTTGGATTCTTATTTTACATTATAACAGTTTATCCCAAAATAAATTTACTAAATTATTAATATATATATCAAAAATTATGAATAAATATTTTTAACAAATAGATAAATCACTTATAAACTAACTTTGATGCCAGTGACTTACATTCTTTGCTTTCTTCGGGAGTGAATGTATACTTGAAACAATATCTTGATATAAATGAAAAAAAATCTGCTCTTTCAGGTTCATATTCAATATCGAAAATGCAATATGAATAAAAAAGTAGAAGTAAACCTTTAAATAATTCAACTTTAAATAATTTAATTTTTCCAATTGCTAAATCACATTTTTCATGGCCTGTCTTCCATTTTCGTTTCAAAGTATATAGTAAATATGGATATTCATTTTCTAGTAATACAGTATTTATAAGTGGTGTTTTTATATTTAGTTTTTCTCCAAGTTTTAACAAACTTAATAGGCTTTTTCTAATTTCTAATGACAAAAATAACATTAATAAATAAATCAATTAATAACACTAATTAATAATAATACCTGTTGCGTTATGTTCAACGTTTTGAAAGTCTGATTGGTATTTATTTTTAATTCGTGAATATAATTCAACACCAAATTCAACATATCTATCCAATGTTTTTTTAAAATCAAAGTTTTCATTCTTATAACGATAATTCATTACTATAGTAATTTCTTTGATAAACTAAAAGTAAAAATTGATTAATTTTTATCATTGCATATATTTTTTATATGTACTCTATCGATTTCTTTAATTTCTGGATGTTTTTTAATAACAGCAATAAGGTCTATGTCTCCATTATCATCTTTATATTGCTGAAAAATAGGTTTTTCAACTACTATTTCCGCAGTTGTTATTAGAGTTGTATTATTTTCTCCTGTTGTTTTCACAATTTCTAGATATAAGAATCATAGTTTTACTAAATCATTTTTATTCAATAAAAAAACAAATAAATAAATAAATAAATAATCGTAATTTTCACCATTATCAGATATGAAGTCATCACTTTCAATTGTTTCTCTTTCTTCTTCTTCATTTTCAATTAATTCATTATCACGTAGAGTTAACATTTTTTGTCCTTCGTTTTCAGTTATAATTTCTTCATTTTTTCTTTTTCTTGTTTTACGTGGTTTAAGACCTAGTTTCACTTTTTTTCTAGTGTCACATGTTTTAATATTTAAAAGCTTTTTTTTTAATTCCAGCTAAAATTAAATATCATTAGATAAATTTATTAATTGAATATTCTAAAGACATACATATCCAGTGCATGAGTTATCACATTTAAGAGGGTATGTTTGAATAAATGTATACAAGACACGTGTCAATACATTTCGAGGATACGTTTTTTCAAAATATTGTTCTAAATCATCAAATAGTGTTCTTGCTATTGCTTTCATTTCATGATCTTTTAATCCTTTATTGCTATTTGAAAGAATCTTTTGAATGTAAACTGGGAAATCAGGAAGTTTATAAAAAACAGGAAATACTTTAACTTGTCCGTATTTTTTATAATCTCCAAAAAATAAACTAATATCTTTTTCCGGTTCCAGCGGGATCGTTTCAATACTTTGATTTGGCAGTTTCTTGTAAATCATAATAGCATCTTTCAAATTTGGAATAATCGCTTTAATACATTCCAAATTTAATGTGAAAAACAAATCATTATCAATTTCATTTTCTATTTTGGATTTTTAATATCAAGTGATTTGTGAGTATTAATATATAAATAAATAAATATCATTATTAAAAAAATTATTTAATAAAAGTATATTTATAAAATTAAAATTAACGTACCTTGAAACGCTTTAACATATTTTTCGTAACCAATTGATTGTAGAAAATCCTCCATTTTATTAAAAATTAATTAGTCTTTTCACTTTATTAACAATTTTTAAAAAAATTCTTTTTAATA
>JASGCT010000162.1 GCA_030053915.1 Alphaproteobacteria bacterium
TATCAAAATAATTTCCATTGTAATCTTTAACAATGATTAAATAACGGTTTTTATTTTAGGTTTTATAATATCAAAATAATTTCCATTGTAATCTTTAACAATGATTAAATAACGGTTTTTATTGTAGGCTTTATAATATTAAAATGATTTCAATTGTATTCTTTAACAAAAATAACGGTTTTTATTACAATCTTTATAATAACAATTTTTGACAATCCATTTTATACATGCGCATTCATTATTTTTATTCTGAACTAGTATGAAAAGAACCAAAAGATTAATTTTTAAATCACTTATACTATTTTTCTGAAAATCATAAGTTTACTTAAAAATGTCGAACTCAATTCCTGTTTATAATGAAATATTTAACACTCCATTAAATGATAATTCAACAAATGGATATCAATTAAGTGTTATTCGTTCTCAAACTTTTATTCACGATAGTGTTTTTCATATGTTTTTTATAAAATATAATATTAATGGTAGAGGATATTCAAAATTTTATTTACCAAAGAAATTCATCGAAAAAATATTAGAAGATAAAACTGATGAAAATGGAATAATAAATTATGAAGATAAATCAAGAAAAATGGTTATAAAATATGATATCTTAAAACAAGTGGTTGAAATATCTTGTACATCAAATAATAAAGAAGAAAAAATTTTATTCCCACGTCATATTTTTAACATTTTAAAGGATCGGCTTAACATGGTTTATGTCCTGGTTTTTTATTTTAAAAATTGTAATGACTTAAATATCGATGAGATTCGTGAAATGATTTGCTTAGCTTTGGTTAAAAAACTTTACTTAAAAGCTTTATCAAATGATTTTAATAATGTTGATTACAATCCATTACAAAATAATGACAAATATGTGGCAGATTATTTATTAAAAGAAAATAATGATTCTGGAATTGTAAATCGATACTACGATTATTTTTCCAAATTAATGAATAAAGATCTTTTGTATAAGTACAACTGTTGAAGAAGATATGATTAACATGTTGGAAAAAAATAATACTATTTGGGATAAGTTATTAAATCATGAAATGCTGTATTGTGCACTGAGATATCTAATTAATTAGATATAATAAACTTGATGAATTTAAACAGTTCTCTCATTGGTTGGTTATCCAGGATCACGACGAGGACGTTGAGAGATTGATCCCATATATACAAAATATACATTTTTTTGTATTTTTTCATTTTATTCTTTTTTTTATTTTTATTTTTATTCTTTTTTTGTATTTTTTAAAATTTTTTATTTTTTTGTATTTTTTTAAAATTTAAGATTAAAATATATTAAAATATTTACAAATGGTCTAATAATTTATTTTGCACAAGTTCCACTGCCATTTTATATCTAAAATATTTACAATGGTATTGCTTGAAGTTAATCGGCCTATTCTTTATAAGAAAAAGGGCATATTGCGTTATAAAAACGCCGCAATCGTAACTATTTGATTGCACTGGGTAACTTATAGTTACGGTTTCAATATTGCATTTTCTATTTGCAGCTATGAATTGCCCTTTAATAAAATTTTTAATATTGCAAGCTGCATCACTGCTGAAATTGCCCAGTGAATTATAAAAATGTAATTTATTATTGCACCAATAGAAAAGAATCCAGTGATTATTTTCCATCACCGGAAAAAAAACATATTCGTAATCGAATATGTTGAAATTTCGAGGCATATAACGACCCTGACTGTTTTTTATTTTATTATAAAATACAGCAGGGAAGCTATATACCTTATTGCTACTAAAAAGTTTAAAATAAAAATCTATTGCACTATCATTTAACCATGATTCACTTGAATTGCTAAAGTTGATAACTTTAGCAATGTCTGATTGCAATAAATCATTAGTTAAATTGTATTGCACTGGTAACATTGGAAGTTCTATTGGAAGAAAAGATTTTTCCAATAAAACCTCTTTATTTACATGAATAGTTTTACATTGCACTTTGTATTTTTTTAACACAATTTCGTGAATATTTTTCAAATATTTCACGAAATTATCGTCATGTACATTAATTGCACTATTAGGTGTATTAACATAATTGTTAATAATATTTTTTAATTTAATAATTTGTGCC
>JASGCT010000163.1 GCA_030053915.1 Alphaproteobacteria bacterium
ATATGATTTTTAAAAATGTAATTTAATTTAATTTGTTTTAAAATTTAGTTTTTAATAATCATATGAAAATTTCATTATTTTAAAATTTAATTTTTATACCTGATACATTTCATATTGATTAATATTGTACATATTTTTGACAGATAAAGCTGGAGGTTTGTCATCTAATCTTTTTATCGTCATTAATAGCTAAATTAAAATATTTATTTTATTTTTATTAAAATACAACAGTTTTTAAAATTACCTTCATTGAGATAGATAATTTAAATTTTCGACGAATCAAATAGGAATATAAGATGTTTTTTGGCTTCACCGCCTGAAAAAATAATAAAAAGTTTATATATAATTTAAATAGAAAAAATTAAAAATTACAAAGATACATTAATTTCCTGCTTTACAATTATTTAAAATAAATTGAAAAATTAAAAATAAGTTTATCTAGCTTTTATTTTAGCCTGCTTGAAGTCTCTTTCCCTGTACTTTATAAGCTTGATAAAAAATTAAAAACATTTAAGGTATCTTTGATTTAGGTAATGTTGTCTAATTTAGGGCTCAAAAGTGAGCCAGTTCCAAAAAAACTACCTCATAACAAAGATAAGCGGCGATTCCATTACAAATAAACCAGCCAATTATAATTGAAGAAACATAGACGATTTCGACTTCTTTCATTCCTTCGTTTAGGTTAAAAGTAATCAAGAAAAGAATTCCATAAATAACCGGCATTGCTAAGTAATAAGCGATGAAAAGATTCTTGAATAGTTCATCTGTTCTGCTTATTAAATTTAAAACTGAATTGAATCGCTTATTCAAGATTATAATATTAACTTTAAGATTTTCTTCGATTATCAGAAGAGTTTCGAAATATCTAACTATCGATTTTAATCTGAATATTATCGCTAACATATAAAGACAAATATACAATACACCGTAAATCAGTAGATTAAATGTCTCAATCATTTGATATAGCATTAGAATTCTTAAACCGATAAATAAATGCAAGTTTTCATCATGTTTAAAGTATTCTACGATTTGTTGAATTTGAATAACAAAATCTAAAATCGCCAAAAATGTAAGCACAACAGCGCCATATTTTGAAATAATATAGAACAAATTTGAAAATCTTCTGAAGTTGTTCAAATTTCTTCTATCAAGCGAAAATTTCTTTACACAAGTCAAAGGTTTGGTTGTATAATTTAGATAAAATTCATATATTTTCCAAATTATATCATCTTTATCTTTTCTTGCGTGATAAATGATATAAACGCGAATGTAGAATGCAATTAAAAAAGTGAAAAATGCAAGACTCTTTAAAATCATACTGTCATTTTTGAAAACCACATAATAATCTCCTTTACAATTTTTATTACTCATGAAAATGATGAGTGTAATTAATACAAAGCATTCCAGTAAGATAACAAAAAATCTTTTCAACTTTAATTTTAAACTATTTGGTTTTCCACTTTTATATTCATAATAATTTTTCACTAGTAAAACAGAGAAAAGTGAATTTGAAAATTTTTTCAAAGAATTGAAAGAGTGACCCATTTTCGTTTAACTGATGTTGAATTTACATTAAATTTTTAAAAATTTTACTTTATTTTACAATTTGAAACCATAGAAACTTATTTAATTTTTTAAAATCATTTATTTTATTTAAAGTTTCTGAAAAGATTACAAATAAGATTGATTTTTAAAATAATTAACTTAATAATAATAATAAGTTTATTTTCAGATTTAAAAATACATAATTAATGGACATAATAATATCATTTAGCTAAAAACTATTAAATAAATTACAAATGTAATCTCCAATTAAAATTTTTAATTGTTCATATTGTAAGGATTGTAAAATTTAAATATTAAAATGAGTTTAATTAAACATAATAAAATTAAAATAAGACACTTTCTTTAATAACAATAACAATTAAAATTTAAAAGACAATCATTGTATAAAATTAAAAAATGTTATTCTCATTTAAAAACATAGATAACTAATTTATATATAATTTTATAATTATAAAAATCAACTTTCATTTATTTTAAAAAAATAATTGGAACAGATTTAATTTAAAATTTAATTTTTGT
>JASGCT010000164.1 GCA_030053915.1 Alphaproteobacteria bacterium
TATTTACTTTGAATCTTGTATATCTGCGTAACTTACATCTTACCAATATAGAATAAAGTGAATTAACACATTTCACTGACTGTTTTATTATAAATAAATTAATAAATTGAATTTAAAAATCATAAAATATAATAACTTACCCCTCTTCTAATGAAAATTAAACCAAGCATAAATAAAATTAACAAAGATAAAGATTCCAATGACAATATTTTGCAAACTAAAGTAACCATAGGACCAAAAACATCAGTAACAAATCCACAAAAGAATATTAAATCAATGTAAGGAATACTAATGTATGCTGCAATTGTTGTCCATTTAAGTCCGCTATTATAGTAGTACAATTCTGAAAGAACTTTATCTGATAAATTTAGCAGACTTTTAACTGTATTATTTATAGACTTCAGCAAAATATTTGTAGAAAACAGTTTAAACATTCTGTTCGTATATTCTAATCTTTCCATGTAAAATTTATTTACTGTATAAGCGTAAGGTATGGAGTTTGCAATACTCTCAGTAACTTTGTAAGAAAAAAATTGCAATAATATAGCCCATAATAATGAATATAATTTATATTCAATTGTGAACTCATTAATCCATAAATAAATTGTTGGAAGAAAAAATAAAACTCCATATACAAAATGAAAAGATGGCAATAAATAAAATTTATTCAGTTTGTAAAGTAACTTCTGCATGTTTCTAATTTCCAAAAGTATATTCTCGTCTAGCAGATAGTGATCTAATTTCTCCTTTAATGTTTCACCAAATTTATCAAACTTGATAAGACACCAAACCCAGTCAACTTTATAATATCTCTCACATATTAAAAGTGATATACTTATAAATGATTCTAATATAAGTGAGAACAAAACAAATATTTTAACAATAATTTGTCCTTTACCATAGAAAAAGAAGAAATCTCCAATTTGATTCTCTTCTTTGATAAAAATTATCAATTTGCATATCAAAATGATTTCAAGTAGAATGAAAAGAATACAATTGATGAGTCTTTTTCTATTCAATCTCTTTGAATTGTATTCTTCATAATTTGATGTTAGAAAATAGTGATTTACCAATTTCTTTGTGAAATATTCAGATACATAATCTTTTTCTTTTAAAATTTCAACTAAATCTTGATCTTTTGATTTCAATTTTGAATTTTCTTTATTATTTTTCATTCCGACTCTTCTTCTAGATTCTGATTTTCAGTTTTAAAAATGTAACTTTCACAAATTAAATTTAGAAATGTTATGTGTATTATTTAAATATATTTTTATCACGTTGCTAACGACTTAAAAATTTGAATGTTAAATGCAATTGAATCAATCTATTTATTATATAATGTTAATTTATCAGTAGAACAATTAATATTCTACAATTAATTAATTTTACTTTTTAATATTTATTTTTAAAAATAAAAATTTTACCATTAATCTTTTATGAAACTATTGTTCAAAAATAAACTTCTCTAATTATCAAGTGATTAATTTTTTAATTTTGAAAAGTTAGTTTTAAATTTAAATTGAATAAAATTAATTATCTCTTTACATGTAAATAAATATTTAAAAAAACGTATTTTTTACGTTGCTAACAACATAAATTTTCAAATATAAATTTCAATTATTTTGATAGCTATTATAAATTATTTTTTGAAAATATAGTTTAAAAAATATATCTCGATTAATTATAATTTTCATATCATTAATTTTTATTGTTGAAAATTTTATTTTTAAGCTATTTAAAAAAGTCATTTCTTTCTTTATAATTGAATAATTTATTATTTTTAAACTTAAAATTAATTAAATAATTAATTATTTTAATGAATTTAAACTTATTTTTGTTGTTTAATATATAATAATTGAATTCAAATCAATATGATGATATCAAATCAAATAAGCTTTTACTAAAAAAGTTTATTCTTATCTAATAGTAAATATTTTAAAATTAATATTTTAAAATTGTTTTTTAATAATAACAAATGATGAAGGTTATAATGATACTTCCATTGCAATAAATATGTCAGCTTTGATCTTATTCAGATTTTAAGTGAATTCTTTAT
>JASGCT010000165.1 GCA_030053915.1 Alphaproteobacteria bacterium
AACAAAAATAATTTTATGATTTTTGGATGAAAAAACTAAATTAACAAACGAATAAGTAAGCATAGTCTTTTTATAATAAAAAAATAATTGTTTGAACGAAACTGAAAAAGATTTTAAAAAATAAATCCATAAATAAAGTTTACAAAATTTTTATTTTGATTATAAAAATTAAATTTTTCATTTCGTGAAATTATCAAAGTAGGTCAAATTTTTAAAAAATACAAAACGATTATGCTTACTTATTCGTTTGTAAGTTTAGTTTGTTACATCCTTAAACTATAAAATTAGTTTCGTTTTGAAGGTTAGTAAATCTATATATATATAATTAGAAAAAACTTTTTAAGCGAATTTAAATATCGCGCATTTTATTAATTATCTTTTAATAAATTAAAAGTTTTTGAATATATTTCTAGTTATCTATAAAATATATAATTTCATATTTTCTTCTTTTCTATCAAAAATCAGAAAAAGATTAGAGAATAAATTTATTATCTCTTTTCAACAATTTTTTCCCCAGTGTATAAATAAAGATTTGATATGAATTTCCATAGAAATGTTATCTTTTTTAAAATTAAAACAAAAATGACCTTACAAATCTTTAATTATTTCAATTCTTATTTTTTTAATGATTGCAATAATTATATTTTTATTGCTATTCTAAAAAAATTCTTCATATTGCAAGTAATTAAAAAGTTAGATGTACTCAATCATTATAACTTACGATATTGTAAATTATTATTATTATTATTAAAAACTTTCTTTAACAATCTAATTAAAAATAAGTGTTATATGATATATGTAAGTGTTTCTATACCCTAAAATCCCGCATATACCGCACACCCGTCTATACCGTGCATTTACTTCGGATATAATTGAACTTTCTTTTTCTCAGATAACGCGCACTAAAAATAAATTAAGATTTGACCTTTTATTTGAGCAACAGTCCATTGAAAATTGGTTTTTTGATAAATACTTTTAAGTCTAAGGAGAGAAATGTGTGCAAGCCATGAATGATTGCCGTAATCATACATTTAGTAAAGGTTGTAAGATAAGACGTTTTTCGTATTACATGGTTTGCCTGCGCAATATGTTATCAATGGTTTAAAAGCGGTGATACTGTTGGGGATGGCAACGACATTAAAGAATGGTCAACGAAAAAAGAAGAAAAATGAAACTACTAAATGATAAATTAATAATGATTAATTTTAAATAAACCCTCGCATAACGCTCACCATCGATTTTGTTTAAAAAACAACTTTTTTCTCGTATAACGCTATATGCTGGATTTTAGGGTATATATTTATTAAGTTTTGAATATGAGTTTAGTAACAATATAATTTTAATATTGACCGTCATTTAAAATAACAACTTACAAGTTAGTTGTTTATTTACCTTTATTTAAGTAATAAATTAGGTCATAATATCTTTATTTTACATTATTTTATTTTATGTGCATATTTAAGTTATTTTAGTTACTTAGAGTGACGTAAAGTAATGATACTTATTTTTATTAATATAATTTTATTAATATAGCAAATGCATAAAATTTTAATTTTAAGAAAATTAAATTAAATTTCATTATTTAAAGCAAAATAAAACAAATATTTTTGAACATAATTTAAAATCATTCATCAAATATTTTATTCATCAAACATTAATTTAGAATTAATGTTACTTTTAAAATAATAAAAATTTTAGTGATTACATTTTTTATAATCAATATTTGTTGTAATATAATATTTCAACAAATAACATTAGACATACACAAGATTCCAATACAACCTAAATTTAATTAATAAGAAATATATAATATTTTTTAAATTAAAAAGTTTAAATTTAATAAATACCTTGAGTAGATGATAGGAATTGAAAATAAACATTGAATAACAACTCAATCCTATTTTATTTGATAATAAAGATTGATAAAGAAATTTAAGTTTCATCTTCATTTTCCAGTCATTACATTTGAATATTAATAGATAAACATCCTTTGATACATCTTTAAACTGTTTTAAAAAGTCCGTTTATTTATCGATTAATTTAAAATTAA
>JASGCT010000166.1 GCA_030053915.1 Alphaproteobacteria bacterium
TCGAAAAAATCTTTAATATCATCTAATATTTATTCGATTATTTCGATCCATCAAAGATGAAAAGTTAAAATAAAGATATTCTTTAATAAATCTTTGTATAACGCGCACCCTTTATTTTCTAAAAATCACTTTTTATATACAATTTATTAGTAAAAACAAGAAGATAAATAATTATAATTATTTAAATATTTTTTCTTAAATTGAAGATACGAAAGTTGAATCTATATAGTTATACACTCAGAAACTAAAATAAGTAGTCATCCAAAAAGTTGTAAAAATTAATAAAAATTAGGTGAAGATAGTTTTTAAAAAAAATTAGTTACTGATTATTATTTAGAATTAAAAAGTCTTAAAATAAATGTAAAATTAAAGTGACATTTGACATTTGATTGCGTCATAATATCCATAAGCGAGTTTTTAAAGCGTTTGAGATAATAATATTATCTCAAAAACTACACCAGAAAATTTTTAATTTTTTTCAAATTTAGGTTAAAAATTAAATTTAAATAGGGTAAAACGAATAACCTTTTTTATTAAATAACGTTTTAAAAATTCAAAATTTTTAAATATAAGTGAAATATTAAAATAGAAAATTAAATTTTTGAATAATAAATATTGTTTTTTAATACTTGATTTGATACTCGTAACTTATAGTTATTATTGATTAGTTTTTAATATCAGCATAAAATTTCTTAATATCCTTATGATCATCTATCAAAAATAAATTATTTTATTAGTTAATTTTCAAAAACATAAATGACTAAATTACCTGTACAAATAGCATATAATTGAAAGAAAATAATGTGAACACTGTGAAACCAAAATATCTCCATCTAATAGAGTCGATTGTATCTTGAATTTTTATTTTATAGTTCAAAGTTAAATTTCTTGTTAATGATTTATACAAATTTTGAACGTTTTTTGAAGCCTAAAAATTTATAAAAACTAAAATTAAAAATAATAATAATAATATTTACTAACATATTTATTTAAATCAGCAGCAAAATATGATGGAAAGATTATTGATGAAATAAATGAAACAAAACCCGTTGTATAGATAAAAATTAATCCAGTAAAATGCAAATCTGTACAAAATGATAAATACAGTATAAAACCAAATTGCATTGCAGAAGCAAAATAGATGAAGCCGATTATATTTCGCCAAAATTTATTTACTCTTAACAAAGTTATAAATAGAATCTTTATTTCAATGGAAAATGCCTTGAAAATATTATACTCTTTTTGTATTATTGAAAGTAATTGGAATTGCTGTTTGAATTTTATTGAAGTGAAATAAAACAATTGACATGGAATGACGATTCCAAATATTGTGCCCAACGATGAACAGCAATGTAAAATAAACCAAAATAAATTCAAGAAAATTGAGGTTTTTGTGTTGAAAAATAAACCAGAAATGCTAATATATACAGACAATCCAGCAAATAAATTTATTTTAACTGGAATATTGTAAAGAAAATCGGTATCAGATGATAGTTTTGTATAATTGATCCATTTGATAAAGAAATGATCTTTTTTTAATTGGAACCAGATTCTTGAATTTATTGAGCAACAAATCCATGTTATTGTGCACACGTAAAAAAATAATTTTCTCTTCTCGTCACCAAAAAATTGAAATGGATCCGATACAAACTTAAATCTTTCATTTTCATTTGTGATTGATAAATAAATAAGATGAAGTACAGCAATGAATTCTACAATTAAATTTAAGAAATAATACAATTTTTGAAGTAAACTATCATTATTCAGATAATAAAAACCAAATAACTTAAAATACTCGTCGATTTCAACTTCATTTTTCCTGAAAAAAGACATTGTGACAAATTTTTAAATGTAAAATGAACTTTTCAATTGAGTATTTTAAATAAAATTAAGACCACTAATTTTCTTTTGAAAGGAAATGTTTACAATATTGATCATAAAATTCGCACGATTCAAAAAGTTTCAAAAATAATTACAAATTTGCGTGATTATTCTAATGCTTTCAAAA
>JASGCT010000001.1 GCA_030053915.1 Alphaproteobacteria bacterium
TACATATTGGACTTGACCCAAAAACATGGTTTAGTACGGCATCTAAAATAACGGCGATGCCTTTTGAATGACACACATCAATAAAGCGTTTTAATTGATCTTCTGGACCATAATATTTATCCACCGCAAAATGATACGCCACATTATATCCCCAACTTAAATTGCCTTCAAATTCTGTAACGGGTAACAATTCTATGGCATTGATACCAAGATTTTTAAGATAATTTAAGGTATCGATGAGGGTTTGGTAATTACTTTTTTGTAAAAAATCTCTAATCAATAATTCATACACAACTAATTTATGACGTTCTGGTTTGATAAAATTTGTATTTTGAAACGCATATTTAAATTTACCTGTTTGGAAAACACTGGCAATGCCGTTGGTTTTACCAAAAGGATATTGAATTAAATTTGGATATGTTTCGGCTGGAATCCATTGGTCGTTCCAAGGGTCCGACACTTTTTCGCACCACAAATCGGCAACAACCAAATTACTATCAATTAAAAACTGATAAATATATTCTTTTTTAGGAATTAAACCTGTAATGCGTTTCCAATAATAAATACCATCAGGGGTTTTATTCATCAAATATTTTATATCGTACTGCCAATTACTAAAATCACCAAATACTAACATACTGCCTTTATTGGGCGCATATTGAACTAAAATGACACTGGTATCGCCCGGTTCATAATTAACGCCTTCTTGCATCCCTTGTGGTAATGGTAGCGTAGCGGCATTTTGACTTAGGTTAAGATAAAATTCAATAGAATCAGACGCAATGCTATTTGAATTGTTAACGTCTATCGCTGTTACTTTAATTTTATTTCTACCAATTGCATTTAAAACAATGGGTGGCATATTTGTAAAATAATTTGTTGCATTACTAATAATTTGCCCATTATATTCTACAGTAATATGAGACAAATGATTTGAAATAGCCTTAAAAATGTTACCGTTAGACAACGTGTCCCCAAATTTAACATCTGAAGGAAAATAAAGTGTTTTTGAATATTGAGACTCGAGCTTTGGATTTATATAATCATATTGAAAAGAAGCAGATTTTAAAGGCGAGGCAAATTCAACATATTGAAAGTTATCGTCATATATTGGCATATACATATCTGTATTATCACGATTTCTTTGTATAATTGAACCCGAAGAATCTCTAAAAACAAAAGCAATTTTTAAAATTTTTTCATTAGGGTCCGTTATATTAAAATAGGTTCTTACATTATATAAAGTTCCTTTGCTATCATCTGAAATTGTAAATTTAATGAAGCCATTATTGCCAGTTTCTCGGGTACATACATACTGCTCGCTATTAACACCCCAATTCGATTTAACATAACGCCAATCTGTTGGCGACACAGACTTATCTGTTATAAGCCCTATATGAATATAAACCTTTCCATGATAATTGATTAAGGCTTGATTGCCGTAATTATTGCTAGCAAACACATCATAAAAAGTATTTTGAGTAGTTAAATAATAAGGAGATGTTTTTACAACTTGTGAAAATAAAGCATTGTTAATAAAAACTGCATGTAACAAAAAGGCAATTATAAAATATGTGTGTTTCATAAAAATTATTATTAAGCAAATTACTCCCTTTTTTGTTAATGTAAAGCCAATAAACAAAGGTTTAACAACCTTATAGTTTTTTAAAATATTTTAACACATTTGTTTTACTACAATAAATAAATGGTTCTTCCTCATTATACATGGCATTTAAATTTAAAATCATTTTCTAAAGAACAAATTATGGCTAAGAATAATAAAATGCGCTTTAATTACTATATTGCAACCTAAGTAGTTATGATTCTTTAATATTTTAATAATATTACAACTGAAAATTGCTTATAAAGATGTAATTTTGCCCCAAATAATCGTATCATGTCAAATTTTTTGCTTCAATGCTCAGCCCGAAAATTAAGTAATAACGCATGTTATAAATTTCAAAATCTACTGCATAATAAATTTATTAAAAACTTAAACAATCAACATGGGATTGCATAAAATCATCCTAAAAATGATGATGACGAACTTGATATAAGTTTTGAAGGTCTCACCACCAAATTTTTATCAGAACAAAATACAGCAGACAAGAAGAAATATTGGTTACAGATTATAAACTATTTAGAATTATTTATAAAAAATCTGAATGGTCAATTACAAATTGAACATAAGGATGCTTTTTTAAGTCTTTCGAAATTAAGAGTTATTAAAATAATTGAATATTACAGAGATAGCAAGACTATTGCAAATTTTGTACCCTTAGATTTTAGTTGTTGCGTTCCGGCTTATATCCGCTATCTTGGGGATATGTGGTTTTATAAACAAATTTATATTTATTTAACAGGCGATAACAATTTGACAGATTCAGGTTTTAAAAATTATATAAAATTTTGGGAACTTGTTAGTAAACAGGGGATTAAAGTATTTATTAGCAGTACTTTATTGGGTTGGGTGGCGTACAATGATTGTATTCCAGATTATGCGTTATCGCCGATGCATAAATTAGCCAATTGGAAGGCTGGGCATGGGCTTAATGGGTCGCTTTTTACGGGCGATGTTGCTTTCGAGATTTTATTAACACCTAGTACAATCCATCATGTTTATGGTTATTTAGATATGCGAGACTTTAAAAAAGGACAATTAAATATAAAAGAACCCGAAATTAATTTTAGTGCTGGTTTTGTAGGACTCAAAGAACGGGCTGAGTATTTTGTGAATACTATAATACCCAATGCGGCAGAAAGGGCTACTTATAAAACCCAAAAATTAGATACTACGCAGAATGATTATCAAGATTTTGAGTTAGATTTATAAAAATCCAATAAAATAAGATATTATTACATTGATTTACAATTATTTATAAATTGTAAGATACTAAATTATAGTAAATACTATTGATTTTTGGGTTATTTTAGGTGATCCCCATTTTGAGACAGATTAAAAGAGTATTTTAATTTTATAAGTCACTCTACTATGATATACTATTCCAAAATTCTGGCGATTGTTGGTCTAAATCAAGATTTTCATCGTAGTATTCATTTTTATAAATAGACATATATTCCTGGTCTAAATAGCTATCTGATATACCGTCTTCATAATTTTCCAAATCTCTTTTAGCTATATCACGATTATTATAAGCCTTTTCATGCTTTGGGTTTAATTCAATGGCTTTGTCGTAGTCTGCTATAGCGCCTGCATAATCTTGTAAATTAAATTTAGCATAACCACGATTATTATAAGCATTTTCATACTTTGGGTTTAATTCAATGGCTTTGTTGTAGTCTGCTATAGCGCCTGAATAATCTTTTAAGTTACTTTTAGCATTACCACGATTATAATAAGCTTTTTCATTCTTTGGGTTTAATTCAATGGCTTTGTTGTAGTCTGCTATAGCGCCTGAATAATCTTTTAAGTTACTTTTAGCATTACCACGATTATAATAAGCTTTTTCATTCTTTGGGTTTAATTCAATGGCTTTGTCGTAGTCTGCTATAGCGCCTGCATAATCTTTTAAACCTTTAGTGAGACCACGACTATTATAAGCAATTTCATCCTTTGGGTTTAATTCAATGGCTTTGTCGAAGTCTGCTATAGCTCCAGAATAATCTTGTAAAATAGCTTTAGCAGTACCACGATTATAATAAGCATTTTCATACTTTGGGTTTATTTCAATGGCTTTGTCGAAGTCTGCTATAGCTCCAGAATAATCTTGTAATTTACTTTTAGCAACAGCATGACTAAAAAAATATGTATCTAACTTATCAACAATCTTTTTGCCAAAAAATAAATTATACACCATTAAAACTAAATTCTTTATTATATTTATAATCACAAATATCACTAAAATCCACCACCATATCGTGTATGAAATTGTAGAATTTGGCGCTTTAATATTAATTCCATCAATAAAAAAACTTGCAATCCAATGAGGTAAAAAATTAAAGCCGTGCCAAATCCCTGAATACCAAATGTATGTTTTATTAGGAGAAATATTACACACTATTATTGAAAAAAAAGATAAAGATAACACTAAAAAGGCAATTATAAACAAACTCCCAATTAAGTATATTATAGTTATTATATTTATCATTTTTTTTTCTACTAAAAATATCTGATTTATTGATTTAGACCTAATTGTGTAATAAGGAATATTTTTATTAATCCCCAACATATCTAAAATTTCTAACATATTGTTGTTTTCATGTATTATAAATTTTATACCTGGTGAAATAGACAAAGTTAAAGCAATTGAAATTATCATACAACTAAGATAAATATTAAGAAACTTAGGTAATGATGCAAAGAGCACATCCATTGTTGTAACTTCTATAGGATATTCAATAAGATTGAATTTTTTAATATAAACAATTGCTAATAATAGACTAATTAATAGTATTGTATAAAATGCAAAATATCTATTTGGTGAAATTTTAGCAAATAATCTACTTATAACAAATGAACAAAATAAAAAAATAGCAATTAAAAATAAAAATAAACCATCCATTAATAGTAAATAAAATCCTGTAAATTTAAATGTTATACTTGTTGCCCATCCAAAAAAAAATATTGAAAAATAATAAATTTTATCAATAATTAGAAACATTACTGGTATGAATATTATATATCTTATTGTTTTCATTTTTATTTGCAGGGTATTTTAGGTGCGTTCTAAAAATTGATTTTTGTTATTTTTGAAATTCAAAAACTACCTGAACCCTTTAAGTAATTTCCAAATTTCATTGCAAATATATATATATATTTAAATTTACCAAATATTTTTCATTTTTTTTTTGAATTTTAGTGTTTTATACCATTATTAAATAATTTACTATGATATTAAATAAAATGTAATACATTTGCAACTAAATTGTTATAAAAATGAATAATTATTTCTTTACACTTTTAATTATTTCACTATCTTTTATATCATTTTCTTAAAACATTAAAATTCAAGAACCTGAGTTTTCTGGTGTGATTTTATTAATTAAAGACAGTACTTCTTATGATAAATTAGAAAACAAACTGCATCGTCTAGCTCTAAAGCAAATGTTGGCGCCACACTTTTCGGTATTGGTAAATCCAAAAGAGTAAATGGAGTTGGCGGGGCTATTAGATGTCCACCATTTTTAAGACTAACTTACAATCTCGTTTTTTATACAGTCCTTTTTTTTATCATTTACTATCTTGTAAATAGTGGTTAAATAATCTAATTGTTTAAGTTTAGACTTTTTATTTTCGTTATTATATTCATCGCTACTTAGATAATTAAGATACTTTTTTATACTTTTATTATTATAAATAGTATTTATCTCGTACGTAAAACATTTTAAATCAGCTTTATTAATAAATTTATGCTCATATATTATTCCTATTTTAATTACAATTTCTAATAGTTTATCTAGGTTCTTTTCTTTATCTTGACCCAAATCATTTTCTAAGTCAAAATTAAAAGTATTATGTTCAAGTTCGTAGAATAAATTGTTTACTTGCTTGTCTAAATGCCAATAATCAAAAAATGATATTATAATTTTACAATGTTCTAATTTTCTTGTTCTTACTAAAGCGGTAAATTGATATAAACCAATTATAATCCCTACAATAATCCCAATATTTTTAAATATTTCGAATAAGCATAAAATATTTTCATTTAGAATAGTACACATTTTCTCATTCAATTTTAAGCAAATATAATATTTTTTTTCACTGTTGTCCGATAAAAATCAAAAACTTCCATTTTTTTTGAATTTTCAATACAAATTTTTGCGATTTTTCACTTTTGAAAAAAGTAAGCCCCCCCTTTTTTTTAGAAGTCAAATTCTTGTTGTACTATAATTGGAGGCGAGTTTTTATTTTTTGCCATATATTTCGAAAACTCTTTAGCAAAATTTTCAAAATTATTAAAAAATCGTTCAAAATTCACATAACTAAATAGATGTTTTCTGTATAAACTTACAAAATTTGAATAACTCCATTTTTTGCGTATTTTTTTCTGTAGGATTGTGAGTAATAAATTTGCTATCAATACACACCATATTTGAATTTGGATAGCGTTTTCATTGTCGCCATAAAAATATTTAAGAGGAAAATTTTGCTTCATTTTTTTAAAAAATAACTCAATAGCCCATCTTTTTTTATAAATTTCAGCCATCTTTTCAGCTTCTAAATCTTTGATGTTGGTTAGAAAATTGAAACATTTTTCTTTTTCAGAATCATAATAGACTACCATTTACAGTTCCGCGTCGTGTTCAACATGTTCTTTTTTTTATTTGAGCTTTATTTGACAATCTCTTAGCACTTCTTGTGGCGTAGCATCTAAAATTTCGTTATCTTTTAAAATTATTATCAGAGGATTTTCAAGATTAAATACAAAGAAAAAATAATTTAGGATAGGTGGTAATAATTATAAAATTTGGAAATTCAATTAAAAAAGTCGTAACTTTGACAAAAAAAAATCATTTTATGAATCATAAAAATTTATTAGATAGTTATCATGTATCAGAAGAGGATTGTCATGAACTTTTTAACCAAATAATAAAGTATCTAAATTCAAAAAATGTCATTGTTAGTTTTATAAATATCGAACAAGACCTTAATACAAGTGGGTACGAAAAAAAGAAATCTTTAAAAAATGAAGATAAGCACATCATAACGACCGTATCAAATGGAGGTGAGGTATTTATGTGTACTGATATTGATTATGTTGGGGGGATTGGGAGTAGATTATTTGATATTTTACATGTTGGGTGTGGACATATATGGCAGTGGAGTGCAAGCGAAGAGAGTGGCTTAGAGTTTTACGGATTCTACTCTTGGGAAATTGCGACTAAATTTTATTTAAATGCAAATGAAGAGGAATTAAAATTAGTTTGGCGATATGAAAGAGAAGCGGGCATTTTAGCCATTCAAAATTTAAAAAATATTTTAGAAACATGCCATTTTAATGATGTTTTTAAAAATAATATACTAAGGTATTTAACTGATTATACAAATTCAGATTTAAAATACATCTCGGATTTTTACAAAACAGGCATTGTTAAAGGACTTTTAAGTCAATGGCAATTCGATTCAGAAGCTCTTCCGGAGATACAAATAAATTTTCCATTAAATGTCATCTCTAGGTCTAATACTACTATCCCTTTAATAAAATAAAGCTTTTATTTTTCATTTAGTTTATTGAAGTTAAATAAGTTATTTACTGTAATCTTTAAAAATTTTGGTGGTTCCTTTAAAAATATAAACCAGTTTAAAGTTAAAAATTTAGATAGAAAATTTAATAAATGAGTGCTGGCGCTTGCGAAAATCTTAAAATTTACTTTTAAGAATTAAGGATTATTCATTTTTATGATTTTGGCTTTGTTTTAAAGAATAGATGCTTACATTAATTTCAAAACCCACTAAAAGAAAGTAAGCATTTAAATAAATAAGAAAGAATAAAATCATTAAACCACCAATTGAGCCATACACTTTATCGTATTGGGCGTAATTTTTAACCCAAAAGCTAAATAGTAAAATTTCTGAAGTGGCAATAATTGAGCCATAAGAGATCATTTTCCATTTTTCACGGACATTGGGGGCAAAGCTATAAACAAAAGAAATACAGTAAAATAAAAATAATAGCATACATAGCCAGTAAAAAAAATGGAATGGCATTGACATTTGTAAAAGTTCATACAGATGAAATTATTGATGCCGCATTCATACAAAATACAGAAGCTAAAATATTTATCAAAATACAAAGTTGAATTTAATAAAAATAATTATATGAGTTTAAAAAATTTAAATCCTGATGAACAAACAGTTGAAATTTGTCTTGAAGCGGTTAAGCGCGATGGAAGAACTTTAAAATATATTAAAAATCAAACGTTAGAAATTTGCCGTGAGGCTGTAAAAAATGATAGCGTTGCTAAGAATTATATTAGAGATTCGAAATTAAGCTTCATATAAAAAATGACATTACTTTAATTTGTTTGAATTAACTTTGTAAATAAATTATTATTATGAAATTTTTTTTTTTAACTATTTAATTTTTATTTGTGGTTCACATCAATGCCAGAAATAACTATGAAAACCCCATGAAGCTTGGTTTTAATGGATGGGCTTTTGACAACTTTAATTTAAAAAAAATAAATTCGAAATTTAAAAGAATTTTAAAAAATGACATATAAATGACATTGATTTAAATTGTTTGTAATAACTTTGTTTCTAAATTATTATCATGAAATTTATTTTTTTATCTATTTCATTATTATTTGTGTCTCATATCTATGCCAAAAATAACTATGAAAACATTAAGAAACATAGTTTTTATGAGGTGTCTTTAAACAAAATAGATTTAAAAAAAGATTTTTCAAATGCCTTCGGAATTAAAAAAATAAAAATATATAATAGCAGTTTTAATTTCATGAATAAACAGTCTTTAATAAATCCACCCAAAAATTTTAAAAATATACCTCTTGTTAACAATCAAGATTTAAGTTTTTATTATTCAAAAGAACAAAATTTTAATCCAACATTAAAATATTCAAATGAATTTATTGGGAATGCATCTAATAAAATAGCTGATAACCAGTATTTTAATTATAACGTGAACCTACCTTTAAATTATAAAAATCAGCCATCTCAAAACGAATTTTCTTTTAGTTATAATCCTAACCACGACTATACAAAAATTGATTTAGGTATTCAAAAATATCAAAAGCCAAATAAAAAAGTGAATATTCAAGACCTTTACTTAAAAGGCAAAACACTCACATGGGTTGGCGCAGGGTTATTGTCTTTAACTTATGTGGGGGCACTATCATATCTTGTTTCTAGTTTTCAAAGTGCTAATAATGAACAATATTTTGAACCTCTTTTTTTTGCCGCCGCGATACCAATTGTGTTAATTGGCACGGCTTTTGTTGGAGTTGGACAAGGATTAGTTGCTAAAGCCAGAAGACTAACCTACCCGCCCAAACCTCCTAAAATAATTATTCCCAAACCCAAAATACCACCCTTAGAAAATTATGGAAACTTAATAAAAGTACATAAAGTGTTAACTGGTGTTGGAATTGGATTATTGTCTATAGGTACTTTAACATTACTAGCCGTTATCGCTCAACCAGCTAAATCCGTAAATGTATTACATTATTTAATTTCAGTACCTCCAATTGTTAGTGGATCTTTTCTAATTCACTACGGAAAACAATTTAAACAGAAAGCCATAAAACTTAAATCGTATAAAAAATAATCAACGAACCTATTTAAATAAATCTATAAAAACATGAAAAAGAAAATATTATTTACCCATTTATTTATTTTTATTGTATCATATAACGCATTTTCCACATTGAATAAACTACCAATCCATTTAAATACCAACATAAAACTTAGCTATACTTATAATATAGAATTGGCAGGTATTAATAGAACTCCCAATATGCTTTCAAAATTCTCTACCAATAATTACACCGATAAAATAATTTTTACAACAAAATTTCTTCATCATTTTGAAATAATGAATGCAATTCAACATCAATCCACCTTGCATATAATTAACACATTACAAGTTCAATATAATTCACAAACTAACAAATTATTTACCATTAAACCTATAAAACACAATCTGAACATTCCTGATTTCTTAAGTGTTCATTTTGACACAATAAAAACTATCAACAAGGATGCTTTTCTACAATATCCATACGATGCCCTTTCTCCACCCCAAAATTTTATTACTCCAAATTCTAAATTTTCCGATATGTTGCGACAAGGTAAACATTTAACATGGTATGGTATTGGTACCATGACCATTGGTGTTATTGCTTCTATTTTATTTATAAAATATAAAATTCCTGGATATTTATCGCCTTTATTTATTCCACCACCTTTTGTTACCGGCATTTCATTAATCTCTGTAGGACAAGCTTTAATTCATAAAGCCAAGAAATATAAAAATCATTAATATTGTGCTGTAGCGTTTAAAAAAAAATATTCCCTTGAAAGCCCAATCATTCACTTCGCACAAAAACTAATTCTATTAATAATTATAATTTCTTAATTATAAAATTTCTTAAAATTAATTTGTAATATTGCCATACAAATTTTATTATGAAATTAGGGCTACTAACAGTATTTTTTTTGATGTGTTTTCAAGGTTTTTCGCAAGCCTTATTCACCAAAATACCTTCAGATAGTTCCAATCTTAAGTTTATAAATACAATTCCCGAAGACCCTAATTTAAATATCATTACCTACGAATATTATTATAACGGCGGTGGTGTAGCAGCAGCAGATTTTAATAACGATGGACTTATCGACTTATATTTTACCGCTAATTGGCTACCCAATCGTTTATTCATAAATAAAGGGAATTTTAAATTTGAAGATATTACCATCGCCTCCGGAACTGGTGGGCGACCCGGCTGGAAAACTGGCGTTAGCGTGGCTGATGTTAATGGTGATGGCTGGACAGATATCTATGTGTGTTACTCTGGCGACCTCGACTCTAACCTCAGAGCCAACCAACTCTATATCAATAACGGCAATCTTACGTTTACCGATCAAGCCGCCCATTATGGTATTAACGATAAAGGCTTTTCTACCCAAGCCGTTTTTTTCGACTTCGACCAAGATAACGACCTCGACTTGTTTGTCTTAAATCATAACATTAAAGACTTTAGAAATTTTGATGCGGCTTATATGAAAAAAATTTACGACCCTTACGCCGGCGACCAATTCTACGAAAACCTTGGCACACATTTTGTTAATATAACTCAACAAGCCGGAATCATCGCTAATCCTTTAGGGTATGGCTTAGGTATTGTTGCCTGCGATATTAATAACGACGGCTGGCAAGATATCTATGTATCTAATGACTATGTTGAACAAGATTATTACTACATCAATAACCACAATAAAACCTTTACAGAATGTTTAAAATCACAATTCGGGCATGTCTCTAATTTTTCTATGGGCTTAGATATTGCCGACCTCAATAACGATGGCTGGAATGATATTTTAACCTTAGATATGCTCCCAGAATCTAACCACCGACAAAAATTATTGTACAATCCTGATAATTATGAATTGTATCAAAATATGCTTGATAATGGTTTCTATCACCAACTGATGCGTAATATGCTCCATCTAAATAATAAAAACGGCAGTTTTAGCGAAATAGGCCAATTTGCTAATCTTGAACATACCGATTGGAGTTGGTCGGTTTTAATGGCTGATGTGAATCAAGATGGATTTAAAGATGTTTTTATTTCTAATGGCTACGGTCGTGACGTTACCAATAAAGATTTTGTAAAATTTTATGCCAATGAAAGACTTAAATACTTAAACGGCACGCTTAACGAAAAATATTTTCAAATCTTACAAACTATACAACCTGTTAAACTAACTAATTATATCTATCAACAAAATGATAACTTAAAGTTTAAAAATAAAGCCAGCGAGTGGGGGTTAAGCGATTCTACCATTTCTAATGGAGCCGCTTTTGCCGACCTTGATAATGACGGCGATTTAGATTTAATTGTAAATAATCTCAACCAAGAAACTTTTTTATATAAAAATAATGCCAGCAAACATAATCAATATTCTCGGGTTTTAAAAATAATTTTAAAATCTCATTCTAAAAATTCTGACGCGTTGGGTTCTAAGGTTACGGTATTCGCCAATAACCAACAATATACATTAGATCATATCGCTGTTCGTGGCTTTCAATCTTCAACAATTACCCCACTCCTTTTCTATATCCCCAATCAATCTTGCGATTCTATTCATATTCAGTGGGCAAATGGCAATATGAGTAAACTCTATCATCATGTGATGCTCCCTCAATCCTTAACCATTTATGACACCATGTATCTGGTTACTCGGTCACCTCAACCTCTAAATGATAAGCTTTACCTATCTCAATCAAACACCTTGCCGGCTTTGCCAAAACATCAAAATTCATCTACCAACGATTTTAAAATTCAACCTTTAATACATACCATGTTTTCTAAATCAAATCCTAATATTATTAGTACCGATTTAAATAATGATGGCATATCCGAATTTTATATTTGTCTAGGCGAACATCAAACTAAACATATTTATACTATCGATAATCAACAGAACATTGTGCCCTATAAAGGTTTTAAAGAAAAAAATCCTGATTTTAACGATGTAAATGCTGTTTTTTTTGATGCCGATAATGATGGCGACTTAGATTTATACATCGTGTGTGGTGTGTATGCTAACCCTAACCAATTCAATCAACAAGATAGATTTTACGAAAACAGCAATGGCACTTTTGTTTATAAACCAAAAGCCATTCCAATAGAAAATTTAAGTGGTTCAAAAGCCATCGCTTACGATTTCGACCAAGATGGCGATGAAGATCTTTTTGTTGGTTCTAAACTGAGTCCAGAAAACTATCCCGTGATTCCTGAAAGCCTTTTACTACTTAATAATGGAAAGGGTCAATTCAAAAAAGCCGACCCCAATACCTTTACGGAATTTAGATATATAGGTATGATTGAAGACTTAGCCTTAGAAGACCTCAACCAAGACGGTATTAAAGAACTGATAGTAGCAGGACAATGGATGCCTCTTAAAATTTATTCCTTTAGTAATAAAATATGGCAAGATGTTACAAACCAATATTTTAGTACTTCAATTTCTGGATGGTGGTCAAAAATAGCTTTGGTTGATATCGATAACGATCATAACCTCGACATCATTGCCACAAATTGGGGCACCAATTCTTTATTTAAACCCACATTTAAAGAACCTATAAGAATATATTATGCCGACATCAATAAAGATAGTTTTATGGATCCTATTTATACCCAATACTTTCAGGGGCAAGAGTTTCCAATGGCATCAAAAGATGAATTAACAGACCAACTTAGTTTTTTACGTCAAAAATTTCCAAATTACACTGCGTATGCTGATGCCCAAATTCAAAATATATTTACTACAGCCCAACTGAATGAATTTAAAATATTGGAAACCAATTTTTTAGAAACAACACTCTTTGAAAATAGCCATGGAAAATTTTTGCCTAAATCCTTACCACCTCAAGTAAATTATGCACCTATAACTGCAGTAGAGATAGCCGATTTAAATAATGATGGCTTTCAAGATATTATTATGGGCGGTAATATTGATAACAATAGAATTCGTATTGGGAAAATTGACGCACTTTATGGCTTAATTCTAATTAATGATACTAAAGGTAATTTTGTTGTTTCACCAGCCAACGAATCTGGATTTTTTTTGAAAGGAAATATAAAGACACTTAAAAAACTTTACAATAAAAAGCAAGAATTTATTTTGGTTGGAATAAACGATGATTTTTTTAATCTATTTACAATTTTGAATACACATGACAAATAAATTAATTTGTTTTTTTATATTCAATGCAATCCTTTTTTTTACGAAGGCTCAAAATAGAACTCAAGACTATGCTGAGTCTTTAAAAAAAATTACAGATGTGATGGTTTATGATGTAACTTCTCCTGTAGCCGCAAGCCGTAATTATGCCTATATCTGTTTGGTAGCTAATGAAATATATAATCTTAATCCTAATAAAACACCTCATCATTTATCAAGAAAAATAAATAATTTTCCTATTTATAAACGCACAATTTTAAGTACAGATTCTGTTAATTTTAATTTAGCTGTAATTATTAGTATGTATAAAACAGCCGCTTTATTATTACCATCTCAAGAACGCTTGCACAACATTTTAGATAGCCTAAAAAATAAGTATGTTATTGCAGGAAAAAGCCAAGAATTTTTTGCAAGCCAAAATTTGGTAGATTCATTTTTAACTGTGTTTACGGAATATGTAAAATCTGATAGGTTTCAACAATTAAGTAAATATCCACGATATACACCCCATTATGGAGCGGGTTACTGGAAGCCCACACCACCTGCTTATATGGCAGCTATCGAACCCTATTGGTGGCAATTAAGACCATTTTTTAATAACAACTTGAAACACATAAAAACGAAACCACCCGCACCTTATTCAAATGATAAAAAAAGTCCATTTTATCAACTTTGTAACGAAGTATTTGAGGTAGTGAATTCAAAAGATACTTTTAAACAAAACATTGCCGATTTTTGGGATTGTAATCCGTATAAAATGAATCAAATGGGACATGTTGAATTTGGCACCAAAAAAATAACACCTGGCGCACACTGGCTTCATATTACCACCATTCTGTGTCTTCAACAAAATCTTGAATTATCACAAATGATTTACATTCATGCCATTGTAGCTTTAACCTTAGCAGATGCATTTATAGCAACGTGGTACGAAAAATATTTAACCAACAGAGTGCGTCCAGAAACTGCCATTCGAGCCTTGATGGATCCTCATTGGAAACCCTATTTACAAAGCCCGCCCTTCCCAGAATATGTTTCTGGTCATAGTGTTATATCACATGCTGCTGCAATTGTTTTACAGCATGTCTTTGGAGATACTATTGGTTTTTATGATAATTCGGAAACGGATTATGGACTTCCAATAAAATATTTTAGTTCGATTAGAGCCGCTGCCAATGAAGCCGCTATTTCAAGATTGTACGGGGGAATTCATTTTAAAGACGCTATTGAAAACGGTCGTGTTTTAGGTCAAAAAATTTCAAAAAAAATCTTAAAAAAAATAAATTTTTAAAATTAGAAAAATAATCCTTAACTTAGCAAAAAATTATTTTATGAAAAATAAATCAAATCAATTAAGTCGCCGAAACTTTATCAAAAATGTAGGTTTGGCTGGAACAGCTTTTTATATTGTACCCCGACATGTTTTGGGAGGCAAAGGCTTTATTGCCCCCAGCGACAAATTGGTTATAGCGGGCGTAGGCGTTGGTGGAAAAGGCGAAGGTGATATCTATAATTTTACTCGAAAAGGCAAAGCTGATATTGCTTTTTTATGCGATGTTGACGAAAGAATGGTTGTAGAAAGTCGTAAACGCTTTCCTAAAGCACCCCTTTATAAAGATTATCGCGTTTTATTTGAAAAACATAGTAAAAGTTTTGATGCTGTTTCTGTTTCTACACCCGACCACATGCACGCCCCAATTGCTATGGCAGCTATGCAATTAGGTAAACACGTCTATGTTCAAAAACCCTTATCGCACGATATTTACGAAGCCCGCATGATGACCGAAGCCGCTAAAAAATATCAAGTTGTTACTCAAATGGGAAACCAAGGTGCCTCTAAATCTGGCGTAAAAATGATGAAAAAATGGTATGATGAAGGTAGAATTGGTGAGATTACTGAAATTTATGCTTTTACCGACCGTCCTGTATGGCCTCAAGGCGTGGCATGGCCTAACGATAAACCACTTATCCCCAATGAATTAGATTGGAATCTGTGGTTAGGATCAGCGCCTTATAAAGATTATTTCGACAACTTAGTGCCCTTTAATTGGCGCGGCTGGTGGAACTATGGTACCGGTGCCCTCGGCGACATGGGATGTCATAATATGCAACCCGCTTTTGCCCTACTTGATTTAGGTTATCCTATTGCTGCAGAATGTAGCATTGCCAATCGTTACAGCCAACCATGGGTTAAAATTCAACACCCCGAATCTGCCCCCATCGCTTCGCATATTACACTCACATTTTTGAAAAACGGCAAAGAAGTAAAACTGCATTGGATGGACGGTGGTATTTTACCTGAAAGACCCGAAAAACTAGACCCTAACGAAAAATTAGGCGACCAAGATAATAACGGCTGCATTTTTATTGGTACTAAAGGTCAAATGATGTGCGGCACTTATGGCATGTTCCCTGTAATTTTACCAGATAAAATGAACTTTGAAACACCTAAGGAAGATGAACAAAATGATATCAACCACTATACCGATTGGGTGGACGCCAGTATAGCCGGTTATCAAAGTAAAGAAGCGAATAGTTTATCTTCTCGCTTTGAACTTGCAGGACCTTTTACCGAAAGTGTGTTAATGGGTAATTTAGCCATTAGAAGTTACGATATTAAAGAATTTGATAACAAAGGAAATGCTACCTACCCAGGTAGAAACTTAAAACTATTATGGGACGGACCTAATATGAAAATAACTAATTTTGAACCAGCCAACCAATTTGTGAAACGCGACTATAGAACTGGATTTGGTTGGTAATCAAATTGGGCTAATAATTCTATGAAGTATCAAAATATACGAGAAGAAGAACTTAAAAATAAAGTTGCTCAAGACTATTTTTGGATGTACGATTGCACCAAAATCATTGGCAATGTTGATTTCGCGGTGTGCATACACCAAACACAAGAAGAGTTAGCAGACCATCAAGCCCTCCTTTGGGCTGAAGTAAAAAAAGGCTCTTCGGATATATATAAATCCATGGTGCAACTGATTCTAACCATTGGCAAAGCCAGAACTTTTGACAAATATTTACCTCCCAATATGTTAGGCGCTTTTGACAGTGAAAAAATGGCTTTGATACTTTATCATGACATTCATGACATTTTTTATATGAATGATTTTAACTGGAACATAACCCCTTCAAACCATAATACAAAAGAATTTAAACTCATTCACGAAAAAGTTAAAGAAATTATTAATAACAATGCCCTCCTTTTTAATTTTATGGATGATGAAAAGGAACTTGTTAAATTTATCAAAAATAACTTTATTGCTCAAAATTCCGGGCTCACAAAAACCAAAATTGATAAGAATAATTTTATGATTATTTACAACAAATGGTTATTGCATGTGAAGCCTACAATTGCTGTCAATTGGGACATTGCTAAAAAATCTAACATTATTGATGGCGATTTTTATCTTGCCGACATCCTGTCTCACGAAAATAAAACCCTAAAAGATAAATTATATGTGTTATTAAAAAAAGATCATTATGAGCTCGACCGAAAATTAAGCGATTCTGGGTTTTTCAGCCATAGCCATACAAACTTTAAAGATAATCAAATTGCCCATAACCAATTTTGGAATAAATACGAACGACCACCCAAAGAAGAATATTGGGATTATATTGTAGAACGCCGAGACCTACTGGTGCCTCAAGATGTTAGAGAACGTAAAGGTAGTTTTTTTACACCACAAATTTGGGTAGAACTTTCTCAGAAATATTTAACAGACGTTTTAGGAGACAATTGGCAAGATGAATATTATGTTTGGGATTGTGCCGCAGGTACAGGTAATTTGCTAGCGGGACTAACCAACAAATATCATATTTGGGCATCTACCTTAGATAAACAAGATGTGGATGTTATGCACGATAGAATTGATACCATGAACAAAAATTCGGTACATGGTAACGGTTCCAGTTTATTAAAAGAGCACGTGTTTCAGTTTGATTTTTTGAATGATGATTTTAGTAAATTACCCAAACCCTTACAAGACATCATTAACAACCCTGAAAAACGAAAGAAATTGGTTGTTTATATCAATCCGCCTTATGCGGAAACGGCAAAAAATGACACAAAAAACAAAAATAGAATAAATAAAAGAGGCGTTTCTTTTACGAAAGTTCAAAAAGAATATAGCGACAAAATAGGAATTGCAACAAAAGAACTATTTGCTCAATTTCTGACTAGGGTTTTTGACAAAATTCCCAATGCAACACTTGCCCAATTTTCAAAGTTGAAAATTGTCCAAGGTCCAAATTTTTCAAAATTTCGTAATTATTTTAAAGTAAAGTTTAAAAAAGGCTTTGTTTGCCCATCAAATTCATTTGATAATGTTAATGGTAAATTTCCAATCGGATTTATGATTTGGGAATTAAATAATCAAAAAAATATTCAACACATCAAATGTGATATTTTTAATGAAAAAGCAGAGATGAAAGGCAAAAAAAAATTTTATGCTTATGATAAAAATATTTTTATTACAGATTGGTTTAGAAAATTTCATAACAGAGTTGACAATACAAGTTGTATTGGATCTATAGCTTTATATGGTAGTGATTTTCAACATAATAACTTTATAAATATCTATAATGTAATAAATCATCCCAATAGATGGAGCTATATTTCACAACAGAACTTAATTCAAAGCGCCATTTATTTTGCTGTACGTAAATGTATTAAAGCAACTTGGCTCAACGACCGAGACCAATTCTTGCATCCAAACGACGAGTGGCAAAAAGATCAAGAGTTTCAAAACAATTGCTTGGCTTTTACCTTGTTTAATAATAATATTCAATCAAAATACGGTACAAATCACTGGATACCTTTTACTGAAAAAGAAGTCAACGCTCAAGAAAAATTTGAAAGTAATTTTATGACCGATTTCATGCACGGAAAACCCAAACCGCCTTCTAAATTGCCCAGAATGATGAATCTGTTATTTGAAGACCAAAAACCTTATTATACCAGCGAACCTTTAAAATTCTCCAAAGCCGCCACAGTTGTTTTTGAGGCAGGAAAAGAACTTTGGAAATACTATCATAAACAACCTAACTGTAATGTCAATGCCGCTTTGTACGACATGAGAGACTATTTTCAAGGTAGAAACCTTACTGGTAAAATGAACCCTAAAAGTACCAATGAAACCTATATGATTTTGATACATAATTTAAGAGAAGCTTTAAACCAACTTGCCGAAAACATTGAACCCAAAGTATATCAATACGAATTTTTGAAACAATGACACGTGAAAAAATTGCCCAGTAAATTTTAATATGTCATGAAAATAAATTAAAGTAAAAATACCTGCGTTTCAAAGCTAACCTCATTTTTGATCCTGATTTTTCTTTCTGCCAAAATAGTTTATCTTAGCCCATCAACACCTCTTTTCAAAAATTCACGACACATTTATTATCTCAAAACTATCGTTACCAATTTTAGTTCTAACTAATTCTTTTAAGTAGCCCCCAACCCCTAATTGTTCGCCAATATCATGGGCTAAACACCGGATGTATGTACCACTTGAACAATGCACTTTAAAATACAGTTTGGGAAAGGCAATCTGCGTTATTTGTAAAGATTCTATGTGAACTTGTCTGGGCGCCCTTTCTAAGGCAATGCCTTGTCGTGCCAGTTTATACAAAGGCTGACCATTTTTTTTTAAGGCTGAAAACATGGGAGGAATTTGTGAAATGTCGCCTTTAAATGTGTTACAAACCTGTTGAATTTGTTCTGGCGTAATTTTAGAAAAATCTTTAAAAAATTCTGGAATGGTTTCTAAATCGTAACTTGCGGTACATGCCCCCAAACAAATAACACCAGTATATTCTTTATCTTGTTTAATAAAATCTGTTAGTAATTTGGTGCCTTTGTCCACCCCAATAATCATTAAACCACTGGCTAAAGGGTCTAAGGTACCAGCATGCCCTATTTTACATACTTTTAGTTGCTGTTTTAGCTTTTTAATAAATCCAAACGAACTTATTCCCACAGGTTTGTTACATAAATAAACAAAGTCTTGTAATTTTTTTAAAGGGTAGGTCATAAAATTAATAGGCTCTGGCGGCAACAACTCTTTGAGACGAGGGTTTGCCCGAAATAATACAAAAACCTGATTCATGAATAGGTTCTAAAGGTATGCAACGAATCGTGGCTTTTGTAAGGGTTTGAAGTTTTTCTTCTGATTCTGTAGTGCCATCCCAATGAATTAAGGCAAAACCGGGTTCTTGGTCTAAAAATGTGTTCAATTCGTCTAACGTATTAATTTTTTTGGTACGTTGTTGTTGAAATACTTTTGCTTTTTCAAAAAGATTGGTTTGAATGCCTATCAATAGGTTTGTAATATAAGTAAAAGCATCTTCTACGGGTATTAATGTTTTTTCTTTGGTATCTCGTCTAACAATTTCGAGGTGATTATTTTGTAACTCTTTGGACCCAATGCTGATGCGGATTGGAACACCTTGTGTTTCATATTCATTGAATTTCCAGCCTGGTCGGGTATTGTCATTGTTGTCAAGTTTTACTCTAATATGAGATTGTTTTAATTGGTTATATAAGTTTAAACAAACTGTATTCAGGGCTTCCTTGGTATCTTCACCTTTAAAAATTGGAATGATAACTACTTGGATGGGTGCAATTTTGGGTGGAAGTACCAGACCTTGATCATCGCTATGAGCCATAACAAGGGCGCCTATTAAACGGGTACTTACGCCCCAACTGGTTGCCCAAACATATTCTAAGGTATTATCTTTATTGGAGAATTTAACATCAAAGGCTTTAGCAAAATTTTGACCTAAAAAGTGCGAAGTGCCGGCTTGTAAGGCTTTCCCATCTTGCATCATTGCTTCTATACAATAAGTATCCATGGCGCCAGCAAAGCGTTCTGCAGCAGATTTTTTTCCTTTGATAACGGGTAATGCCATCCAATTTTCGGCAAAATCGGTATAAACGTCTAACATTTTTAAGGTTTCATCGATAGCTTCTTGGGCGGTAGCGTGGGCGGTATGCCCTTCTTGCCACAAAAACTCCGCGGTTCTTAAAAACAGTCGGGTTCGCATTTCCCAGCGAACTACATTGCACCATTGATTTAATAATAATGGTAAATTGCGATACGATTGAATCCAATTTTTGAAAGTACTCCAAATAATAGCCTCACTGGTTGGTCGTACAATAAGCTCTTCTTCAAGCTTTGCCTCAGGATCAACCATCAATTTACCGGGTTTATTGGGGTCAGACTTTAAACGATAATGGGTTACAATAGCGCATTCTTTGGCAAAGCCAGCCGCATTTTGTTCTTCAGCTTCAAATAAAGACTTTGGAACAAATAAAGGAAAATAGACGTTTGAATGTCCAGTATCTTTAAACATTTTGTCTAATTGCTGCTGCATATTTTCCCATAAAGCAAAACCATAAGGTTTTATAATCATACAGCCTCTTACCGCACTATAATCGGCTAAATTACCTATAATTATTAAGTCGTTGTACCATTGTGCATAATCGGTACCTCTTGGAGTTATTGTTTGTGCCATAGATGTCTGTTTATTAAAAAATTCATGCAAAATTACATTAGAAAATTGTATTTTTACTAAATAATTGTAAATATTTAATACAATTTAGTACTTTTGTTAAATTTTATATATGGACAAAGACCCTAATTTTTTTAATTTAAACCGATGTTATCATGAACAAATAATAATCAATACATATAAAAAATGAGTCTAAAACCTACTAAGAAACCATTGCCAGAACAGTTCATTAAAATTGAAAGCCTGTTGCCCACCGAAGTATCTCAAGGTGGTTTAAATTTGACTATCCGTTATGAATTTAGTCAAAGCCCGTTTGGTAAAATTATGATTGCTTCAACCTCAAAAGGGATTTGTTATCTAGCTTTTGATGACGAGTCTTTTGGAGCTTTAAACGACATAAAATTAAAATTTCCAAAGGCTATTTTTCTGCCCCAATCATCTCCGTTTCATCAACCAGCACTTTCAATTTTTGATTATCCTTTAGATATCCCCTCTACCTTAAATTTGCATGTTAAAGGAACAGTTTTTCAGTTACATGTTTGGAGGCAGTTATTAAAAATTCCGTTTGGTCAAGTTTCCAGCTATCAGCAACTTGCTCAACGAATCAATTTGCCCAAGGCATCAAGGGCTGTAGGAAATGCCATTGGTAAAAACCCAGTAGCCTTTTTAATACCTTGTCATCGTGTTATTCAAAGTTCTGGTCGTTTAGGTGGTTATATGTGGGGCATAACCAGAAAATCGCAAATCCTATCTTGGGAAAAAACAACATATGAGATGATGCTTTAGATATAAACATAAAAAAAGAAGATCTACATAAATTTTATTATCAATTAAGACATATTTATTTTCTAAAATGAAAATTCCCTGTATTTTAATAAAATTATTTTTTTAAACAAATATATCAATGTTTTTTCATAATTTTGCTACAGTTTAACAAAAAAAGTTGACATGATGCACCATTTGTATTATCCTATGAAGTCTAATTGGGCGTTATTTAATAAATTAATTCATAAAGAAAAATAATATGTCTAAAAAAAATAAGATCGGAACATTAAAAAGTACAACGTCTAAACCTATACCAACACCCGCTGCAGCTCTGAAATTTAAAAAAACATCTTTATTTGATATAGAACCAGACTCCAATCTTGTTAAGAAACTATTTATTGGATCTTTTATATTTATGTTTGTGGCAATGTCTTTAATGAGTTTTAATTATGGAATATCAGGTGATGAATTTAGTACCAATGTCTGTGGAAAACTCGCGCTAAATTATTATAAAACTTTCGGTGCCGATACCTCTATTTTTAATATCCCCAAAAGTATCGACAGAGACAATAATTTAAAGCTCTATGGCGATTTCTTTTTTATGCTTACTGCTGTATTAAATAAAATAAGTCCTTTAAACGAATTTACCAATGAACACCTTGTTAATAGTTGGGCAGGTTTTTTAATGATTGTTTTTACTTCGTTAATCATTGCAAAAATATTAAATAAAAAAGCAGCTATTTTTGGGGCTTGGTTATTATTTTTAAGCCCCTTTGTTTTAGGACATAGTATGAATAACCCTAAAGATATTCCCTTTGCAACAAGTTTTATAGTTGGTATCTATTTTATTATTAGATTTGTTGAAAATATACATCATTTGAAAATAAAAGATTATGTCTTTATAATTTTGGCGTTTGCAATGTCAATTGGTTCGCGCGCTGGTGGTTTAATATTAATTCCTTTATTAGTGGTTTATATTGTAATTCAATATCTTTATGCCAAATGGTATTTGAAGCAAAACTATCAGCTATCAAGCCTTATAATACCTTGTATCATTGTATCGGTACTTGGTTATTTATTATGTGGTTTGTTTTGGCCCTTTGCTTTAGAAAATCCTCTTGTAAATCCTATAAAGGCTTTAAAATTAATGACCAATTTTGATGTAAGAATTTTACAATTATTTCAAGGCGTAAAAATGTACCCAGAGTCGGATTATTTAATTCTTAATTTATTATATACCAATAGCCTACCCGTAATATTAGGCGTTTTGTGTGCTATGCCATTTATATGGAAATTTAGGCACTCGCCACAAGCACCTCTTTTTTATTTTATTATTTTTGCCACAATATTTCCATTAGTATATATAATATATAAAAAATCAGTTGTGTATCATGCTTGGCGGCATATTTTATTTATTGCTCCTGGTATCATAATTATTGCAACGTTTGGATGGTACGCTCTCAACGATTACCTTCAAAAAAAATTTCAATTAAAAATAAAATATTTAGGGTGGATTTTGTGTGGTATTTTTTTACTGGAACCCACTTTATTTATTATTCGGTCATTTCCCAATACTGTTACGTATTATAATGCTTTTGTAGGTGGTACCTCCCAAGCCTATGGTTATTACGAAATGGACTCCTATGGCAACAGCGTTAAACAAGAAGCGGATTGGTTTATAAAAAACGAATTGCCAAAAATAAAACCCACTGAACATAAAATATTAGTTACCAACTATATCGATTTAGTTCGTGAGTATTTAAAGCCTTACCCTAACATTGAAGTTCAATATATCCGATTTAACGAAAAAAATGACCGCTATTGGGATTACGCCTTGTTTCATGTAGTTATTAATATGCCTGTTGAACAAATACAAAAAGGAACTTGGATATCTAAAACACCCTTACACATAACTTCTGTTTTTGGAAAACCACTTTGTGTAACATTTAAACGGGCGTCTTTAGATGATATGAAGGGATTAGACTATTTGAAAAAAAATAATGCAGATTCTGCTTTATACCACTTTAATAAATATCTTGCCCTTGAACCTAAAGATAATAATATTTTAAATAATGCCGCAAATATTTATGTATCACTAAATGATCTGTCAAATGCCAATAAATTGGTAGATAGATCATTAGAAATAGATAATACAGACGCCTTTGCTAATTATTTAAAAGGAAATATTTTAGCCCGACAAAACAATACGGTGGCGTCCAATTTTTATTTAGGAAAATATAATTTCTATATAAGAAATTATCAAGAAGCATATAAATTGTTTTCTAATTGTTTAGGAACCGACTTCGCAGCAGAAGCTGAAAAATTTATTGCAGATATAGAAAACATCGTAAGGGAAGCTGAAATAGAACAACAACGCCTTCAAGAAAAAGAAGCCGAAAACGCTAATTAGTTTTTAATATTCAGGTATCATTAAGGCATGTTAATAACAGAACTTTATTACGATTTACCCAATGAAAAAATTGCCCTTTTTCCTTTAGAAAACAGAACAGAAAGCAAATTATTAGTATGTAAGAAATCAGGATGTTGTGAAGAGAGTCAATTTAAACATATTGAAACTTTTTTAAAGCCTGAAGCGTTATTGGTTTTAAATAATAGTAAAGTTATCCCAGCTAGAATTATTATAGAGAACGCTAAGAACAAACCTATAGAAGTTTTTTGTTTAGAGCCAAGCACTGCCGAGCCCAATGGTTACGGGAGTTTATTAAACAAAGGGTCGGTTTATTGGAATTGTATTTTAGGCAATGCAAAAAAATGGTTGCCCAAAACTACTTTGATAAGCAAGTTTAAAAATAAGGATACCGAGATTGAATTGAGTCTGTTTTTAATTGAGAAGCATTTAAATTATGCTGAATTAAAACTAAGTTGGATACCCGAAAATATGAGGTTTGAAGCCTTACTTCAAATGATTGGTAAAATACCACTACCGCCGTATATCAAACGCGCATCTATACCCGAGGATGTAAAAAATTATCAAACTATCTTTTCTGTAGCTCAAGGTTCGGTAGCGGCACCAACCGCAGGCTTACACTTTACCCAAGCGCTTTTAGAACAACTTTTAGCCAATAATTTTTCAATAGATTATGTTACGCTGCATGTTGGGGCAGGTACTTTTAAACCAATTCGTGTGCATCAACTTGAAGACCATCTTATGCATCAAGAGCCTCTTGACATTTCAGTTACGACCCTTGAAAATATCATAGCACATTTAGGCAATATTGTTGCAGTAGGCACCACATCTTTAAGAACCTTAGAAACCTTATATTGGTTAGGTTTAAAACTTTATAATTTTCCAAATTTAACTTCTAAAGAACTTGTTTTGAATCAAGATGATACCAAAATGTTATCGAAAATAAAATTGTCAGCTACCGACAGCTTAGCTGTTTTGTTGGCTTATTTAAAAAGCCATGATTTAGAGACGCTTGTAAGTTCAACGCAACTCTATATTTTACCTGGATATTCCTTTAAAATTGTAAATGGTTTAGTAACCAATTTTCATCAGCCAGGGTCTAGTTTATTAGGTATCATTTCGGCTATAAATGATTCTTGGCGTAACTTTTACAATTATGCTTTGACGCACGATTTTAGGTTTTTAAGTTTTGGGGATGTTTGTTATTTTGAATTAGATTGACTTTTTTTAATAAATTTCCCGCTAAAATTTGGAATGGCGATTTTATTTTTATAGACTATTTTACCATTCACCCAAACAATTTCAATACCATCAGACAAGGCTTTGCTATTGTTAATATTGGCATTATCTTGTACTTCTTGAAGGTTAAAAAGAACCAGGTCGGCAGCATAACCATTTTTAATGTAACCCATATTAGGCAAACTAAAATAATCGGCCGTTTGTCCTGTCATTTTTCTAATAGCATTTTCTATACTTAGGATTTTATTTTGAACAACATACTTATGTAGCACTCGTGTAAAAGCACCATAACCTCTGGGATGTCCTCCTCCATTACCATCACTACAAATAACGGTATGTTGCCATTGTAAAAAATCTATAATATCTTCTTCGCACATCGATTTTCCAGCAATGGCTTCGATGCTACCTTGGTAAAGTGGGTTATTACGTTCAAATATTTCAGCAGTATCAACTAAGTATAATAAGGTTTGGGCTGGGGTTTCGTGACGTAACCGAGCAATGTTACTAATGGTTTTACCTTCGTAATCTAAACGAGGTTCAAATCGAACGAGGTAAGAGGAATCTGGTTCAAAAAGTCGTTCGGTTGCTAGATCAGCACTTTTTAATGATTTAAATTGTTTATCTGGAAACAACACTCTTAAAGTGGAGTTCCAATAGGTGTAAGGATAAATGTCGGCAGTAATTTTTAGTCCGGTGTTATTTGCCGAATCAAGGGTTGCAAGTATTTTTTTAGCAGTTCGCCAGTTATTTTTATCGGCAATTTTGATATGAGAAATTTGAACGGGGACTTGGGTTTGTTTTGCAATGTCAATAATTTCTTTAATGGCATCGAGTTCTTGAATATCTTCGCTACGAATATGGCTTATATACAGCCCATTATGAGGTTTTAATAGTTTGGTAAGGGCAATAACTTCAGAAGTTGGGGCATAAAATGCGGCTTCATACTCAAGACCTGTCGAAAGTCCTAACGAGCCATTTTTTAAGTCTGTATTAAGCAAATTTTTCATGATTTGAATTTGACTATCGGTAGCCGGTAAATGCAAATTTTGACTACCTAAGACAATTTCACGTAAACTGGAGTGTCCTGTAAAGCTGGCAACATTTACTGTAAGTGGTTTTTTTTTGATTAAATGTATCAAAGTATCCATTGGATAGCTTGAGCCATCTTGTCCTATTACAATAGTGGTAATACCTTGGTTGGTGGCTGAAACGTTGAGTGGGTTTTGTTTCATAACACCTAAATGGTGGCTATGGGCATCAATAAATCCTGGTGCTACATACAATCCTGTAGCATTGATAATAGAATCTTTCGGTTGCGGTTTAAACTGTCCTATTTTGTCGATAATACCATTTTGAATGCGTACATTAGCTACGTATTTATTTAAACCGCTACCATCAACAATTGTTACATTTTTGATGTAGTAATTTTGACTTTTACTTATCAGCAGCAGCAAGATAAAAATGATGCAGATGGCGGGTTTCAAGACAAAGGTATTCAAAATAAAGCGTGGTGTCATAGTAACTAAATTATTAATGATAAATGATGTTTTTTGTATTCATAACTCGTGAATAATTTAAATTACTATTTACATACCAATTTGCAGTAAGAATTTTATTTTCATAATTTTAACTTGCTCCCACGTATAGTTATAGTCTTGAAGGTTTTGTAAAGCCAAATGAATGGCTGGGTCTTGAGCAGTTTTAAAATAATTAATTAATTCCTCTTGGTCAATTGGTTCTAACCATTCGTTAATAATATAATCGATGTTAAGCTTGGTGCCGCTTTGCACAATGGTGTCAATTTCTTCTAAGAGGTCGTTAAGGGGTTGGTTATTAGAATTGGCAATGCTTTCAATACTAATTTTTTTATCAATGTTTTGTATAATTGAAATTTTGTGGGCAGATTTATGCCCAACTGATTTCATTACAAATTCTTCAAAAACTTGAATGTTATTGTCTTCAACGTGTTGTTTTATTAATGACACAAAAGGAACGCCATATTTTAAAGCCTTCCCTTTACTTACACCATGGCATTTTTCAAGTTTTTCTAGAGTGGTAGGATAAAAAGTAGCCATATCATGTAATGCATTGTCTGAAAATAAAATATAAGGAGGTAAATTAAGTTTTTTGGCTTCTTTTTGCCTAAGGGTTTTTAGAAAATCAAAAAGATGTTCGTCTAAGACAGAATTAAAAGCCTCAGATTTATTACTTGAAGTTACAATGTCATCATCGTCATCATCATCGTCATCTGTTTTATAAAAATGATTTAAAGTGATTTTAAACGAGTGTGGTTTTTGCAAAAATTTTTCTCCTTCGGGTGTTATTTTTAATAGTCCAAACTCTTCGACATCTTTTTTTAAAATGTTTTTTAGTAAGCAATTTCTAACAACACTTTGCCAAAAATGTTCATCTTTATTGTTTCCGCTTCCAAAAAGAGGATTTTTTTCGCCTCGGTACATTTTAACTTGAGGTGTTGCTTTGCCTACAAGAATATTTACAATATAATCGCTTATGAATCGCTCTTGAAGATTTTTGATAAGTTTTAAAAGCACCACAACTTCTAGTTTGGCTTCGATTTTTTCTTTAGGATTTAAACAATTATCACAATTGTTACAATTTTCGTTAGTCCAGTCCTCACCAAAATAATGCAATAAATATTTTCTACGACACACCGAACTTTCGGCATAACCTACAGCATCATCTATAAGTTGGGCGCCAATTTCGCGTTCATTTAAATTTTTATCACGCATAAGCCCTTCTAATTTTGAAACATCTTTATACGAATAATACAAAATACAATTACCTTCTAAGCCATCTCTACCCGCTCGCCCTGTTTCTTGGTAGTAATTTTCGATAGATTTGGGAATATTATAATGGATAACAAACCGAATATCTGGTTTATCAATTCCCATTCCAAAAGCAATTGTAGCAATAATTACATGAACTGTTTCGTTTAAAAATTCGTCTTGACGTTGGGTTCGTATTTTTTGTTCTAATCCAGCATGATAAGCAACAGCTTTGATGCCATTGGCAACTAAAATCTCTGCCAATTCCTCCGTAGTTTTTCTATTTAAGGTATAAATGATACCACTTTTCTTTTTTTTACCTGAAATATATTTTACGATACTTTTAATAGTGGCTTCTTTGTTTGTTTTGGCTTGAATTTCATAATAAAGATTTGGTCGGTTAAAAGACGATATAAAAATATTAGGATTTTCAAGGTCTAAACTTTTAATAATATCGAGACGAACTTTTTGGGTAGCCGTAGCAGTAAGGGCGATAATTGGTATATTGCGGTTTATTTTTTGTAACATTTTACGAATGTTGCCGTACTCGGGTCTAAAATCGTGCCCCCATTCCGAAATACAATGTGCTTCATCCACGGCTAAAAAAGAGATATTTAAACCATTAAAAAATTCTAAATTCTCTTCTTTAGTAAGGGTTTCTGGTGCTACATACAAAAGTTTCGTAATGCCTTGTTGCACGTCTGCCTGTGCAATTTTGGTTTGCGTTTTATTTAATGACGAGTTTAAAAAATGGGCGATATTTACATTATCACTATAACCCCTTACTAAATCTACTTGATTTTTCATTAATGCAATAAGTGGCGAAACAATGATGGCGCATCCCTCAAAAATTAAGGCCGGTAGTTGATAACACAAACTTTTACCGCCACCGGTGGGCATGATAACAAACGTGTTCTTTTTATTCAACAAACTTCTAATAACGTCAATTTGAGTCCCTTTAAAAGAATTAAACCCAAAAAATTGATTTAATTTTTCTTTAAGGTATGCCTCTGTATATAATATTGAAAGACTGTCTTCTGTTTTGACCGTCTTTTTTTTGGGTGCTTTTGTTGTAGCCATAATGTGTTTTCTATCCTCAATATTACGTATAATTTTTCATATAAAGAAGTAAATGTTAATTTTTTTTATTTTTTTGATATTTATTTCATTTCGATGTTCGGGTCTGCCCCCACCCAAATTGGTTTGGACTTTTTAGAAACAACCTTTCCAATTGGTTTTATAAAATCGTTTAGATGGTGGTCTGTTAAAAACTTTATAATATGGTGCAAAAATGCCTCGTTGACTCCAAAAATAAGACCACCGTTAGTTTGTGGGTCATATAATAACGAAAAAGCTTTTTGAGCATCTACTTGGTCTGATACTTCTACGTGATTATTATAACTACTAAAGTTTCTAAAACAAGCATCGGGTTTGTATAACGTAAGATATGGTAATGCTTCAGATAAAATTGGAATATTGTCAAAATATAATTCTATGCTTAAATTTGATTGTGCAATCATTTCTGTTAAATGTCCTACAATTCCAAATCCTGTAAGATCCGTCATAGCTGTAACATAATCTAAGCTACCTATTGTTTCTCCAATCGCATTTAATGTTGTCAAAACACCAATGGTTTCTTGCATATCATTATATGCAATCTTGTTTTTTTTTAAAGCTTGTAAAGAGATGCCAGAACCTAAGGGTTTTGTAATAAAGAGATAATCGTTTTCGGTTAAAGTATTATTTCGTTTTAAATGGTTTGATGAACAAAGCCCCGTAACGGCAAGTCCAAAAAAAAGAGATTTGCTTTCAATGGTATGTCCACCACATATATTGATATGCGCCTCGTTACAAATTTTTTTTGCACCAGCTAATATTTCTTGAATATCCTCAACACTGTTTAAACTTGTATCATAGCCCAAAACACTTATTGCCATAATAGGTTTGCCACCCATTGCATAGATATCACTCAAAGCATTGGCAGCTGCAATTTGTCCAAAATCAAATAAATTTGGAACAACCGGCGTAAAAAAATCTGTTGTAAAAACTAAATAATTATCATTGCCTAAATTATAAACTGCACAATCTTCATTATGACCATGGCCTAAAATTAAATGATGATCTAATACTTGGTTTTTCAATGGTAACAATATTTTTTCTAATGTTGATGCAGGTATTTTACAGCTACATCCTCCAAGTTGTTCTAAATTAAGCATATATTTTTTATGCAAAAATAATACAAAAAATAGAATAAACGCCCAAAATGATCGTTTAGATTATTATAATTTTTATACAAAATATTATTGCTTAATTAACTTTAATGTGCCCTGGGTAAATTTACCCTGAACTTTGAGGATATAAACACCCGAAGGATAGCTTGAAATATCTAACATAACCTGTCTATAATCATCTATTTCAACATGTTTCGTAAATAAATAGTTTCCTTGTTCAGTAATCAAACTAAGCAGTACATTTAAATCATCCCCACCAATGTTTAGTGTAACTACGTTTGAGGCTGGGTTAGGATATAAAGACATCTTATTGCTTACTAAAATGGTTTCTTCATACACCCCTTCACAATCTTTTTCGGTTTTTACTATAATTTTATTAACCCCCGGAATCAGCGGCAACTTAACAATGTTACTGGTTGTTTTAAACGTGTTCCCATTTATATTAATAACATAACGAGTGCTTCCAGATAAATGTAACGATACTGTTCTACCGCTTTCTTCAACTTGGCTAAAAGCATTTAATTTATCTGGCTGTTTCAAAATAATATTAAAAGTTCTACTTTGAAAATCGGTATATCTTTGGCTATCAAAAACCACCACCTCATATATAGTATCGGCATATAAATTGTTTATAACAAATTGATTCCCTTTTAAATTAAAAGTATCCATTGAATGGCTGACCGTGTTTCGAATAAATAGTTTATTATAAATTGTGGTATCCGTAAAACGTACTGTAGCAGCCCCTGTTTGCCCATAACAATTGGGATTGGTTACAATAATACTAATACTATTTAAAGAAATAGATCGTGGCTTAAAAGTAACCCTTAAACTACTATCGCCTTGGATATTGGTAAATGTATAAATGCTGTCTGTAAAAGATTGATTTATATTATTAACAATCACACTATCAATTAGATAATTTTTATTTGGTGTAAATGTACATGAAAAACTAGTACCAAAATTAACCGAAATAAGTCCCGCTGGACTTACAAAACCATTATTACCATAACTTATAAATAATTGAAATGTTTTAATTTTAAAGGTTGCATAAATGGTTCGGTTTGAATTAAGATTTGTAAATGTAAATTGACTTGCTTTGGGAACCGAAACACCATCTATAAATAAACTATCTAAATCATACCCTTCGTCTGGAATAATTGAATAAACTACATTTTTACCGTAACTTACTACGGATGTACCTCTCGGAGATATACTGCCATGAATTGTTGCTAATGCTGTAATAGTAAACGTTTTAAGTTTGTAGGTAACCAATATCGATGAATCACCGCGGACATTATTAAAAGTATAACGATTCACCGAATCTAAACCAACATACTTAGTATTAATAAAGATACTATCTAATTCATAACCAATCTTTGGACTATAGGTTATCACAACGTTTTCGTTAAAGTTAATAGACGTTGGCTCACTAATTGTACCATTAAGTACTTTGGTATTTATATTCACTAAATTACTATGTGGTAAAATAAAATCGGAGGTATCTGAAGGCGAAGACACCATCCCCCATGCATTAACTGCAAAAACAATAAATTGATATGGGGTGTTATTTGTTAAATTTGAAATGATGATAGGGCTTTCTGAACCAAAGGTTTCACCAGACGTATGAGTTGACACAACTACATATTTTACAATAGAACCGCCGTTCCAATCCATTGGAGGTTCAAATCTAACTATAGCTTGTCCATTTCCAGCAATTGCTCCTAATAAAACAGGGGGTGAACTTGCTACAACACGTTTAAAAAAAACCATGATGCTACTATCGCCTGTAACATTTAAAAAACGGTAGCTAAGGCTATCTAAACCAGCGTTTTGCCCATTTAAATATTGATAAACTAAACGTCCATTTATAACCATACTATCAATAATAAACGTATCTTGTGCTTTAATAATACAGGTAATGTCATTGCCACTAAGTACCCTATTTTCGCCACCTTCAAAACCTATGTTTCCGCCTTCGTTATTTTGATAGTTTATAAAATATGAATGCCTTTTAAACACAACTCTAATATTTTGATTGCTTACAATATTTTTAAATATATATTGTATTTGTTTCGTAACCACAATACCATTCACAAAAACACTATCTATTACATAACCTACATCTGGCAAAAATGAATATTCAATACTAGAATCATAGTAAATGGTAGTATCGCCCTGTGGAATAATTCTACCACCTATGCTTGCACTTACTGTAATAGTAAAAGTTTGATTTTTAAAAGTTGCTCGAATAGTTTGTTTCGATTTGACGCTTTCAAAAGTATAGCGATTACTTGTTGTGGCAAAACTATCATTCACAAAAACGCTATCTATTAAATAACCAACATCAGGGATAAAATTAAAGGAGATACTATTTCCATAATTTACGGTTGTTGTACCACTTGGCGATATACTGCCATGCGGTGATGGTAAAGCTGTAATTAAAAACGTTTTAAGTTTATAGGTAACCAATATCGATGAATCACCGCTGACATTATTAAAAGTATAACGATTCACCGAATCTAAACCAACATATTTAGTATTAATAAAGATGCTATCTAATTCATAACCAAGCTTTGGACTATAAGTAATTACAATATCCTCGCTAAAATTTATTGAAGTAGGTTCACTAATTGTGCCATTAATAACTTTGGTATAGATATTCTCTAAATTACTATGAGGTAAAATAAAATCGGTTGTGTCTGATGCTGGTGAGACCATGCCCCATTGGTTTATTGCAAAAACAATAAATTGATACCGAACATTATTGATTAAATTTTTAATGATTATTGGGCTTTCTGAACCAAAACTATCACGAGAGGCATTAGTTGCAACAACTAAATATTTTACAATTGTTCCGCCATTCCAATCTGTAGGTATATCGAACCTAACAATTGCCTGCTTATCACCTGCAAGAGCACCTAATAAAATAGGCGATGAACTTGGTGAAACACGTTTAAAATAAACTATGATACTACTATCGCCTGTAACATTTAAAAAACGGTAGCTAAGGCTATCTAAACCAGCGTTTTGCCCATTTAAATATTGATAAACACGTCCATTTATAACCATACTATCAATAATAAACGTATCTTGGGCTTTAATAATACAGGTAATGTCATTGCCGCTAAATACCTTATTTACGCCACCTTCAAAACCTATGATTCCACCTTCGGTATTTTGATAATTTATAAAATAAGAATGCCTTTTAAACATAACTCTAATATTTTGGTTGCTTACAATATTATTAAATATATATTGTATTTGTTTGGTAACCACAACACCATTTATTAAAATAGAATCAATGTCATAACCTAAATTGGGCAGAATACTATAAGTTATATTACTCCCATAATCTAACAATGTATCGCCCTGCGGGCTAATACTACCGCCAATCCCAGCCCTTGCCGTAATAATAAAAATTTTATTCTTAAATGTTACCCGAATCGTTTGGTTCACCCTTACACTATCAAAACGATAATTAGTGGCAGTTGTGGCAAAAGTATCATTCACAAAAACACTATCTATTAAATATCCAATATCAGGCGTAAAAACATAAACAATACTTGAATCGTATTTTATAATTGTATCGCCCTGCGGGCTAATACTACCGCCCATACCAGCCCTTGCCGTAATAATAAAAATTTTATTCTTAAATGTTACCCGAATCGTTTGGTTCACCCTTACACTATCAAAACGATAATTAGTGGCAGTTGTGGCAAAAGTATCATTCACAAAAACACTATCTATTAAATATCCAATATCAGGCGTAAAAACATAAACAATACTTGAATCGTATTTTATAATTGTATCGCCCTGCGGGCTAATACTACCGCCCATACCAGCACTTGCCGTAATAATAAAAGTTTTATTCTTAAATGTTACCCGAATCGTTTGGTTCGCTCTTACACTATCAAAACGATAATTAGTGGCAGTTGTGGCAAAACTATCATTCACAAAAACACTATCTATTAAATATCCTATATCAGGGACAATATTATATTGAATATTTGAATCGTATTTTATAATTGTATCGCCCTGCGGGCTAATACTTCCACCCTCTCCAGCCCTTGCCGTAATAGTAAAGGTTTGATTCTTAAATGTTACCCGAATCATTTGGTTCGCTCTTACACTATCAAAACGATAATTAGTGGCAGATGTGGCAAAACTATCATTCACAAAAACACTATCTATTAAATATCCTATATCAGGGACAATATTATATTGAATATTTGAATCGTATTTTATAATTGTATCGCCCTGCGGGCTAATACTTCCACCCTCTCCAGCCCTTGCCGTAATAGTAAAGGTTTGATTTTTAAAAATTACTCGAATCGATGAATCACCACGAATTTTTTTAATCGTGTAACTGTTTACAGAATCTATGCCAATATATCTGTTATTTACAAAAATACTATCTAAAACAAAGCCTTTAACAGGAGAATAAGTAATTTGCAAAAGACTATTGCTATCTACAACATTACCCATACTAATAGTACCATTAAAAACAGTGGTTGTTACGTTATATGTAGGAATTACTCTAAATTTAATCCGAATAGTTTGCGTAGTATCTATATTTTTAAAAGTATAGCCACTTAAAGAGTCTGAAGTAGCATTACGATTATACATGCCATTAATAATAACGGAATCTATCGCATAGCCTAAATTTGTTGAATATGTTATCCGAACAGAATCACCAAATTTCACAAAAAAACTATTTGAAATAATACCGCCACTATTGGCATTTGTTTTGATACTAAGTCTGTTCATGGCAAAACTAAAATTTGAAGTAGAACTACTACTCATATTAAATACATAGTTTAAATCGTTAGGGATACTTGTTTCGCCATTCGAATTATCGCCCCAACCTATTATTTTAGTAGATTGCGGGATATTAGCCTGATTATTGGTTAAAGCTAAAGCATAATTTACACCAGCTACAATTTGAATAACACTTTTTAAACCTGCTGGCGGGGCTAATCCTCCATTATCGCCCCAGACCACAACGGTGCTATCACTTTTTAAAGCCAAACAATAACCATATCCTGAAGCTATTTGTATAACTTTATTCAAGTTCGGCAGATTATGAAGTTGTCCACTACCATTTTCGCCCCAAACTTCAACCGTGCTATCTGCTTTCAAAGCCATCCCGTGTTTATAACCATTTGCAACTTGTATCACATTATTTAAATTTGCAGGAATGTGAATTAATTGACTACCAGACGCCCCCCAACCAACCACAGTGCCATCTGTTTTTAAAGCTAATGAAGCCAACCTTCCAGATGAAATTTGTACTACATTATTTAAATTAGCTGGAAAATTCAGCTGTCCTAAATTATTTTCTCCCCAACCTACTAGCGTCCCATCCGATTTTAAGGCTAAAGAAAAAATAGCCCCAGCCGCAATTTGTACCACATCTTTTAAAGTGGAAGGTACGTTTGTCTGTCCTTCGCCATTATATCCCCAGCCCACAACTTCACCATTTTTTCTAAGCCCAAGTGAAAAGGCGCTACCACCTACAATTTCAATCAAATTTCTCAATGTAGCAATATTGCGTTGCCCATTTTTATTCAAACCCCAACTTATATTTTCTATACTATCCGTAGCAAAATTGTAAATTCTTAATAACATCGTATTCGTTGTAAAACTATTCCCTTTTATAAATTGCATTCTATAAATACCCGCTTTCATATTTTCTGGTAAAACAAAAAAATAATTGGTATCCAAAACTTCAACCCGCCGCTTATATCTATAAGGCAAAATAATCGTATCTTTAAAATGAATCAGTTTCAATGTAGTAACAAAAGGACTTCTTATAAAAAAGGTATCCCCTGTTTTCACAATTACTTTACTAATAGATTTTAAATAAACCCTGTTGGTAAAAATAACTTTAATAGAATGGGTGGTATCCACATTATTAAACGTATAACCAACTAATGAATCGCGGCTGACATCAGCATTATAAACCCCATTAATATAAACGCTATCTAAAGCATAATTGCTGTCTGCTTTATAGGTTATTCTTACGTTTTCACCATATTTTATAAATAATGTACTTCTTATAACACCGCCATTATTTGTGCTTGTTTTAATACTTATTTTGTTCATGGCAAAATTAAAATTTGCAAAAGGACCACTACTCATATTTACCACATAATCTAAATGGAGTGGACTATTTATTTGACCATCGGCGTTTGCACCCCAACCAACTATTTTAGTAGTGTATGTATTGTTTAAGTTATCATTCGTTAAGGCTAACGAATGATATTCACCAGCCACCACTTGAACAATATTTTTTAATCCTACGGGGATGTTTGTTTGTCCAGAGCCATCACTACCCCATGCCACAACGGTACTATCGCTTTTTAAAGCCAAGACATGGTCGTACCCTGATGAAATTTGTATAACATTTTTAAGGTTCGATGGTTTGTTGAGCTTTGGAGGTCTATTAGTTCCCCAAACTTCTACCGTGCTATCGGCTCTTAAAGCTACAGCATGCTGATAACCTGCCGCTATTTGGATAACATTTGTTAAACCAGACGGAACACGAATAAAAGGCAAACTATTCGCCCCCCAACTTACAACATTTCCATCAGATTTTAAAGCGAGGCAAAAAGAGTTTCCTGTCGCAATTTGTATCACGTCTTTTAAACCAGACGGGACATTCAGTTGATGCTCACTATTGCTGCCCCAACCTACTACAGTCCCATCCGATTTTAAAGCTAAAGAAAACAAAGCCCCAGCCGCAATTTGTACCACATCGTTTAAAGTAGAAGGCACATTTGTTTGACCACTCCCATTATATCCCCATCCAATCACCTTGCCATCTTGTTTCAATCCAAGTGAAAACGCTCTACCCCCCACAATGTCAACTAAATTTCTCAACTTCGCAATGTTCCTTTGACCATTGGTATTTAAACCCCAACTTATATTTTCAATACTATCCGTAGCAAAATTATAAATCCTTATTAAAAGCGTACTTTTTGTTGTTGTATCACCCCTGACACCTTGAATTTCATAAATTTTCGCTTTTAAACAATATGGTATTACAAAAAAATAATTTGTATCAATTAGCGCAATCTTTCGTTTATATCGATAATGTAAACCAAGCGTATCTTTAAAATGGATAAGATTAATAGAACTCAAAAATGGGCTTCTAATAATGATAGTATCACCCGTTTTTACAAGTACTTTATTTACCGATTTTATTTTAGCACCATTATTAAATACAACCCTGATAGTTTCTACGTCTTGAACATTATTAAAAGTATAACCAAGTAAGGAATCCTTAGTGGCAATTTCATTGTAAACACCATTTATATAAATACTATCCACATAATACCCATAGTCACCAAGGTAGCCCACTCTGTAATGATACCCTGATAAAATTGTATGATTGGCACTTATCGAACCATGGCTCACTTGAGTGTTTATTTTACTATAAAAGGTATCCGCCGTAAAAACATAACTCCTAAAAATTCTACTCAAATCATTTTTAATTCTAACTTGAACCTCGCCTTGCCTAAAATTTTCTGGTATTGTTGCTACCCAATTCGTTTCTATGATTGTTTCTATATTGTACCAGGTAAGTGTACCATCAATACTAAATTGTAGTGTGTCGTACGCTGTTATATTGTTTGCCAAACTTCCAAATAAAAATTGCCGAGTTGTATCATAAAAATATTGTGCACCTTTATTTTGTTGACTGATAACTATTGCGGAATCCACAATTGCCCCAACCGCAGTGGAAGCATTCATTAATTTACTAGCATTAGGAATACTTAAACGTTGAAATATGCGGCTTTTATTTAAAGGCAAATAATAAATTAAATTGGGACTATTGTTGGTAATTTTCACTCTTAAATTATTTTGAATGTCTTGAACAGACCGTGCAACATTCCATATTCTAAACTCTTGAAACTGCCCTATAGTTGAGGCATTATTATAGTTTGAAGCCCCAATTTTACATGTCGACAATATAGCAGAGTTGTTAGAAAACCTATATTTATCTATGAACACGCCATCTAAATACGTTAAAATAGAATCATTTTTTTTAACCATGGCTACATGATGCCAAACATCATCCTGTACCCTATTTAAAGTATCTACACGTCTATCACCATTAACAAATAATAGACCGCTTGTACCATCAAATCCAATTGAAAGCACATTATTATTCTGCCCTGTACCAGCTTCAAATATCCGTTGAAAACTTCTTGTCCTATCAACAACCTTAAACCAAGTTTCAACGGTAAAATTGCCATTAGCTAAAGAACCCAAACTCGGCAATTGTATATAATCACCATTAGAACCCGTTGCATCCGTAGTGGTTTGAAAACTATTATTACTAAAATATAAAATAGAATCACGAGTCTGGGCATTCATGATTAAACCACACATGACAAATAAAATAGAAAAACAACGTATTTTTTTAAACATATTTTTTGTTAACGCAAAATTACACTAAAAAATTTAATAATTTTAATAACATGAACAATAACCCAAAATGTTTTTTAAATCTTGCTATCACCCGCCAACTTACTTAAAAACCTCGTTAAACATAATAAAATAACCCCGGCTAATCCCGATAAAATCATAAATAAAATAAAAAAATCATGGAAGTTGCTGATAGTAAACCCCATAAAACTTTTAATAACATTTGATTGTGGGTCGGGATACAAGGCACTTAATTCGCCCGCTAATTTATTTGCCGAAGCATTGCTGGTAAACCATACCGCCATCAATAATGAACTATATTTTAATGGCGACAATGTATTTACCAACGACATCCCAATGGGCGATAAAAACAATTCGCCACACGTATGCATAAAATAAATACCAATTAACCAAAACATACTTATTTTTAAGGTGGGATTGTTTTCTAAAGATTTTACACCATAAGCAATCCATAAAAAACTTAAAGCCAAAATAAATAAACCTATCGACATTTTTGTAAAAGCGTTTGGTCCTTTATTTCCTAGCTTCTGCCAAACCCAAGCAAATATAAAAGCTAAAATGACTATAAATGTGGAATTAACCGACTGAAACCAACTAGTTGGCACAAGCCAAGTTTTGCCAAAAAGATGTAAACTACGGTCTGTTTGCTCATCCGCAAAAAATGTTAAAGAAGCCCCTGCTTGTTCAAAACAACTCCAAAAGAATATTACAAAAAACGACACAATAAAAATAACCAACACTTTCTTTTTTTGAAAAGTATCTAAGGTATTATCAGTAAATATAACGCCTGCTATACTCACCACACACAAAAATAATAAATAAAATAAAAAGTCTATTACCATCGTATCTAAATACAACAATACCATACTTAATATCGAAAATCCAATTAATACCAAAAAAGCTATAAAAATAGAATTCATTATTTTAGATGCATCCTTAGGTATTAATCCAAGTGTATTGCCTTCAGGATCTTTAACATATTTAGAATGATATTTTATTTGAATTAAAACACTTAAAAGCATCCCAATACCTCCTGCCAAAAAACCCCATCTAAAATCTAAGGGGTTACCAGTATCACCCACCAAACCACATATATAAGGTCCTAAAGCCCCGCCTACATTAATACCCATATAAAATAAGGTATAAGCGGCGTTTTTTCTAGAATCATTCGGTACGTATAATTGACCTACTAACGACGAAATATTGGCTTTAAAAAATCCATTGCCGCCAATCATAAAGCCTAAACCTATGAAAAACAATAATAAAGGCACCGATATTATTATTGATGAATCCCCAGAAACTCGAGAAAAATCGTATTGCGCCGCAAAACTGGCACACATAAACAAAAACAATTGACCAAGTGCCATTACTAAACCACCATATATAATAGCTTTTTTATTGCCCCAAAATTTATCAGCCATAAAACCACCAAATAAAGGCGAAAGATAAATTAACGAGGTATAACTACCATAAACATGCGAGGCTAAGGTTTTATCGAACAGTAATACCTTGGTCATAAATAATACTAATAAGGCTCTAAGACCATAAAAGTTAAAACGCTCCCACATTTCAGTTGTAAAAAGTACATAGAGCCCCTTAGGATGATTTTGAGAATTTTGCATAATAAATTTTCAGCAATTTAACTAAAAAAAATCTTTTTTTTATTTTTTTTATTTTTTTTTTATTTTTTTCAAAAAATTTACTATCTTTGCATTATTAAACAAATTAAAACAAATTTTATGAATAAAAATTTTCGAATTTTATTAGGCTTTATTGCCTTACCAATTGTAGTGTTTGTATCAGCTGGATGCGGACCTAAAGGTGGCACTACTACTACCGCAGGTATTACTTGCCCTACACCAGCAAATGTTACAGTAAGCACTACACTTACAGCAGGCGTCGCATTAAATGGCGTAACACTTACTTTAAATTATACAGGTGGTAACGGTGGCGAATATGCCGCAACAACATTTACATTAAATGGCATTACAGGAACTTTGTCAAAAGGTAATGTAGCAAATGGTAACGGTACAATTACCATCCCTTTAACAGGAACGCCTACAGCCGCTGGTACCTTTTCAGCATCTTTAACTATTGGTAATACAACTTGTCCAGCTATTTCTTTTACCGTTGTTGCAGCCCCAACACCCATCCCAACCTCACCTGTATTAACTTACCCTACAGCCGCTAATGCAAACTGTGTTTCTGTTAATAATACGCTTACATTTACTTGGACACTTGGAGTTAATACTACCAATGTTGATGTATATGTTCGTCAATTACCAAATGGCGTTACCACAAAAGTAGGCAATGTCGTTTCAACAGCCACACAACAATTTGCTATACCAACCTCAACAAACGCAACCTCAGCCACAAATCTTCAAAATGCCCAACCGTATAGAGTATGGGTTGTTTCAAAAAATGCCACGGCTAATACCGCCACTTCTGACACCTCTTCAGCATCTTCCAATAGTAAATTCTATTTATCAGGACCCGCAAAAACAGCCGCCGTACCATTTCCTGCTGATTTAACCGCACCATTAAACAATGCAACCGCAGTAGCTAATCCAATTAGCTTTACTTGGGTAGGTAGCGATGCCGATAATGATATTAGCTATTACGAACTTTGGTTACAATTACCAGGACAAACAGTGTTTAGTAAAAATGGACAAAATATAACTGCTTCACCAACAACTTATACCTCAGCCCAAGCCTCTGGTTCAATAATTAAATGGTATATCAGAACTGTTGATGCAGCAGGTAATTCATCTACGTCAGATGTAAGATCATTTACTACCCAATAGTAGGTTTAAATTATTTTTAAAAAAAGCCTGTTAATTTCTTAACAGGCTTTTTTTTTAATATGTTTATAAAAAACGGTTTCTTTTAATTTATACCCTTAATAAATAAATAACTATGATTAAAATAATTCATCTGTTCGTGGTATTATTATTTACTTTGAGTATCAATGCGCAAAACCCAATAAAAACATACAGCATATTTGTCAAAAACAAAAACCACGAAGCCTTACCCAATGTAGAACTTCATTTTAATAAAAACACCACGATATTAACCGATTCACAGGGACTGGCTACCATAAAAATTTCTAAAGGAACCATTCTGTTTACCAAGCATATTGCCTACCAACCCTTACAAATAAAACTTAATAACGACACCTTGATAAGCCTTACTCTTACAGAAAGGATAGAAACAATTGATGAGGTCGTGGTTTTAGGCAGTCGCTCATCTGGGTTGTCTAAGTCGCTAACCACCGCCCCTGTAGATGTTTTCGATCTAAAAAAAATTACCGGTATCGTACCCCAAGCCAGTCTAAACGAAATTTTAAATAATTTAGCACCCTCGTTTACCTCAACGCCTCAAGTAATTTCAAATGGTACAGATTTTATAGAACCTGCAACTATTAGAGGGTTAAGCCCCGACCAAACCTTAGTTTTAATTAATGGTAAAAGGCGCTATACCTCGGCTTTAGTTAATGTGAATGGTACTATAGGACGTGGATCGGTAGTAACTGACTTAAACGCTATTCCCGTAAATGCCATTGGCAAAATTGAGCTATTACGAGATGGGGCATCAGCCCAATACGGATCAGATGCAATCGCCGGCGTTCTTAATATACAATTAAAAAACCAAATTAATCAAGGTGCGGCTGTAGTTTATTATGGACTAAACAACACCAATTTTTTGGCTTATAATCAATTAAATAGCGGTAACTTTCAAACAAATTTAGACCCTGTTTATTTTAAAAATAATATTACAGATGGACAAAAACTTCAAACCTCACTCAATTATGGTTGGCAATTGGGAAAACATAAACAAAGTTTTATAAATATAAGTGTGCTTTACGAGTCGCGAAATCCCACCAACCGCGCCGGAGAACGTACCGGGTTTCTTGATAATCGCCAACAAACCGATGCCGCAAGTATCGCCTTGCTTAATAATTTAAATATTACTAGAAAGGATTTAAAATTAAGAGCCGGACAATCCGAAACCATGAATTATCAATTGGTTACTAACGGACAAATTGCTTTAAGCCCAGATGCGCATCATTTAGTATATTTCAATGTTATTTTAAGCCAACGATATGGAAATGCTGCCGGTTTTTACCGCCTGCCCTACCAAAATGTAAATATCCCAATCGTATATCCCAAAGGATTTTTACCTGAACTTAATAGTAATATCTTCGATAAGGCCATAACCATAGGTCTTAAAGGCATCTTGCCGCAATCTTGGCATTTTGATATTAGCAATGTTTATGGTGGAAATAGTGTTGGCTTTTTTGTAACCAATTCTATCAACCCTTCAACCTATTATTATGGCGTGCCAAGTTTATTTTATCAATCTAAATTTGATGCTGGTAAAACCTTATTTAATCAAAATACAACCAATGTTGATATAACTAAAAAGTTTGATAATAATCTCAACTTAAATCTGGCATTTGGGGCTGAAATTCGTTACGAAAATTATGTTCAAATTGAAGGCGAACCTGCTTCTTGGGGAAATTACACCCGTGTAAATTCTAAAGGAATTTTAGATTTAGATAATGGCACACCCCGTTCTTTTTTATTAGCCGATGGCACCACCGGCATCCCAGCTGGCGGCTCTCAAGTGTTTTCTGGGCTAACTGATAGCAACGCTTCTAATAATTACCGAATTTCAGAAGGTGTTTATGGAGAATTAGAATTAGCCCCAGTTAAAGGACTTCTTTTAATTGGTGCTTTACGATTTGAAAATTATTCTGATTTTGGTTCAAATTTAAGTGCCAAATTAGCAGGAAGATATACTATTTTACCTAATTTAAATATTAGAGCTTCAGCGAGTTCTGGTTTTAGAGCCCCTTCCTTACAACAAAAATATTTAGCTAAAACCTCCTCTATCGTTCAAGGAAGCGTTTTAAACTACGATGTTACTTTGCCCAATAATAGCCTTGCCGCCCAATTGTTAGGCATCCCTAATTTAAAACCCGAAATTTCATACAGCAGTGGTATAGGGCTTACATACAAATTACATGATTTTGGTTTTACAATTGATTATTTTTATACTTTGGTTTACGATAAAATTATATTAACTGATGCTTTCACGGGTTCAAATGCTTCCACAGCAACCAGCCAAGACCGTGCTATTTATAATATTCTTGCCGCAAACAATGCCACCAGAGCTGTTTTTATTGCCAATGCTTTAAATTTAAGTGTTGCCGGTTTAGATATTACCACTAACTACAAATATCATTTTAATACCCACACAAGTTTAAATCTTGAACTGGCAACAAGTTTCTTAAAACGAGACCAAATTGGCAATATAAAATCATCACAACTTCTTAAAGGTAACGAACATATTTTTTTAAGCCCTATAAATAAATCGTATATATTTGACGCCAGCCCTAATACAAAAGGCTATGTTGCCGCAACCTTAAAAATTTCTAAACTTTCTGTATTTTCAAGACTTGGTTATTTTGGAGCAGCTACCCATACCGAACTTGCCACTATTAGTAATGCCGTAGCCAACCAATATGGTGCTAATATTTGGTATTATAAACAAGAACTAAGCGGAAAATTTTTAACCGATATTACCATTGGGTATCGGTTAAGTAACCTTGTTCATTTAGAACTTGGGGCAAGTAATTTATTTGACATATATCCAGATGTTTTAGTGGCTTCAAAAGGACAATTTTTGCAGTTGGACATTAACCCAAACAGTCCTACCTACAATACAATTATTAGAAGTTTAAATGCTAAGGATGCTGGACAAACTAATAATGATGCAACGTCTAATTTTAACCAACTCAATTATTCGCGGCGTGTTTCACAATTTGGTATCAACGGACGATTTATGTTTTTTCGAGCTGAAATTACATTTTAATACCCATTTAAAGGCGTCTATATAAAGTTTCAAGTTTAGCTGGCGTCATAATGGATTCCCATTCCTTTCCTAAAGCGTTTTCCCAAAGAGGTTTTAAGCCAAAAGATACTTGAAGCATCGTTTGAATATCGGCATTTGTTAAATGTGCCGTAATCTGTTGTGGCAAACTAATATGATTATGTTTTAGCATGGCTTTAAATTCTTGAACGGCGGCTGGATAATATTCCTCTAAATGATTCATAACGATACAATTACCAATACCATGTTTGGTGCCTAATAAATAACTTAATCCATAACTGATAGCATGCGCTACACCCACTTGACTATAAGCAATGCTCATACCTCCAAAATAAGATGCCATCATCAGTAACTCATCACTTTCGTTATCCCAATGTTTTTTATGCAAAAATATGTTTTGGCACATGGCTAAGGCTTTTTCGCCATAACTTTTACTAAAAGCGTTTAAAAAATGGCCTTCTAAACTTTCAATGCAATGAATATAACAATCCATACCCGTGTAAAAACGCTGGTCGGCTGGTACATTTTTAATCAGTTCGGGGTCTAATATAATTTGGTTAAAAGGGGTAAAATCGCTATTCATGCCAAGTTTTTTGGTAGGACCCGTAAGTACGGTCGTGCGGCTCACCTCCGAACCCGTGCCGCTTAATGTAGGAATGCCCACTTTATAAACACCCGGTTTTTTAACCAAATCCCAACCTTGATAATCAACCGCGGAGCCCGGATTAGTAAACATAAGTGATACCGCTTTGGTTAGGTCTAAGGTAGAGCCACCACCAATACCTACAATACCACTTATCGACTCAAATTTTTGTTTTAAATCGTTAGCTAATTGGTCAACATAACTCGTTTTAGGTTCGTGGGTAACATCGGCAAAAATAATGGCATCATGGGCTAATATAGGGAGTCTATTACAAATTTGAACTTGGTCATTTTTTTCAAAAAAATGGTCTATCAAAAAAACAAAAGGTTGGTTAGGTTTTCTATGAGTTTTAATAATGTCGCCTAATTGATTAAAACTATTTCTGCCAAAAACAACATAATCAACCATTTTAAAATTTCTAAAATTAGTTATCATGTGGTAAAATTAGTGGACCCAGTTGGGATTGAACCAACGACCCCCTGATTATGAGTCAGGTGCTCTAACCGGCTGAGCTATAGGTCCGCTTCGTTAAGAAGTTTGCAAAATTAGTTATTTTTTTTTAATATTTTACAAAACATTAAAAATTAATTTCTGCAAGACCTAAAATAAAACAATTTTATTTTAAAATTTTTACAAAATTGAGGTAAATGTTATATATTTGCACTTAAATAGTTACAAATAAATTATGAAAAATAACGAACTAATAGATACTGAGAATAAACTAATAGTTGGAGATTGCTCCAAAGTTATGCAGCATTTTCAAGAAGAAATAATAGACTTAGTGGTTACTTCACCACCTTATGATGATTTAAGAAATTATAATGGTTTCACGTTCGATTTTAAAACAATTGCAACGCAGTTGTTCAAAATATTAAAAAAAGGAGGTGTTGTTGTTTGGGTTGTAGGGGATAAAATTAACGGTGGTCGTACGCTAACTAGTTTTAAACAAGCAATTTATTTTCAAGAAATTGGATTTACTATTCACGATGTTATGATATATGCCAAAAAGAATACACCTTTTATGCGTTCAAACGCATATACTAATTGCTATGAGTATATGTTTGTATTAAGCAAAGGCAAACCAAAAACGTTTAACCCGTTAAAAGAAAAAACAGTAAGAAGTGGATTAGAAATGTTGGTAACAAATAAAGGGGCTAATGGGATTAATAATAAAGTTTTAAAAGAATTAAAGGAAGAGAAAACCCTTACTAATATTTGGTATTATGCAGTTGGATTAGGAGGCACCACTAAAGATAAAGAAGCCTTTAAGCATCCTGCAATGTTCCCTGAAAAATTAGTACTAGACCACATCTTATCTTGGACAAATGAAGGCGATATCGTTTTAGACCCTATGTGCGGTTCTGGAACTACCTGTAAAATGGCTGCATTAAGCAATAGAAAATATATTGGAATTGATATTAGTGATGACTATATTAAAATTGCTAAAAAGAGAGTTGCTCAAACTGAAGGTATTTTTGTATGAGAATTAAAGTGAATAGTTTTGTAATTATTACCAAGAACATAGCGGATATTACAATAAATTCAGTAGGATTAATAAAAGCAATTAATGGGAAATATGCTATGGTATATTGCATTGGCAAAAACCAAATTATTCGTTTAAATTTTAGTTCAATTCAAGAATTAGATGTTGAAAAAACAGGCAAAAAATTTCCTTTTAAGATTTGTAATATTTGTCATGTTTTAAAAGAAACTAATGAATTTGATATTAATCAAACCGATGCAAAAGGCATAAAAACCACGAGGCCAAGTTGTAAAGATTGTCGTAAAAAAATTGATGGGGCACAACTATTATTAGAAGAAAAGAAAAAAATGGATGAATTAAAACCACCTTTAAAAAGTGTTTTTGTTTGTCCAATATGTGAAAAAAGAAGCATTGTGGGTATTACAGCTAATTTAGTAAGAGACCACGACCACGAAACTGGTAAAGCACGAGAATGGATTTGTGATAGTTGTAACACTGGATTAGGTAGATTTAAAGACAATATTGATTTTATAAAAAAAGTTGTAAAATATTTAAAGAAGTATTCAAGATAATAAAAAGTCAATAAATTAAAAAATAATTAAAATTAATTGCAATTATTTTGTAATTTTGCACTAAAAAACCTATGTTTGAAAATTTATCAGAAAAATTACAAAATGCCTTTAAATTTATAAAAGGACAAACCCATATTACCGAACACAATGTTTCTAATACCATCAAAGACATCCGAAAAGCCCTGTTAGACGCCGATGTAAACTATAAAATAGCCAAAGAATTTACCGAAAAAGTCAAAGAAAAAGCCATCGGACAAAAAATAATACAATCCATTAACCCCGGACAACTCATGGTAAAAATCATGCAAGATGAACTTACCGAATTAATGGGTAGCACCGCCCAAGACCTGGTTTTAAACAAACCCATCAGCGTCGTTCTTGTGGTGGGTTTACAAGGAAATGGTAAAACAACCTTTTGCGGTAAATTAGCGATGCACTTAAAAAATGAAAAAAAACACCCCCTGTTGGTAGCCGCTGACGTCTATCGCCCCGCCGCCATTGAACAAATTAAACAACTTGCACAACAAGCCGAAGTGGAAGTATATAGCGAAGATGATAATAAAAATGTGATTCAAATTGCCCAAAATGCCATGTCACACGCTAAATTACACAATAAAAATGTGCTTATTGTTGATACAGCCGGGCGCTTAGCCATCGACGAAGTGATGATGAACGAAGTTGCCGAACTGAAAAAAGCCTTAGCACCAACCGAAATTTTATTCGTCATCGATGCCATGGTTGGGCAAGATGCTGTGAATACCGCCAAAACTTTTAACGATAGATTAGACTTTAGTGGCGTTGTGCTAACAAAATTAGATGGCGATACACGAGGTGGTGCCGCACTCTCTGTTAAATATACCGTTCAAAAACCCATTAAATTTATAAGTCAAGGCGAAAAGTTATCAGCCTTAGATGTGTTTTATCCAGACCGCTTAGCCCAAAGAATTTTAGGCATGGGAGATATTGTAAGTTTAGTAGAAAAAGCAGAAAAACAATTTACCCAAGAACAAGCAGAAAAATTAGATAAAAAAATACGTCAAAACAAGTTTGATTACGACGATTTTTTAGAACAATTAGCTCAAATACAAAAAATGGGTAGTATAAAAGACATTATGAGCATGATACCAGGCATGGGTAAATTAGCAGACGACCCCAATGTTAACGATAAAGCCCTGGATAAAACCAAAGCCATTATACTTTCAATGACACCACAAGAACGCACGAACCCCGATCTTATGAATCCGTCTCGTAAAAAACGAATCGCTAAAGGTTGCGGTAAATCAATTGAAGAAATTAATGCTTTTATCAAACAATTCGAACAAATGAAAAACATGATGAAAAACATGCATAAAATGCCTAAAATGCCCGGTTTTAATATGCCAAAATTTTAAAATACAAGAATTTTTCAAAAAAAAATAAAAAAAATAGAAAATATGTGGAAAAGTTTGTATCTTTGCCATCCAATATTAAATAAACTTGCATGCCAACTATTCAACAATTAGTACGAAAGGGACGTGAAATTATACGTGCCAATAGTAAATCAAGAGCTTTAGATTCTTGCCCACAACGTCGCGGCGTATGTACCAGAGTATATACTACAACGCCTAAAAAGCCTAACTCGGCTTTAAGAAAAGTAGCCAAAGTTCGATTAACAAACCGAATTGAAGTGATAGCCTATATTCCAGGCGAAGGTCATAATCTACAAGAACACTCCATAGTGCTTATAAGAGGCGGAAGGGTTAAAGATTTGCCAGGTGTTCGTTACCATATTGTTCGCGGAAGCCTAGATACTGCCGGTGTTAAAGACCGCAAAAAAAGCCGTTCTAAATATGGCACGAAAAAAGAAAAAGCCAAATCAGGTGCCGCCGCCGCTCCAGCTAAAAAAAAGTAATTACTTAAAATAATCAATTATGAGAAAAGCCCAAGCCAAAAAAATACCACTTTCACCAGATAGTAAATATAACGATATCTTAGTAACCCGTTTTATTAATAACATTATGTTGAGTGGCAAAAAAAGTGTTGCTACTAAACTTTTTTATGAGGCACTTGATAAAGTAACTAAAAAAGCCAGCGAAGACGGCTACGAAGTTTGGAAAAAAGCCTTAAATAATGTGTCGCCATCTGTAGAAGTAAGAAGCCGTCGTATTGGCGGTGCTACCTTTCAAATCCCCACAGAAGTAAGACCAGATCGTAAAATTTCGTTAAGCATTAAATGGATTGTTAGATATAGCCGCGACAGACACGCTAAAACTATGGCAGACCGCTTATGTGATGAAATTATTGCTGCCAGTAAAGGTGAAGGTGCTTCTTTCAAGAAAAAAGAAGATACGCACAGAATGGCCGAAGCTAATAAAGCGTTCTCGCATTTTAAAATTTAATTATTTTCTTCATAACACCTTTAAAGGATTGTAATAATTATAGGGAACTTAGAAAAATTTAAGACAGATGCCATTTAATTTTATAAAATTTCGCTACATGATATTTGGCTCAAAGATTAGATTGAAAAATTTTAAATCCAAAAAATAAAAAATAAAAATTTTTGAAAAAAAATGCTACTTTAATCTGGCAGTAGTGATTTATTTCTTAATTTTGCTAAAAATATAATTTATGCAAGAAAAAATTGAATCCATAAAGTTAAATTTAAACGAATCTATCAAAAAGTCTTTTGCACACTTCGAAAGCGAGTTGTCTAAAATAAGAGCCGGTAGAGCTAGTGCCTCTATATTAGATGATGTAAAAGTTGATTATTATGGAAGTCCAACCCCAATGAATCAAGTTGCTAATATACAAATATTAGATGCCAGAACAATCTCCATCATCCCATGGGAAAAATCCATGTTAGCACCTATTGAAAAAGCAATCATGGCGGCAAATATTGGTATTACTCCACAAAACGACGGCAATCAAGTTCGCTTGTATTTACCAATTCTAACCGAAGAAAGACGCAAAGAACTTTCAAAAAAAGTATCTTTTGAAGGCGAACAAGCTAAAATAGCCGTTAGAAGTTTAAGAAGAGATGCCATTGAAAACATTAAAAAACTTCAAAAAGAAGGCTTAAGCGAAGACCAAATGAATGCCAATGAAACTGATATTCAAAGTATTATCGATAAAAACATGACGCATATCGACAAATTAGTTTCTATTAAAGAACAAGAAATAATGCACGTCTAAAACGATGTCTTAAACTATCACAAGTAGTTATTCTTCTAAAAATTTGGCTAAATTTGAAATAGCGGCAGCGGCCTCAAAAATTTGTTGTTGCGCTTCGGTATAATCATTTTGTTCAATTGCCTCTCGTATTCCTGGTAAGGTTTTAACACCATATCCCGTATAAAAACCTGGGGCATAAATCGTGTGTTTATACCACGAACGTCTGGGAAGCCCTTCTTTAGAAAGCAACTTTTTTTCAGCTTGATACAGTTTCATATTTAAGTGTTGCTGTTCTGATGCAGTTAATTTTTCAGGGGTTAATTCAATTTTTTCAACAGCTAAATTTAATGCGGCAATGGCTTTCATTAAAGGACTAAAATTTAAATATTGATCTGGTTTGTATAAAGTTTTATTAAAAACAAGCTTTTTTTGAGGATCAGCGCTCAAGGCTTGAGAATTTTCGTTGATTTTTAGGTTTTCAAGTTGATGTTTGAAGCGTATTTGATTCGCCAAATCTTCAACCTCTTTAATATATGTTAAAATTGTTTTAGCCGTATTTTTATAATTGAATGGTAATACCTCGGATTCACTGATTCTTAAAATAGTGCGCCCTGTTACTTTTGCTAAAGCGGGACCATATATAAAATTAATGTCTTTAAACCGAGCGTATAAATCGTAAGAATCGAATATAGAATGATATTCACCACCACCATCTTCACCACCAAAACCGATATTTAAAGCTGGAATCCCAAGATGTTGAATAAAAGGAGAATAATCTGAACCCGACCCCACAGCATCAATTTTGTAAAATGGATTATCAATTATTTTTCTACCTTCTTCTAAGGATTTTGTAGCCGAAAGATTTTTTAATCGATCTCTATCAAACACACTTATATTTGTTTGAGGGTCGGTAACGTTTTTTAAAATTTGTGTTATCATATTTTCAAAAGCTTGCGACCCATCTATATTTACAAAACCTCTGCCGTTACCATCCGAATTTATATAAACTACGGCATTTTTATTTAAAATATCGGCATTATCTTCTACCCATTCAGTTGACCCCATAAGTCCGGGTTCTTCTGCATCCCACGCGCAATACACTAAAGTTCTTTTGGGTTTCCAACCCAATTTCATCAATTTCCCAATAGCATAGGCTTCATCAAGTTCTACAGCTAAACTACTAATAGGGTCTTCAGCCCCATTTACCCAAGCATCATGATGATTACCACGAATAATCCATTGGTTGGGAAATAAATTGCCTTTTATAGTAGCTATCACATTGTTGGCATAGGTCATTTGCCAATTAAATTTTAATTTAAGATGCACTTGGGTATTACCATCACCAAAATGATAAGTAATAGGCAATCCCCCCACCCAATCGCGTGGTACAACTTCCCCAGATAGTTGTTCTAACAAGGGTAATGCATCTCCATAAGAAATTGGTAAAACAGGAATTTTTAAAAGATTCGTTACTTCAGAACGGTCTAAGCGTTTGGCATTTTCGGTAGCTCCAATATTTGGTGTTAAAGGGTCGCCTGGATATATAACCATATCCATTACAGAACCACGTTGCACGCCCGTTTCGTTTTTATAAGCGCCTTTTGGATACACATCTCCAGGAACATAACCATCATCAATAGGGTCGGAATAAATGATACATCCTATAGCACCGTGTTCCTGAGCCACTTTGGGTTTAATACCACGCCAACTTCTTCCATATTTAGCAATAACAATTTTACCTTTAACATCGATACCATATTGTTTCAATATTTCATAATCGCTTGGTAATCCATAATTTACAAATATTAACCCAGCTGTAACATCGCCATCGGCACTCCAACAATTATAGGTTGGTAATTGTCCTTCTTGCCCGGATGTGGCATCTTCTTTTAAAGATTTTTCTTTTAAACTTGCCACAAATTTAACAGGCGAGGTCATTTCTAAAACCCGTTCAACTGGTGTTGGAAACAAAACCTTATAGCTTTTAATTTCGGCATCCCAACCATATTCTATAAATTTTTGCTTGACTTTTTCAGCCACAAATTTACCACCTTCCGAACCTGTATGATGTGGCACGGAAGATAAAAGTTTTATGGTTTCGCCAATCCGTTGGCTACTTAAAAAACTATCAAATTTTTTTTCTATTTCTAATTGTTTTTTAACAGCGTTTGGGTTAAAACCAACTAATTGATTTTGTGCAACAGCTACTAATAACCAACAACACAAACCACAAACGATACTTAATTTTTTAAACATACAGTTGATTTTTACAAATTTACAAAACATTTTGGTAATCATTGAAACTATTTTTAAAATAAGTTTGAATCGCTTATTTATTCTATAAGTCTAAAAAGTCTATTCCAGCGTATATCAAATAAACTTTTATTATAAGAATACCAAATTAAACTTGCCCTACCTACGATATGCGTTTCGGGTACAAAACCCCAATACCTACTGTCTTGACTTTGATGTCGATTATCGCCCATCATCCAATAATAATTATAGCGTGGTGTAAATGTATTTGTTTTTTGTCCGTCAATCATAAAAGTTACAGAATCAATCATTTCTAAACTATGAAGTTCGTAAACTTTTATTAATCGTTCATAAAGAGCATAATTCTTAGCAGTTAAATTAATAGCTTGTCCTTTTTTGGGAATGATTACAGGACCATAATTGTCGATAGTCCAATTATAATTGTCATAATCAAACGGAAAGGTTCTTCCAACTTCATTATCTATATAAGGTGTTATATTTAAAATACTAGACTGCTCTCTTAATTTATCAACGTTTTCGGTAGTTAAATTAATGCGGTATAAGCCTGCATTTTGATTATATACTTGTACATCATCCGAACTCACATTTTCTAAATCGATACCGAGTTCATTTAAGAAAAAATCGTAGTCTAAAGGCGCTGCACCATTGGTTTTAACAAAATACTGCGTTTGAGATCCTGTAGGATATTTTGAAGGACGACCATTGATTTTTAAACTTCCGTCAATGATTTCTAAAGTATCTCCGGGCACAGCAACGCATCGTTTTACATAATTGTCAGTTTTATCAATGGGATGAACTAGAATTGGGTAGTCGTTCAATAATTCGTTGCGGTTACCGTCGTAACGAATTCTAAGGACGTCATAATATGGATTTTTACTACCAAAATCGGGTAAATTTATCACGGTATCACCATAAGGAAAATTAAAAACCACCACATCGTTTCTTTTAACACTGCTATAAGCTGGGAGACGGCAATAATCTAACTGAATCCACTTTAAATACGATGGTACAGATTCGCTGAATGGCATTAAATTATGGACAAATGGGAAGAAAAGTGGTGTTTGTGGTATTCTTGGTCCGTAAGCCAATTTATTAACCGCTAAAAAATCGTGGACTAATAAAGTGCGTTCCATGCTTTCTGAAGGAATTACGTACATTTCAAAGGTAAATAAGCGTATGATTGTTGCAGCAATAACAGCAAAAATAATGGCATCTACCCATTCCCGAGAAACAGATTTTACGTAACCATCTAAGGCTTTTACCCCATAAAATTTTTGAGTAGCATCACGAGCTAATTTAGGATAAAAATAAAAAGGTAATACGGTTGCTAATGTATGGTCTGAAAAACTAAAGCGTTTAAAGTGCATGGTAAACATGATGTTAATCCAAAGGGTAAAAAAAGGTCCTGCAAATGGAATAAACTGTAACCAAAACCAATGCTTTTTTAAACCACAAGCCTCAACCATTAAATACGTATTATAAAAAGGAATCCATGCCTTGGATGATTCAAGTCCTGCTTTTTTAAAAACTTTTGATAAACCAAAAAACCACCCTATAAGCCAAACAATCGTGATACTAAAAATAATTAACATAGTTATAATTTCAAATGATAGGTTGCAAGATAAAACATTTTTAATGAATCGTCTCTAAAAATTTTATAAAAGGCATTAAAAGGTTAAAATAAGTTTAGAAAAGATCCTTCTACCATTGTAGCCCATTTGTACCGATTCCCAAGCACCGCCCGATTCACCGTTATAAGCCCAGCCTTTAGCAAGAGGATTCACAGTAAAATCGGGGTGTGCATTCAACACATTGTCAACACCTGTAAAGAAGGATACCACATTTGAAATTTTCCATTTAAAATAAAAATCTAAAACTACTTTAGGCGAATATACATATTGATCGGGCACTAAAACATTTTCATCAGCATCACTGGGTACAACAGGGTTGTTACCGTCGTAATTATTGGCATCGCTACCATAACCTTGAGTAACAACTTCACCAAATTGGGTTAATTTAATTCCAAAACCAACTTTACGGATATTATAATCTACATTTAAATTAAATTTAGAATTAGGTGCTGAGGCTTTTAAAAAGGCTTGTTCGCGGGTAGTAAAAAAAGTATTCACTAAACTTTGGTTACCGCTTAAATTAGCAGGCACATTAATTTTATCGATTGTTAAATTTTGGATATTACCCGCTAATAATATTTTTAAATTATTGTTTTTACCAAAGCTTACAAAATAGTCTGCAACAATATCAACGCCTCTTGAGGTTGTGTTAATAGCATTGGTAAAAAATTGTACTGTAGAAGCATTGGCATTTTGAATGCCTTCAATCAAAGCGGGCGGTAAGCCTTCGCTACTAGCAGAGTATAAACCAGATAGTACGATGCGGTCTTTTAATATAATTTGATAAAAATCGACCGTAATGGTTAAATTTTTAATAGGTTTTAAAGCGACACCAAAACTAAAATTGATGGATGTTTCTTGTTTTAATTTTGGGATGCCAGCTAATCGGGCTAAGGGATCGTTATTATTGGCAATACGTGCTTCGGTTAACATGCCACCAGCGAAACTAGTGATGGTATTTTGAAAATTAATTTGTTGTAAAGAAGGCGCTCTGAAGCCAGTGCTTGCCGAACCTCTTAAATTAACAATTTTTGAAAGTTCTAATAATGATGCAATTTTAAAAGTAGAAACCGGTCCAAAGTCGGAATAATTTTCGCCGCGCATGGCAAAATCTAATTGCCATTTTTTAAATGGATTCCATTCAATATCTGCATACACAGCTAAGTTGTTGCGGGTAGCTGTTAAATTATCTTTTAATAAAAAACCGGGAAATCCTTGAGAACCACCTGCAAGTCCAAAATCATTAGGAATTCTAGAATACGACAAGGGTTCGCCGTTATATAATTGATACTGTTCAAAGCGAGCTTCGGCACCAAAGGCTAAGTTGAAATTTCCAGCTTGGTCTTCCTTACCAAAACTTTTACTGATATCAAAATTATTAGTAAATTGGGTAAAATTAAACCCTCCAGCATCAAAATTATTAGGCGTAATGCTTCCAACGTTACTGGCATTATAGCTTTTTTCGGTAAAGAAATGAAAATCATTATAACCTAAAGTAGAACTCAGATCCCAAGCCCAATTACTTTTAGTTTCTCCTTTAAAACCCACCACTTCAGACAGGTCTGTTACAACAGTTTTAATATGGGGATTAAAATAAATGGTTTCACCATCTTTGGTTGAGCGCATGATTGAGGGGTCGAAAAATAAATCGCCACTGAGCGTTCTTGGGAATCTGCCAGTTGCCCCGCCTTCAATATCGTAGGGATACCAGTTTCTTGAATATGCATAAGCGTCAGAGGTTTTGGTTGTTCCGCCTCCAAAACTATAAAATTTCAATGTTTCGTGTACTTTGCTAGCGGGTAATTCTAAATTATAAAACAAGCTTTGAGAAGATGCAGATGCATCGCCAAAACCACGTCTATACGGATTTTCTGGTAAATCGTTGGCGCCTGCTTGTCGAAAGGTTTTATCTTGATTAACATACTCAAAATCAACATTTATAAAACCGCCTCTTTTCCCTAAATCCCAGCCATTATTAACACTTAAATTAACATTCAATCCGTCCAAAGGTGATTTGGTTTGTAAATATTGGTTATTATCGTTATTAAGATTTGAATTAAATTTATTGTCGTAATAAGCACTGGAACCAACTACAACATTCCAATTGCTATTTTTCTTTAAAATGATATTAATAACACCTGCAATGGCATCGGAGCCATACTGAGCCGAAGCACCGTCACGCAAAACTTCTATAGTTTCTACCATCGAACTTGGAATTAAACTTAAATCAACCCCGCTATTGGCTCTACCTCTTGTACCAAACAAGGCTACAAAAGCCGTAGGATGCTGACGTTTACCATTTAAAAGGACTAAGGTTTGGTCGGGTCCTAAGCCACGTAAAGTACCAACTTCCATGTGATCGGCACCATCTGAACCAGTTTGCTTATTATAATTAAACGAAGGCACACTATAATTTAAGTTCGTTACAATGTCTGTTCTGGCGGATGTAAACGCAATTTGAGAATATTTTATGACATCTACTGGTACTGATGTAGATGTTGTAACTCGTTTCACACTTCGTGTACCAAGTGTAATATGTTCGGCTAATTGTTCTGAGGTTGATTCTAAATAATATTTGGCTTGGTTTGATTCTGCTTTAGCTTGAATTGTAAGATAGCCAATATGTTTAAACTCAATAAGGTCTCCAATATTACCTGTAATGGAAAAACTACCATCAGCTTTGGAAGTTGTGTATTTGTTTTTGGTTATATTTTTGATAATAGTACCCTCTAAACCAATTTGGGTTGTTTTGTCAAAAATGATGCCATTTATTTTTTCAGACTGGGCAAATGTGCTAAAACTAGTAAAACTAGTAAGTATTAACATAATCCATAGATTAAAACGAAATCTTTCTAAAAACTGTTTTGTTCTTATTAACATAAATTTATAAATTTTAGCAAAAATAACAAAAAAATTGTTAAAAAATAAAAAAAAAAATAAAAAAAAAAATTAAATTAAAAAATTTATGTATTTTTGCGTTTAAATTAATATTATAAATATGAAAAAAATTTTTAAAAGCAGCCGAAATGCTCTTGTTTTATTAGCAATAGTTACAGGTTTATTTGCTTGTGTTAGCAAAAAAAAGTTTAACGAAAAGGTTAAAGAAGACGAAGCCAAATATAATCAATTAAATGGCGCTTATTTAGATTTGTTAAAAAAACAAAAAGAATGTGACTCGTTATCGTCTTTAAAAGATTTAAAGGCAACCAGTTTAAATGATGCCAACAAAGTTTTACAAGACAGAATTAATCAGCTTATGAAAGAAATTGATCTATTAAAACAAAATAATAATCTTGCCGTTGATCAGTTAAAAAATCTTTCCGTAATTTCCAAAGAGCAATCTGAAAGTATTAAAAAATCTTTAGAAAACATTGGTGCCAAAGATTTATTTATTCAAAATTTACAGCAATCTATCGCGCACAAAGATTCTTTAAATTTAGCTTTAGTTATGAATTTAAAAGGCGCCATTGGTGATTTAAACGACGATGATATTCAAATAAAAATTGAAAAAGATGTTGTTTTTATTGATATCTCCGACAAATTATTATTTAAAATTGGTAGTTACGATTTAAGTTCCGAAGCCAAAAAAGTACTTGGTAAAATTGCTAAGGTTTTAATTGCTCAACCCGAAATTGAATTTATGGTTGAAGGTCATACCGATAGTTTAAAACAACATAGAACCTCGCAATTAGTTGATAACTGGGATTTAAGTGTGAAGCGTGCTACCTCGGTTGTTCGTGTTTTGCAAAATGAATATGGTATTAACCCAGCTAGAATTACTGCCGCTGGTAGAAGTCAATACAAACCCATTGATACGAATGCGACCGATGAAGGCCGGGCAAGAAACAGACGTACTAGAATTGTAATTTTACCTCAATTAGACCAGTTTTTTAACTTATTAGAAAACAAACAACAATAATTAGTATTTATGAATTGTTAATTCATAATATAATGATAATGACCTTTAAAAATACCACCTTTGCATTAAAGGTGGTATTTTTATTTTAAATAAACACGTTATGAAAACCATGGTTATTGAACAAGTAAAAACAGATGCGTACAAAACCGTACGACAACTTGCTTTAGAAACGTTTATAGAATCTTTTGCAACCTATAATACCAAGGAAGATATGGATTGTTATGTTGCTGAAAAATTAACCGAGCCACAATTTAAAACAGAATTATTAAATCCCAATTCAACATTTTATTTTGCTAAAAAAGATACAGATATTTTAGGGTATCTTAAAGTAAATAAAGATAAGCAACCCGAAAACTACCATTTAAACAATACCTTAGAAATTCAAAGAATTTATGTTCGACAGCAATTTCAAAATCAACACATTGGAGTTATGTTGCTTAATAAAGCTAAAGAAGTGGCTCTTAAAAACGGTGCATCTTCGATGTGGTTGGGCGTTTGGGAACATAATATAAAAGCCATCACATTTTATAAAAAGCATGGTTTTAGCATTTTTGGTGAACGGACTTTTGTTTTAGGCACTGCCCATCAAAACGATTTTTTAATGAAACTTGAGGTGTAATTTATAGCTGAAAAAGAACACCACTGTAACCCTTAATCTTTTAAATAAAGAGGTATGTGATACATTTAACTAGTTTATTATAAAACAGAACTTGATATTATTTTAAAAAAGACTGTAATTTGGGGTCGTCTTCGATACGGCGCATTTGATTTAAAATTTGTGGATAACGCCAAGCGACTCGTCTGCTGGTGGGTTTTACGACTGAAAATTTTTTAGGATTAGGAAAACAAGCCACTATTTTTGCGGCTTCTTCTCGTGATAGGTTTCGGGCAGACTTTTTAAAATATAATTGGGCGGCGGCTTCAATTCCAAAAACGCCCTTTCCCATTTCGATAACGTTTAAATAGACTTCTAAAATTCTTTTTTTGCTCCAAAATAATTCCATTAAAGGTGTATAAATAAATTCTGCCATTTTTCTGATATATTTTAAAACACCGCTCCCCTGCCATAAAAACACGTTTTTAGCGGTTTGTTGGCTAATGGTACTGGCGCCACCGCCCCAACTCATTTTTTTTGATTTTCGTTTGGTATTAGGTAACATGCTTTTTTCTAAAGATGTCCAGTCGATACCATAATGATTTAAGAAACCTTGGTCTTCGCTTGCTAAAACAGCTAATTTTACGTTATCCGAAATATTATTCCAGGTTACATAATCTCTTTTTAAACCATAGCTAAAAAAATCAACAGCTTGCGTTATGGTAATAGGTGGCATTACCCAACGAAGTATGATAATATAAATAAGTTGTGAGCAAAAAAAAACAAAAGCCCATTTTTTAAAAAAATGCCAACACCCTTTCATAATCAAAGGGTTTCAAATTTATAACGTTTGCCGAGAGTATATGTGGTTTTGTAAGTAGATTTTAACACTTTACCAATACCCCATACCAATACTCCGGAAGCTATAAAAATACCATCATATGTTTGGAATGAATTTTGAATAAGAGAATTTATAAGATTTAAACTAACCGCGGCAATACCTAGGGCTTGAAAAAACAAGCCAGAACGAAACAAAGCAGATTTTAGTTTGGGTTTAGGTATAGATAGTATTTCACTAAATAAATACGTATCCTTACCATACCAAAATGTATCTGTTCTATCCAAGCCATAACTATTATAAAAATCTCTCAGTTCAAAGCGCCTTATTTCAATAGAACTATCGTTAATTTTATCGATGCGGGCATTGACATCATTAAAATTAATAAGCCTAAAATTAATATCTGAACCTTCGGTCCATGTTTTAAGAATGCGGTCTTTATCTTTTAATACTAATAATTTGGATTGGGAATGGCAGTGTTGCATTGAAAAAATTATTTTAACAATAAAAAATAAAAAAATAAAAAGTTTCATAGAGCAAAGTTAATCATTTTTAACATATTGTTTATTTTTTTTTAGGATAAATTTATCAAAAAACAAAAATAGATACCTTAACTTTGAGAAATTTTATAATAAATTAAATTATTTTATATGAAAACAAAATCAATGACTGTCATAAAACAAAGTTTTTGGCTATTAGGATGCTTAAGTTTATTAAATTTTAGTTGCCAAAAATCTAGTAATAGTCCAGACCTTACAACAACATCAAATTTATCTGTGGCCGACTTAACCAATGTGAGTTTAAGCGCTGCTCAAATTAGCTCAGGTTTTGAATTTAATATTAGTGGTTCTTCCAATCAAGGAAGTGCCGTTAACATTAACAATGGTATTGGCTATGAATCTTTTGCATTTAATACGCCACAAACAAGGGTGCCTTTTAGCGATGACCGCGGTACAAATTCTGGTAATTATTATAATAAATTTAAATCACGTAGTTTTGCTTTAGATGGCAATAGTTTATTAATTCCTAACGATACATTTGCGGCACTTTATATGTTTGAAAACCTTGATGAACGACTCACTGGATTTAATTTTGATTTTTTTGGTCTTGCTAAACCAAGTATTAGAAGCTATTTAAGAGGTGTGGCTATCAATAAATATATTCCTTTTTTAAAACCAGGTTTTGGTAATAGTTTTGGATTTAAAGCTGATGGCAAACCTGGTGGTTTATATAATTGGTTTCTATTAGATACCATATTAAACCAATTAGATTCTGTTGTTTTTGATTTTGGGGCAGGCAAAACTTATATTACTAAGTATGGTGATACTTTATTTAGAAGTGGGACTGTTACAATACTTAGAACATCGGAAGCATCGAGCAATACAATCTCTAAAACTATCAAGTTCAACAATTTTAATATCAATGGTTATGTTATTAACGGCAATAGGGTTATATCCAGAGCTCGCAATTATAATTTAGTAGATTCGGTAGCAAGTTTAGCCCTAACATCAACTGCAAGTGGAACCATTACTTTACCTAACGGCAATGTATTTAATATCAGTTCTACTAGAAACAAATCGTTCAATTTTATTGTAAGAAGGATTTTCACAAGGTATATTTTTGTTGCTTTAAAAGGCAATGTAACTACAACTGTTAATACACAAGTTACTAGAAATGGTGGCACCTTTTTTAGTTATATAACATCTAGTCCAATTATTGAAGATTTTTCGTGTATAAGTAGAGTTAAACCTAAATCTGGCACAATAGACATTAATTATTTAACAGATGTTATAAAAGTAGAGTTTTCTGGTGATTGTGGTTCTAGAACCATTTCTTTAACCATCAACGGTGTAACCACTACCAAAACCATTACAAATGCGGCTGACAATGATGATGATGACCATGATGATTAATTGTTAAATTTGGATGTTTATTTTAGTTAAGAATTTAAAAGTCATTTAATTAGAGTCTTTATTAAGTTCATTATGAGGAAAAAATATAAAAAACAAGGTAATTTTGTTATGGGTGACGCTAAGTTTTTATGGTAAGGATTTCCGAGTAGCTTCCACGTCTTCAACCAAAATTTTTTTTGCTTTGGCTTTTTTATTAGACCATGAATTACGAATATAATTTAAAACATCTGCAATTTCTTGGTTTGAAAGATTGTTGTGAGGTGCCATTACATTGCCGTAGTATTTATTATCTAAAGCCACCTTGCCTTTTAAACCCAAAAGCACAACTTTTATAAGATACGCCGTATTGTTGCTTATAACATTAGAAGCGCCATCGAGGGGCGGATTTAAATTCATAACACCACCACCATCTTCTTGATGACAACTAAGACATGCTTCTTGGTATATTTTTTTTCCTTTGTTATAGGTTTGTGATCTTAAATGCGAGGTCATTAAAATCAGTAAAAACAATAAAAACAAAGCTCTTTTTGAAAACGTCATTATTTTTTATTTTTAATTATTAAGGATGTCGATACGATACTTTGTATATAGTACCCATTTTATCGTCGCTAATATAAAGATTCCCTTCTATGTCTTGGGCTAAACCACAAGGGCGATGTTTAGCAAGATTGGGAGATTTAGGATTTTTAACCTCAGCAAAACCGTCTGCAAAAATTTCCCAGCTATCTTTTAGAGTTGGTTTACTGTCTTTAAAAGGCACAAAGACTACAAAAAAACCTGCTTGTGGTTCTGGGCTTCTGTTCCAGGAGCCGTGAAAGGCAATAAAAGCGCCATTTTTGTATTTTTCAGGGAATAAATTACCGGTATAAAAGAGCAAGCCATTGGGTGCTAAATGCGCCGGAAATGCCATAACTGGCTCTTGTGCCACACCTTGATATTCTTTTATTCCATCTCCACCATACGCAGGTGCTAACATTATTTTTTTTAATTCATAATCGTAATAACTATAAGGCCATCCAGCATTAGTGCCTAATTTCGTATCATATAAACATTCGGCGGGCGTATTAGCACTTTTAATTTTGGAATAATATTGCGGATAATTATCGGCAAGTTGATCCATACCGTGTTGTGTTACAAAAAGCGAATTGGTTTGGTAATTCCAATCTAAACCTACTACATTTCGTAAGCCGGTTGCCCAACGGTCGCCTTCTGGATAGGATTGATGCAATGCCTGGCTAGAGAATTTCCAAATACCGCCGGCTTTTTCTAAAATTGGGCAAGGAAAGAATCCTTTAGATTGTGGGGTTCGGTCTTGTTCTTGACAAGCATTTGAATACGCTCCAATATTAACATATACTTCGTTTTGGTTATTGACAACAAGCGATTTGGATTCATGTTGCCCTTCGCTTACAAGTTTTTCGATAATCGTATCGGGGTGGTTAGGATTCATAATATTCCATTGCTTATCAAATTGGTATTTATAAACGGCTTCATTAGAACTTGCATATAAATAATTACCTTGAATACAGATCCCCGTACCTTCGTAATTTCCAAAATAATATTGGGTATATGTTGCGCCATTTTTTTGTAATTTCACAATACCCTTACCGTCTTTTAAATCGTTTAATTTTACATAAATATCCCCATTGGGTGCTACGGTTAAATGCCTTGCAGACCCTATATTATCGGCAATGATTTCTATTAAAAAATTTTTGGGAACTAAGATTTTTTTATTTTGTTGGGCAAAGCTAGAAATACCCATAAAAACAAGAATTAATAAAATAACATGTGACTTCATAACAATAATTAAATTTATAATTTGCAAATATACGAAAATTAATTATAAGTACAATTATTAAAAAATTACTATATTTGCAAAAATAAACCCATGAACTCGCAACATAATGCCGAAACTATTTTTGTGCTCATAAAATCCTTAGAACCTCACGAAAAAAGGCATTTTAAGCTTTATATGAAGCGGTTGTCCGACTTTGACAACTTTAAAGTCATTCAACTATTTATGGCAATAGATAGTTCTAAAAACTATAATGAAGTGGATATTTTAAAAAAAAATCCTCAAATTCAAAAAAAACAAATTTCAAATTTAAAAGCCCATTTATTTCAATCAATTTTAACCTGTTTACGATTGATTAAACAAAAAGAAAACATTGAACTTCAACTGAATGAACAGTTAGATTTTGCCAAAATTGTATATCAAAAAGGAATGTACCTCCAAAGTTTAAAAATGTTAAGTAGGATTAAAGAACTTGCCACTACTTATAATCAAATTACGTATTTAATTCAAGCCCAGTTTTTAGAAAAAAAAATTGAGTCCTTACATATTACGCGTAGTATGGAACAAAGGGCTATAAATTTAGCTAAAGAATCTGAAACCGCCTGCGACTTATTGAAATTAGTCAATCAAATTTCAAATCACTCTTTATTATTATATAGTTGGTACATCAAAAACGGTTTTGTTAGAAATAAACAAGATTTTGATTATATAACCAATATTTTTAAATCGGATATAGAACCCTTAGGCAAAAAACTATCTACATTTTACGATAAATGTTATTATTATCAAGCGTATTGTTGGTATAGTTTTATTGTACAAGATTTTTTAAACTTTTATAAATATTCTATACGTTGGGTTCAAATATTCGACCAATACCCCATCATGATAGAAACCGAAACCTTTATGTATATTAAAGCCCAGCATAATTTAATTACTGCTTTATTTAATATCAAGCGATACGAAGAGTTTAAAACTGCTGTGGATCATTTTGAACAATTTAGTAAATTAAAATGGGTTGACAATATACCAAACAATAAAATTCAATGCTTTGTATATTTAAATATTGCCAAAATTAACCAAATATTATTAGATGGAAATATCCAAAGCGGTATCGCTTTGATTCCACAAATTAATAAGCAATTAAAAGTATATGAACTTTTTTTAGATAAACATAGGATATTAGTATTTTATTATAAATTTGCCTCCTTGTATTTTGCGGGGGCTAAGTATGAATCTTGCATTGATTTTTTAAATAAAATTATTAATTATAAAGTTAATTTAAGAACTGATATTCAATGTTACGCACGATTTTTATTGCTTATTGCACATTATGAATTAAATAACGACTATATTATTCCATATTTAATAAAATCGGTGTATCGTTTTCTTTTAAAAATGCAAAATTTAAATTTGATTGAACAGGAAATTTTGAAATTTTTACAACAGTTTTTTGAAATAGACCAAAGAAAACTCAAATCAGCCTTTAAAAATTTACTTAACAAACTTAAGGAGATTGAAAAAAATAAAATTGACAACCGTGCCATTATGTACTTAGACATCATTGCGTGGTTAGAAAGCAAACTCACAGGGTGTACCGTTGCCGAAATTTTTCAAAAAAGAATGAATGCTAAGAAGTTATAGAAACCCTTTTAATCAGACTTCACCTTAGAAACTTTCTTTCGTTCGTCTTCATTTACTTTTAACCCAACTTTCAGTAAAATTAATAAATTGTTAAACAAATCACAAATTTTGGGGTTTTTATGACGTAATTTTTGATAAAATATACGATTTATTGGGTTAAAATAGGTAACAAAACGGACTTAAGCTCTATTTTTATTGAATTTTGGTTTGTATAACACTTGGGGGGTGTTTTTTATAAAGGTTATGCTCTTTTCTTTGCACCTATATGATAAAAAAAATTAAATTTTGAAATATTTCAAAATTTAATATGTATTTTGCAAAAAAATTAAAAATGAAAACATTTATTAATACAGTTATTAAAGCTACACTTTTTATAAGTTCATTGATTTTATTACCGGCATGTTCAAAAACAGAAAATTCATTATTAGATAATTTGGATATAACCAACAAAATTTTTATAAACAAAACTAATTTCCCAGATGGTATTTTAAGCTTTAGCACTAAAACTGAGGCGCGGAAATATTATAAAGACATTAACAACCAAAACACAACAGAAATAAAGAATAATGGTTTTATTTCTGCCTTTGAATTTATTCATCAAAATTTAAATACAAGAACTGCTTTAAGTAATGAAACACTTGATAAACATCAAGTACAGGCTTTAGTAAATGATAATATTACAGAAAGTGATACTACAATACAAAAAATATTAAATAAAAATTTAGAAGTTATTTTAGAAAATAAGCTCATTGTTTTATTTGATATTGGAACTTTTGAGGTAGAATTGACAAAAATAAAAATATTTATAACTAACATCATATTAAAACATTAAAGTATGAAATATTTCACACAATTAAAGTTCTTTTTCTCTATTGTTTTTATCATGCTTTGTCTTTTAATTTTAACAAATTGTATTAAAAGCTTTCCATATTTTTCAACCAATTTAATAAGTAATTCTGACACAATATACACAATAGCATTTAGTCCTGATAGCCAAACACTTGCAAGTTCTGGCAAAGATAAAGTCATTAGAATTTGGGAATATAAAACAAAAAAATTAGTTCAAGAACTTTCAGGTCATAACAACTTAATATATTATTTAAAATTCAGTCCAAATGGTAAAACTTTAGTTAGCGGTAGTCAGGATGGAACAACTAAATTTTGGGATTTAAGCAATAACATTCTTATGAGAACTATAAATACCACGCCTGCTTATGGTGGCGATATATCAAGCGATGGCCGTACATTAGTTTGTGTTACTTCAGGAAGTTTGATTAAATTTTATAATATCATTGATGGTCAACTCAAAAAATCCATTTATAGTAATAATACCGCAAATCCTACTTCAATACTTTATAGCAGAAATGATAATTTTATATTTGTTGCTGGTCAAGATAGTGTTATCACAATGTTAGATACAAACGGAGTGTTCGTAAAAAAATTTATTGATTTATCACAAAATTCTTTTTCTGATTATATTGAAAAATTTGTTTTATCTTTTGCAATTAGTCCTGATGGCAATTTTATAATAGGTGGTAATTCAATTGGTGTAGTGAATGTTTGGTCTATTAATAATGGAAAACTTTTAGCAACTTCTGATGTTTTTGATGGTGTTGTTTTTTCTGTAGCCTTAAGTCCAGATGGTAAATTTATTTCTGGAGCGAGTAGTGATAAGACTATTAAAACTTTATATGCAAATTCTGGTGATTTTTATGATGCAAACTATGATAGTAGGGGACCCTTATTTTCAATTGCTTACAGTATAGATGGTAAATATATTGCAAGCGGAGGTGCTGATAAAATTGTTAGATTATGGCAAATAAAAAAATAATTATTATGAAATATTTAATTTTAAGTAAAAAAACACTTCTTTTATCAAGTATATTATTTACTTCGTTTCAATGTCTCTCTCAAGAAGCGGGTAAAAATGATATTGAAAATGTTTCTAAAATAACATTTCCAGATTTTGGATTTAGTTATGAATTAAGAATTGCAAAATTTCAATCTTTAGTAGGTAAAGTATCATTATCACCTTATGTTTTTCTTGCATTGTCTACAATGTTTGGCAATAATTCTTCTATATCATTAAACCCAACGCTTTCTTTACAATACAGAAAATATTATAATTTTGATAAAAGGCATAAAAAACAAAAAAGAACTGATTTTAATAATTTAAATTATATAAGTCCGATAATCATGAGTAGATACAGTAGTAACAGTTTGATATTTCCAGATGGCTTTTCTAGTAATAATACTAATAAAAGATATTCGTATGAAGACTTTAGGAATACAATTGGTTTTCTTTGGGGTCTTCAAAGAAATTATCAAAAACGATTCAGTTTCGATTTTAGTGCAGGCTTAGGCATAAACTTGAATTATACAAGATCACTTGATATTTATAACGAATTAAGCAACTCATTCGATGCCTCTATTACACCAATAATAAAACTTTCGGTTGGCGTTTGGTTAAATGATAGATAAAAAACTGCGTTTTGGTGTTCTTCAACAAATACGAGCAATATATACTACAATTTATGTCCCCATAATTTCTATTTTAATATAGGACTTCAAATTCATCTCAATAAGTATTATTAATTCGTTTTGAGGATTTTAATAGAAACCCTTTTAATCAGACTTCACCTTAGAAACTTTCTTTCGTTCGTCTTCATTTAAAACCGTTTTACGCAAGCGAATGTTTTTGGGGGTTACCTCTATGCACTCGTCTTCTTGAATAAATTCCATACACTCTTCAAGCGTATATTCAATTTTGGGAACAATTCTAACGCTATCATCGCTACCACTTGCCCGATGATTGGTTAATTTTTTGGTTTCAACCACATTGACATTTAAATCACCTGGTTTAATATGTTCGGCCAAAATTTGTCCAACATAAATCTCGTCGCCTGGCGAAATTAAAAAGCTCCCGCGTTCTTGTAATTTATCTATAGAATACGGTGTGGCTGTGCCTTGAAATTTTGCCACTAAAACGCCGTTATTTCTGCCAGGAATATTGCCTTTCCATTCTTTATAATCTAAAAAGCGGTGGTTCATAGTAGCCTCACCAGCTGTTTGGGTTAGCATTTGAGAACGCAACCCTATCAAACCACGTGAAGGTATCTCAAACTCTAAATGTTGCATGGCACCTTTGCTTTCCATAATGGTCATTTCGCCTTTACGTTGGGTAACTAAATCAATCACTTTTCCGCTAAATTGTTCGGGAACATCTACAACTAAAATTTCATAAGGTTCGCTTTTTTTACCATTGATATTTTTAACGATTACCTGTGGATTGCCTACAGTGAGTTCGTAACCTTCGCGACGCATGGTTTCCACTAAAATACCGAGATGTAAAATACCTCTACCAAAAACCATAAAACTATCTGTTTCATGACTTGATTCAACTTTTAAGGCTAAATTTTTTTCGGTTTCTTTAAAAAGACGCTCGCGAAGATGCCGCGAAGTAACAAACTTGCCTTCTTTACCAAAAAAGGGCGAATTATTAATCGAAAACATCATGCTCATCGTAGGTTCATCTACTTTTATAAATGGTAAGGCTTCTGGATTGTCGGCATCGGCAATGGTATCGCCAATATTAAAATCTTCTAAACCCACTACGGCGCAAAGGTCGCCAGCGGTTACCACACTTTGTTTTTTCTTACCCATACCTTCAAAAACATAAAGTTCTTTTATTTTAATTTTTTTCTTTTGGTCGTTAGCTTGTAGTAACATAATTTGTTGTCCTTCTCTAATTTCGCCTCTTGACACTTTACCAATGGCGATACGACCTAAAAATGACGAATAATCTAAAGACGTTATTTGAAGTTGTAAATTACCTTCGCTTATTTTGGGTGGTGGTACATATTGCAAAATACCATCTAATAAAGGGATGATATCGTCGCAAGGCGTTAAAGAGGTATTGAACCAGCCTTTTTTGCCACTGCCGTAAAACGTAGGAAAATTAAGTTGTTCTTCGGTAGCATTTAAACTAAAAAATAATTCAAAAACCGCATCATGCACTTCATCTGGGCGGCAATTTTCTTTATCCACTTTATTGATAACTACGATGGGTGATAAATGAAGCGCTAAGGCTTTTTCTAACACAAAGCGGGTTTGGGGCATGGGTCCTTCAAAAGCATCTACCAATAAAAGCACGCCATCAGCCATTTTTAAAACTCGTTCTACTTCACCGCCAAAATCGCTGTGTCCTGGTGTATCAATAACGTTAATTTTATAATCTTTATAAATTACCGCGGCATTCTTACTAAAAATGGTGATGCCTCTTTCACGTTCTAATTCGTTGCTATCCATAATCAGCTCACCCGTGTCTTGATTATCTCTAAATACTTTGGTGGCTAATAATATTTTATCAACTAAGGTTGTTTTGCCGTGATCTACGTGGGCAATAATTGCAATGTTTCTGATATTCATGTTTAAAAATTCGGCGAAGGTACTAAATTTAAACCGAAATAAAATATTTTAACTAAAAATATTTATTTTTACCAATATTTAAACCTAAATTTATGATTTTTTTATAAAAGTCATCTTAAAGTAAACGTAACTTTGCAAAAAGTAAAATTATGAAAATGTATTGTTTAATTATTGGTTTAATTATTGGTTTTGTAGGATGTAAACAGGACGATGGGGTGGCACCTATAATCATTCCAGGAAATGGCACATTTAAAGAATTTGCTGTTCTTAATACGAACACAACCGACCCTTTTGATGCTATTAGCTTTCAAGCTGGATTTTTCGACAACAATAATATTGTTGTTGGTACTTCTGATGGCATTTGGAGGCTCAATTTAATAACGAATACCTGGGATAGTTTGGGATTTAGCGGCAAAAAATTAACCGCACTTTATAAACATCCCGTTTTAAACACCTATTTAGCTTCAATTAAAACAGGATATTCTAAGACCCTTCCAGCAATTTATACCTCTATTAATCAAGGTAAAACATGGACTGCAGCCTCTGGTATTTACAGTACATTAGATTCTTATTATTTTTCGTTCTCACATTTTCGAGCCCATCCTACTTTAAACCAAGTTATTTTTTCTAACATTTCTGGTAATCAATTTGTGGTTTCTAAAGACGGCGGCTTAACTTGGAATTTACAAAATTACAGCAAATCAGTGGGCTTTGGCTATGACCTTATTTCAAATTTTTATCCTGACCAACCTAATAAGATTTATTTTGGAACCGAAAATCCTTTAGATGTTTCGTGGTTAGGGCGTTTTGATATTAATATTAACGACCCAGTATTGTTAACCAATTTAACCCAAATTATCAAACCAAATACGGTTTGGGGCAATCGGCGTCCAAATTCTTTAGAATATTTTAGTTATGTACCTAATTCGTTTTATGTTGGTCAAGAAGGGGCTTTAGCCAAGGTTACCGATACCAATTCAACATATATTTTTAATGTAGGTATTACAGGAAAGGATAGTTTTCCATATTCATATATTCGAGGTATTTGGGTTGATCCTAAAAATACTAAACATATATTATTTGGTGGTTTTACCCAAGCCCCAACCACCGAACTTAATTTATTTGAAACGTATGACGAGGGTAAAACGATTGTTCAAATTAAAAATGGTTTTGGCTTACAACACCCCCGTCTTCTTCAAATTATAGCTACCAACGACTATCCAGTTTTAGTTCTCGAAGAATCCTTTGTGCCTATTGGGCAAATGGCTAAAATCAAAATTGTTAAGTATATTCCAAGTAATTAAGTTTGGCAATATCAATTATTTTAGAAAGGGTTAATGATAAGCCGTTTTTTCTAAGGAAACGCCTTTGGTTTCGGGCATCAGTTTCCACACAAATAACAATTGTAATATCATCATGAAAGCAAAGAACCCAAAAATGGATGTTGCCCCAAAATGATGCGTAATATTTGTAAATTGGTCTGAAATCAAGGTAGCAAAAATCCAATGCACCATACAGCCCCAACTCATGCCTTGTGAACGTATTTCATTAGGAAAAATTTCGGCAATAAACACCCATATAACAGCACCTTGACCAATGGCATGCGACAAAATAAATATATAAATAAAAGTAGGTACTAAAGTAAATTGTTGATTATAAAAACAATAGGTTATCATGCCTAAAGATATAATGTAGCCAAACGAGCCTATATACATTAAAAAGCGTCTGCCGTATCTGTCAATTAAATACCAACCTAAAATGGTACTGATAAAATTGACGACCCCTATACCAATTGTAGATAACAAAGCACTACTTGAGCCTAAACCAGTCATTTGAAAAATTCTGGGTGCATAATAAATAACGGCATTGATGCCAGAAACTTGATTGAAAAATGCAATTAAAAATGACAAAAAAATTGGGGTAAAATATTTTTTTTGAAAAAATTTGGTGTGGCTCATGTTGTTCTGTACAGATTTTTTAATATTTTCAATAGCTTGCTCAACATTGTCTTCGATACAGGCAAGTATTTTTTTTGCGGCATCACTATTGTGTTGATATAAAATGAGCCATCGCGGACTTTCAGGCACAAAAATTAAACCCACACTAAACAATAACGACGGCAGCGCAACAATGCCCAACATCCACCGCCACCCCGCTTGAGTAATATATAAATCGATAAGATAATTGGTTAAATAGGCTAATAAAATGCCAGCGACAATATTAATTTGAAATGCCATAACCATTTTGCCACGGTGTTTAGCAGGTGCTATTTCTGAAATATAAACTGGGGCTACTACCGATGATGCCCCTATAGCGATACCACCTAAAAATCGGAATAATATAAAAACATAAACATTCCAGGCTAAAGCAGCACCGATAGATGTTACAAAAAATAAAATACCAACTAAAAATAGTGTTTTTTTTCTTCCTAAACGATTCGATGGTATATTGCCAAAAGCTGCACCAACTATGGTACCCATGAGGGCAGACGATATAGCCCGTCCGTGCATTTGTGGACTCAACTGCCACAAATTTTGAATAGTCATTTCGGCGCCAGAAATAACTGCACAATCCAAGCCAAATAATAAACCTCCCATTGAAATACAAAGCGACCAAAACCAAATTTTTTGAGACATAGACTAACTATTTATAACAAAAACTAAGCAAATATACAATTTAATATTTTAATTTGATAAAATTATTTAAATAACATAAAATTAAAATTCCCTCTTGAGTTAACAAAAGGGAATATTAATTAAGAAAAAGTTCCCTCTTGAGTTAACAAAAGGGAACTAAAATCAAAAAAAACTAATTTTTAAGTATATTTAAATTAGCTAAAACTTTATTGCCTTGCTGTACTCTAATGATAAAAACACCATTATCATAACCAGCTAAAGATATTTGTGAGGTCGTTGATTCAGGATTAACTTGTTGAACTAAATGCCCACTTTTATCATAAACATTTATATTAACATCTTGGGTATTATATCCTTCAGGTAATTTTACGTTGACGTTATTTACTGTAGGATTAGGATAGGCTACTGCGCTAAATTCATGTTCTTGATTATCTTGGATTGAATTGTTGTTTTGAAAAGTAGAAGTATTTTCGGCTGTGGTTAAGCTGTTGTTATTTAATCCATCTATAAAATTTGCGGCTACATTATTTGCACAAGAATTATCACCAACTCCTACTGCGTACCAGGCTTGACACACTGCAACGGCTTCTGTAGAACCAACACCATACAAATCTTCAGCGGCCTGAATGGTAAACGTTCTGGCTTGAGCAAATGTAGTATTAGCTGTAAAATAAACGCTTTCAGAACGATAGGTTATTTGAGCGGCTTTATCTTTACCAATACCATTTACGTTATAGCTATTTCCTAAATCATTTGTACCATTTTTTCCTTCGGCAAGAATATAAAACCAATGATTAAAAACGCCGCTATTGCTATGAACCCCGCCATTGTCTGATGTACCAGTATAATAGTATTGACCTTTATATGTAGAAGGGTTCGATTTTGTTTTAGGATTTTCCATATCTCTTAACCAACCACCTGATTTATAAATTTGTTCACCAATTTTATAAGTTAATTTAGAAGAATTTGTTGGGTCGGAATAGTATTCAATCATACTTCCCCAAATATCACTTAAGGCTTCATTGATAGCACCCGATTCGTTAGCATATACTAAGTCTGCAGTATAAGTACAAACACCATGTCCTATTTCGTGTCCTACAACATCAATTGAAGTTAAAGGCCAGAAGGTTGTAGCACCATCGCCATAAGTCATTCTGGTACCATCCCAAAAAGCATTTTCGTACCTTCTACCATAATGAACATAACTTTTAATTGCAGCACCACCACCGTTAAAACTATTACGATTGTGAACATTTAAAAAATAATTATAGGTTTGCATTGCACCCCAATGGGCGTCGAAAGCCGCATTATCATACGCTGAGTTATTATACTCTAAGGCTGTCCAGTTATTATCGGCATCAATAAATTCTGTGGCTCTTGCATAATTTGTTGCATTTCCGGTATTATAAGTAAAAATTCCAGAACCTAAACTGTAATCAGCTAAAATATACGTTGTAGGAGAAGATTGATAAGTTCCAATACTTTGAGTTCCACTATATCTTGTAGCAGCTGTACCAGTTACATCTTTAATTTGGGCGTTTTTTAATAAGATAGTACCATTTTCGGCATCAACATACACAAAATCACGACTTAAGGGCTCTTCAGCATAAATGTCGAATTTGTAAGCTAATCGGCTACCATTGTTTTCAGTACCTAAAACTACCAATTCTGCTTTTGGATAATAAGTAGCAGATAAATTGTTTTGTTCTTTTTTAAGAAAAGCTTCTTCTTCAGCATTTTGCCATTTGTAACTTGAAGCCCCAATGTTGGTTAAAGCAAATTGTAATGCTTGACTTTCTGAAATTGCAGGGTTTTTAGTAACATTGTCAACATCAACAAATTCGCTACTTAAAGAACTTGCAAAACCATTTTTAGTAACAAAAGTCTGCGTAGCAAACTCAACTTTGATACCATCATAGTATTGTTGGAGTTTTTTTACAGTGAATCCTGCTTTATTTAAGTTTGCAAAATCACTTTTGGCTTTAAACTCGGTTTTGGCATTCGCTTTAAACTGTTTTTTGGCAAAACTTTTTAAAGATTCGTCATCGTCGGTTACCTGAGTAGTTTTAAATTTAATTAAAGTTGTTTTTCCTTTACCATTCTTACCTTTAATTTCATCTGAATTGGCTTGAGCATTACTTTGAAACGCTAAGATTGTTATAGCGAAGCATGCTAAGATTGTTTTTTTCATAATTTAAAGTTTTAAAGTTTTAAAATTTGTTTTTTTGATTTTAATATTGCAAAGTAAGGGCAATAATTGTTAACAAAAAACTAATAGCTGTTAAACTATCATTAAAAATTAGAATAATTTTGTTGTGTTTTTTTTAACATTGTTTTGTAATAAACTAATAATCAATATCATATATAACATTAATTTTATTGTATTACATTTAATTGGTTACCCGAAAAATTAAGTTGTAGTAGCAAAATAAAAATTTATTACCACTCTGATGTCAATTTAAGATTTTTCTTCAAAAGGACAAAATGTTTTAATAATATTTTATATAATATTGATATTTAGATAATTGTAAAATATTCAATAAAATTAATAATTATTTTTTAAAGAACTGGTTTAGTTATTTTAAATTAAAACTGTTTTTTATAACGTTGATACACATTTTAAACAATTGATAATATGATAGTTAAGAAAATATACTGTTTATTATGTATTAATTTTATGTCTTGTTTTTAATGAAAGTGGCTAATATACTAAATAAAAAGTAAACTATATAAAGTAAAAATACTTAAAATATTGCGTATTAATACTCAATTTACGAATCCTTTTTTTTTGCATCTTTGCGCATTAAAATTTTTTATATGTTTTCAAACACCATCAAAAACAAAATCCAGTTAATGGGTAATTTGGGCAAAGACCCAGATCTTAAGTCGATTGGTACCGACAAAAAAGTAGCCACTTTTTCTTTAGCTACCAACGAAACGTACTACAATTCGCAGGGCGAAAAAATTACCGAGACTATTTGGCACAATATTGTAGCCTGGGGTAAATTAGCCGAAATTAGCGAAAAGTATTTAAGTAAAGGTTCTGAAATTTTGCTTGAAGGCCGCCTTATTAATCGTACTTATGCCGACAAAAACGGTAATAAGAAATTTACCAGCGAAGTGCAAATAAGCGAATTAGTTATGATTGGCAAACGTTTAAAAAATGAAGAAAGCGAACCTGCTGAATAATTACAACTGGATTTTTTTTAAGGGGTGGCAAGATTGCTGCCCCTTTTTTTATTTAATACTTAGGTATTTCTAATAGTATAATTTTTAAATACAAACTTTTGCAAAATTAGGGTATTTCTTTTTTTTGCATTAAAACTGCTTTCTACCCAATCTTTGAGACATTAATCATGTAACGGAATTTTAGAAAAATTAAGAAACCTAGTCCGGAAAGCTTAGAAGCCAATAAATTATCCCAATACAACAATTAGAGGCGTGGTCATAACGTCTAAAGCGTCATAAAATTATACATCTCAATTAAGCTTTTACAATGTCGATAAAAATTACTTAATATATTTATAAAACCGCCAAACAGGCTCCGCATTTTCAGGAGGCGCCGTTTTAGTAATAATATATCGTAATACTTCTATTGGCATACTATTTTGTTGCACAATGGCGTCATTAAAGTCTTTTAAAGTATATAGTTTTTGGGTATCTACTACGTCATTTTTTAAAGCCCAAAACTGAAGCCCACCTATTAAATAAGCAATTTGATACAATGGACCATAATTACTTTCAAAACTACGTCTTACCTCACTTTCAGCCGAAAATGGCTCGTGCCCAACCGTGTCTATTAAATACTGAATACATTCATCAGCACTCCATTTCCCCAAATGAAAATTTAAGGAAAATATCACACGAGCACTGCGGTGCATCCGCCAAAACAACATGCCTATTTTGTCCTCTGGGGTTTTAGCAAACCCTTTGTCGTACAATAAAAATTCCCAATATAACGCATTGCCCTCGTGCCAAAAAGGCGTCTCAAAGTTGCGATACACTTTATACCTATTATTCATATACCCTTGTAAATGATGCCCGGCAATTAATTCGTGATGGATCACTGCTTTCGAGAAATGAGGATTATTACTTCTTATACTCATCAGCTTATCTTCTTCGGTCATATCAGCGGTTGGATATGCAATAAGTAAGGTTTCGCCTCCTAAAAAGAATGGCGCAAATTTTTGTTGAGCGGGCGTAAGCATGTTCATTTGCCATGTTTCTTCGGCTAAAGGCGGTATTGTAATTAAATTATTGTTTTTTATAAAATTTATGGATTCCTGATAAATTTTATAAACTAATGCGGGCTGGTCGCCGGGTTTAGGAGATGTTTGCTTTACCTTTTCAAGAGCTTGTTTCCAATTGTCTTGATACCCCATACTCGTTGCCGCTTTTTTAACTTCTTTTAAACACCATGTCATTTCATTTTCGGCAATTAAAATCAATTCTTCGGGTGTATAGGCCAGCCACTCTTGTTTTAAAAGTTCATTTAAATTATCTGCACCAATAGGGTTCCCTTTAATTCCATATTTATTGGGTTTTGTAGTTTTAATTTGTTCTACTTCAATTTTAGCAATAGCCGTATTTGTTTTCTTAAATTGTGCCATTAAGCTATCATAAGGATTTTTAACCCACCACGTAAATTCTGGGTCGTAGTTAAAATAAAACTGAACATAGTTTTGTAAGGCGTTTTCGGTCATTTTCCATTCGCCTATAAACCATTTTTTTTCTGAAGCACTTAATGTTTTTGGAACAGCAGTATTTTCGAGTTTGGTTTTTAATATCATTAAGTTTTTAGCAACGTTACTGGCATTGGGTTTATAGCCTCTTTGCCTTAAAGTCCAAAGATTTAAAATACTATCTCGAACTTCAAAATATCCATCGTATGAACTTGCTAATTTAATATCATCAAGTAATTCATTTTTTTCAAATAATAAATTACGTTTAAATAAAATATAATCTACTTTGCCGTCTAAACTTAAACTATTATAATCAAATGATTCCAATTTGTTTAAATAGTCATCTATCAATAATAATAATCGCTGTCTTCTTAGAGGGCTATGGTAGGGGTCTGTATATTTATTAGCTCGGCTTCTGCCTTCGGTTAAAGTAGAATAAAAACGCCATATATTACCCTTGTCTGCTTCATAAGGAAGCATCAAATTATTCACTTCGCTGGTTTGTTGTAATAACTGTGTGGTTTGTGCATTTACATGATACAATGAAACATTCAGGAGCATTGTAAACACAAAAAAGTTCAATATTTTTTTACGCATCATACTATTTTTTTGCAAGATATGAATTTTTGTTTATTTTTTAACGATTTTGTACTGTTTTAAAAATTATTTGTACATTTGTGAAAAAATGAGTTTAGAAGTGTTTGGAAAAACATGGTGGGGTCAGCAATGGCTTAAAGCTGTAAGTTATATAGACACTATATTATTTAATAAACAAAAATTAGACAACCTCACAGGTTGTTCCGAGTAAATTTGGATTGATAACTTAAACAACAATGCATTACAAAGATTAATTCAATTAGATTAAATATAAACCTTTTAAATTTACAAAACTATCATCATGTTAAATTTGAAATTCTTTACCTATATTATTTTTATGGTTCTTGCCCATAGTGTGTTTAGCCAAAGCGTTTATTTAAAGGGCACGGTTATTGATAGCTTTAAAAACCCAATGGCGGGGCTCAAGGTTCAAGCCCTAAAAGAAAAAGTTGTTACGGATTCGTATGGGAAATTTGATATATTGATGACTAAAAATTCGCAGCTAACTATCACATCTTACAATCGAAATGTATTTAGATTTCTTATAACCGATACAAATTTTAAAACCTTTGTATTACCGCCTCAAAAAGCCGACATTTTAGAAGAAGTTAATATATTAGGATCTCGTAGCAGTTATAAAAGAAATAATATTATTAGCCCCATTCCTTTAGAAAAACTTAGTATTAAAGAGTTAGAAATAACTGCCCAAAACGATGTTGCACAAATGTTGCAATATGTTTTACCCTCTTTTAATGCAAACAAAACTGCCGTAAATGGCAGTTCCAATTATGCCTCACCAGCGTCTTTAAAAGGCTTACCGCCAGACCAAACCCTTGTTTTAATTGAAGGCAAAAGACGACATCAGTTTTCAGGTTTAAATAATAATTTTGTTTTTGGACGGGGTTCGGTTCCAACCGATTTAAGTGCTATTCCTGCGATCGCTCTTGAAAATATTGAAGTATTAAAAGACGGCGCCGCTGCCCAATACGGATCAGACGCCATTGCTGGTATCATAAACCTGCGCTTAAAAAAAACTGTCCATAAACTGACCCTACAATATCAAACCAGTATCACCCAACAAGGTGATGGTTTCAAAAATTCATTAGGCTTAAATTATGGCATAAAATTAGGAAAATATCAAGGGTTCTGGAATTTTAGTGCTTTCATTATAAACGCACAATATACCAATCGTGCCGACAATTATAGTGGTAATATTTATTCTTTAAATAAAGTCAAAGAAGATAGTATCCGGTTAGCCAAAGTTGTGTATCCAGTTACAAACTCTTTTCGTGTTAATATTTATGGTGATAATGGTTCTAAAGCCTATCAATTGTTTTCAAATTTAAGAGCCTATTTTAATAAAAACACCTATTTTTATAGCTTTGGTGGTTATTCTAATAATAATATAACTTCTTTTGGCTTTTTTAGAAATGCAATTCCAAGTGATGCAGGAAGTAATACCGATATTTATCCTAATGGCTATCTTATTGAAACGCCTGGAAATACAAGCGACGCAAGCCTTGTTATTGGCATTTTTTCGAATGTTGCCCAAAATTGGAAATTCGATTTAAGTACAAGTTATGGTGGCAACACATTAAAACTTTTTACAGATAATAACACCAATCCTTCACTTGGTAAAAATTCTCCTACAAACTTCTACATTGGTTCATTTCAATTTCAACAAATCACAACCGAATTGAATATTTCAAAATTTTTTAAACGCCTTATTGGCATTCAAAATTTTAGTATGGCTTATGGTGTACAACATCGGGTTGAATTATTTAATGTATATCATGGGGACTCCACTTCTTATATTGCAGGACCTTTGGCTTTTGCACCGCAGTTTCCCCCTAAAAACATTGGGGCTGTAGGCAGAACGGGCATTGCACCAAATAACGAAAGCAACGCCATCAGAACCAATTTAGGTGTTTACGCAGATTTCGAAGGCGATATTTTGCCTCATTGGAATTTTATTTTTGCCCTTAGAAATGAATATTATAGCGACTTTGGCTATAATTTCTCTCTAAAATTAGCCTCTTTGTATCAAATTAAAGATTGGATTAGTATAAGAGCCTCTTTTGACAAAGGCTTTAGAGCGCCTTCTTTACAACAAATTTATAATAACCAAACAACTACCATAAATATTTCTGGACAATTATATTTAAATGAAAATCTTAGAAGTAACGACCTACGACTTGCTGAAGTAGGCATCAAACCACCTCAACCTGAAATTTCTTATAATTTTAATATAGGAAGTACGCTACAATTTGGCAAAAATATATATAGTTCCATAGATTTTTATAATATTGATATTTATGACAGAATTGTGATTTCTGAAAATGTATTCGTTTCTAAAATTCCAGCTTTACAAAAAGTTTTTGGACCTACATTTCAACAACAAATATCATTTATAACCAATCAAATTAATACCAATACCCAAGGCATAGATTTTCTTTTTAACTATTTGTTACCAATTTCATTAACAAAAACAATCAAATTTAATTTTGTTTATTCTTACAATCAAACAAAAGTAACGCATATAAATGCACCACCGCCCGAACTAACGGTTGGTTTAAACCCAAATCAAAAAATAAGTTTATTTGATACCATCAGTATCGGGCTTATTGAAAACGCCCAACCCCAAGATAAATGTATAGTTTCAGTGGGCTTCGCTTCAAAGAAATTCAGTATAGATCTGCGGGCATCTTATTTTGGTGCAGTTAAAACCAATGAAAAAAATATTAATATGTCCATTTTGCAACAAAATTATCGAGGAAAAATAATTACAGATTTAAATTTTCAATATAAAATATCAGTTAAAACCAAAATAGGTTGGGGTATAAATAATGTTTTTGATATCTATCCAGATAAATCAATTCCAAATTCACCTGGTTATTTTTCAGGACAATTCCCTTATACAAGAAGTGCAACCCAATTTGGCTTTACTGGCCGTTTCTTTTTTGCAAACTTTACTTTAACAATTTAGCGTTTTTTAAAGGATTCATTGTTTAAAAGGATGGATATACCTTTTTTTAGAAATTTTATGATAGATTTTGTAAATATTTTTAAAAAAGTTGTATTTTTGACAAAATTTAAAATATTAATAAGGTTTTATTATTATTTGTAGCCATTACAATTACGATTAATGTAAGTGCGCAATCGGGTGTAAGTTCATCTGAAGAACAAAAGATTAAGGAAAGCGTTTTAAATGTCAGGAAATCCAAACTAAACGCAATTATGAACAACAACATGGACAGCTTGAATGAAGTTCTTTCCGTAAATTTTAAAAATGAAATTCCTAATGGACTTCGTCATAATAAAGAATCTTATATGGCTTCTTTAAAAAAAGGGCACCATCAACTTCATAAAATTTTAGATTATGATATCAATATTGAAGTCATCAATAATAATTTAGCTATCATTTCCGGCTTAGGAGAAACAGATAGAACGCAAAATTCAAAAAGAGAACAGACTAAAATAAAGTTTGTTGATATTTATTATAACGAAAATGGTACTTGGAAAAGTGTCTTTTATACTGCATCCGTGGTTAAGTAAGATTACTGTTCTTCAGTTGGTGTTTTTGGTGATTCTTCAATAGTATGTTTGTTTTTTTGATATAATTGATGCAAAAACAGACCATACAAAATTAAACTAATAGTCTCCTGTTTTAAAGGATACTTTAGCTCTTCTTTGGGTTCCTTTTTGGGGCTTACCTTTTTCTTGTTCATTACCCAAATTTAGACTAAAGTCTAAATACAAAACATAGTTTGCGGTTAATACGTATAATTGCCTAAGTAATTTTAACATTTAATATTTAAAAATTACGTATAAATACTTGAAATTTGCGCAAAAGCGAAAATTATTGCCACCTATATTTTAAAATAGAATCATACATCTGCACATAATTTGTATATCTTTGACTAAATATTTTTCCGTTTTTTACCGCATTTTTAATAGCACATTCTGGCTCTGCAATATGCACACAATTATGATATTTACACGCTGTTAATAACATCCGCATTTCAGGAAAATATTGCGAAAGTTCCGATTGCTCTACATTTACTAAACCTAATTCTTTTATGCCCGGACTATCAATAATGTTGCTGGTATCCATAAATTGGTACATTTCGGCAAAAGTTGTGGTATGAACTCCTTTGCCAGACCCTGCATTAACATTTTGAGTATCAATAAATGCCGAAGGGATATAATAATTTATAAAACTAGATTTTCCAACCCCACTTTGACCACTAATTAACGAAGTTTTATGTTGCAAAACATCCGTAAGCTTATCCATGCCCACATTCGCAACCACACTAACCAAAAATACTTGATAACCAATGGTTTCATACATGTTTTTTATAGATTTATAACGTAACAAATCATCGGGTGTCATCGCATCTTGTTTATTAAAAACCAATATGGCATGAATATGAAATAATTCGCAACTTACTAAAAATCTATCTATAAACCCTAAGGGTGTAGTAGGATCCGGAATTGAACACATTAATATACTTTGATCGATATTGGCGGCAATAATGTGTTGCCGTTTACGATGTTGAATGGATTCACGAGCAATAAAATTACGGCGCGGATAAATTTTGGTAATCATACATTGCTGGTTCGAGTCACTCGAAAAATCAACGCAATCACCAACAGCAATTGGATTTGTCTCTAACTGTTTTTGTTGTTTAAAAATACCTTTTAGGCGGGCTTGAAAGAGCCTACCAGAATCATCAATAATAGAATACCAAAGTCCGGTTGACTTATAAACGATACCGGTCATAATGGTAATTATTTTTTAACATCCGCAGGCTCATTAGGTTGAGGAAGCGCTTTTTTTATAAAGACTCTTAAATCTTCATTGCTTGTATTTAAGTCAACCTTTCTTAAATACATCATGTGCCCACTTCGGTAGCCTTTCCAATCCATACGGTCTTTTAATTTTCCTGAAAGATCCATTTGCCATAAATTATACTTGGCATTAAAATAATCGCAAGCACCATCATAATACCCCGACTGAACTAAAAGGTGTAAAAAAGGATTTTGCAGCATCGCTGAAGCTAAATTGCTCCCTGTATTATTATTTTTATTATCCCAAGGATGAACAGGTCCAAACATTAAATAAGGTAAATCGGTTTTAAAACCTAACTCATCTCTTAAATACATATTGATGGCTGGGGTAAACGCATGAAGCCAAGATGTAAGCTCAGCGTTATAATCAGGGGCATCGCCTGCATTTTTTTTGTCTTCCCCTAAATATCTTGAATCTAAGCGTCCAACTGTAAACCCTTGATCTCTTAAAAGTTCTTTCCAAAAAAATTGGGCTGGAATTCTTAAATTTTGTTGAAGAATAGCAGAGGATTTTAAACCACTAAATTTAGAAATTTTTTGAGCTAAAGCGTCTTTTTCAGTTTGATTTAACAAATGCCCTTTTACTAAATTAGGGATATAGTCGTTCAGTGTAAATTTCTCCACCTCTGGTAATAACTCGTTTAAATCTTTGGCTTGAAGTTCTGGGGTTAGTGCTTTATGATACCAAGCTGTAGCGGCATAATAAGGCAACATGAGTGCTTCGTCAACTGGCCCTTCCCTACTGATGCCTAAATCGGTAGGAGATACTAAAATAACGCCGTTTAAATACATCCAATGTCTTGATTGAAGTTCATGGGCTAAACCAGAAACTCTTGTAGTACCATAGCTTTCACCAATCAAAAACTTGGGCGAGCCCCATCTTTTATATTTACTCACAAAGCCATCAATCCAATCTGCCAAATAACTTACGTCAGCATTTACACCAAAAAATTTTGAGGTTGGTACATCTTTTCCTAAGATTCTAGAAAACCCGGTATTCACTGGATCTACAAAAACAATATCTGTCATATCTAATACCGAATTGGGATTATCTTTCATGCCATAGGGTTGAATGGGGTAGCCCTCATCATTGATATTTAAAATTCGGGGACCTGTGTAGCCAATATGCATCCAAACCGAAGCTGTGCCTGGTCCGCCATTAAATGAAATCATTAAAGGGCGTGTAGATTTATCTGCAACATCCGAACGTTCGTAATAAGTATAAAACATCGAGGCGACTACTTTGTTGTCGTTATCATAAACAGGTAATGTTCCGAAACTTACGTTATACGGCACTTTAGTGCCTTTAATAACAACTGTTTTAGCAAGCGTTTGTACTGTTTCGGCAGGCAATTCACGTTTTGTTACTGCACCCATCATCATTTTGCTACTATCTTTTTGGCTAAACCCAAACATAGGCAAAAACATCAAGATTAAAATTTTTACAAGATTTATTTTCATAGTATTTATATTTAATTATATTTAACTAATGGGATATCTCGAACTAAGCTATTGTTATTAGTAGCCGCTTTCCAAGCGGTTAACAAAATAAGTTGAGTTCTTAATTTAAGTAATTTAAAATCAATTTTTTCGATTTTGTCGGAAGGTTTATGATAGTCTTCGTGTAATCCACCAAAAAAGAATAATACGGGGACGCCCTTTGAGGCGAAATTGTAATGATCGCTACGATAATATAATCTATCTGGGTCGTTAGGGTCGTTATATTTGCGGTCGAGCTCTAATTTTGTAAAACCAGTATTAATGGTATCAATTAAGCCCACGAGTTGCGAAGACAACTTGTCGTCTCCAATGAGGTACACATAATTGTTTTTATTTCCAGAATAATTAGGGTCGGCACGCCCAATCATATCGATATTTAAATCGAGATTCACTTTATTAAGTGGGTAAAGAGAATTTTCGGTAAAATAAAGCGAACCCAACAATCCTTTTTCTTCACCAGAATTGGCTAAAAAAACGATAGTTCGGTCGGCAATAATATTTTGGTTTTTAAATTCTGAAAGAACACGTGCTATTTCTAAAACAGCGGCAGTTCCAGAGCCATCGTCATCGGCACCATTATAAATCTTTCCATCAATGATTCCTAAATGGTCGTAATGACAGGTAACAAATACATATTCAAAGGGTTTCGTTTTACCTTTTATAGCCCCAATCACGTTTTTGCTATTGAGTGTGTTTTTATCGAATGTAGCTGTTAAGGTCATTTTAAGATCGATTTCTTGTGGAAATTTTTCGTTTAATATTTGCGATTTTTGTAAAATTTCTTTAAAAAGTGCTTTGGCAACATGGCAAACAAAAAAATTTGATTTTTGGTCTGCAGTAAAAAATTTAGATTTTATATTTGAATTCGACAATGGATTTTTATCGTCTAAAACAAAGCAACCAAGTACGCCTTTGCGTTTTATAAAATCGATAAATCTTATTAAAGTTTGATAATTATTACTGTTTTTAATGAGTAATACCTTTCCTTTGATTCCATTTAAAAAGGCAGTATCTAACAAGTTGTCATTTAAAAAACAAAGTACTTTCTCGATGTCTATTTTTCCTTGAAATGGGAAGTCGTTTTGTAGATAAAATTCTTCGTCTAATTTTTTGCCAGACCCTTTTAAAATAAATTCGGCGGATTTTGTTTGATAAGAAAAAAGTGTAAAGGGTTGCATAAAACTCGTTTTATTGCCAGGAATTAATCCAAGTTTTTTAAATTCTGAAGCTAAATAATTTGCAGCTTTCGTTTCGCCTACAGTGCCTGTTTCGCGTCCTTCCATCGTGTCGGAGGATAGTATCGTTAATTTTGATTTTAATTGATTTTCATTAACAGCATTCATTAAGTTTAAATAATTTTTTTCGTTTGTTTGAGACCGACCGCATAATACTATCAGGAAGCAAATTGTAAAAAGGATTTTTTTTAGTTTCATGTATTATAAATTTATTTTTTCAACTCTTTTTTGGTGTCTTCCTCCTTCAAATGTTGTATTTAAAAAAGCTTCTACAATAGCTTCTGCTTCAACAGTTGTAACAAATCGTGCAGGTAGGCATAAAACATTTGCATTATTATGTTGTTTTGCCAGTTCAGCAATTTGAGGTGTCCAGCATAAAGCAGCACGTACATGGGGATGTTTATTTGCCGCCATAGCAATGCCATTTCCCGAACCACAAATTAAAATTGCCAATTGATTGGGGTTTTCAGAAATGGATGTTCCTATGATATGGGCATAATCTGGATAGTCGGTTGATTCGTTTGAATGGGTGCCAAAATCCTTAACATTTATATGATGATGTAAAAAATACTCTACTAAATGATTTTTCAATTGAAAACCAGCGTGGTCTGAAGCAATAAAAAGTTGTTGTTCTATCATATTTCTCTAAAGTACAAAAATAAAGAAAAAATATTATAATTTATAAAAAAAAGAAAAAAAAGAAAAAATAGAACATTTTTAATCAAAAGCCAGCACCTTTTTAAAAATAAACCCTAACTTAAACTATAAAAATTGTATCTTTGTAAAAATTATTTATTATGAAAACAATTAAAAAATCGCTCTTGTGTCTTTTTATTGGACTTTTATTGAGTGTTAGTAGCTTTAGCCAAAAAGCCAAAGAATTTATTTATAAAATACCAAAACCAACGTCCGAATTGTATAGTACTTTAATAGAAGGATTGTTAAAAATTGGCTATAATATTGAATATGAGGATAAAACAAATCAAGTTATTAAAGCTAAAATTGTGGTATTTACGGCAATAGTTAATTTAGATTGCAGAATTACATCGGCTAATGAAGATGGTATCGTAACATGCTTTGCAACTAAAAATGGTATAGGACCTAAAGAAAGAATTTATAAGGACGCTTCCAAAGATATCTATGTAAAATTACTTGAAAAATTTCCAGGCGTTACTTACGAAATTAAGTAAAGTCGTCTTGATAAGAATTTTATTGTTTTGAAAACGTCAATTATTAAAGCGTTTAGCCCTGAACAACATGGCAATAAACCCTTATATATAGAATCGCCACCACCACAAGCTGTCCAATATTGCCTTTAAAACAAATTTTTACAACTATTTAATAAATATTAGGTTTTTTTACTTAATTTTGCATGTTCTGGTTTCGTGGCCGAGTGGTTAGGCAGAGCTCTGCAAAAGCTTGTACAGCGGTTCGAATCCGCTCGAAACCTCAAAATTTAATGCCCTTTTTCCGCGGCAACATTTTCAAAATCTATACCTTGCTTCTTTAAAGCCTTTCTTACAACAATCGCAAACACAAACAAATAAGCAAAACAAAGTACCGGCACCCAATACGAATTATGAATGCCAAAACCAACCTTTTCTAATTGAGCCGATTGTAAATAATCTGCTAATTTGCCCTGAATTGGCGGAATAATACCCCCACCTAAAATCATCATAATTAAAAATGCCGACCCCTGCGTGGTATATTTTCCTAAACCTGCAACCGACAATGCAAAAATACATGGCCACATAATAGAACAACATAAACCTCCGCTTAAAAAGCAATATATCGCAAACTTACCAGAGCTTAAAACACCCGATATCATAAACAACATTCCCAAAAGCCCAAAAACTAAAAGCGTTGTTGCTGGTCTGTTTCTACAATATAAAAATGCCCCAATTTGAATAACAATACATATTATATACCATAATAACGGTTTAATATCGTAATTGGCTAAACTGCTTAAGCCTAATATTAATACAAAAGCCAACAGAGGTAATAAAATGGTTAAGAGTTGATTGGTTGATTTTTTAAACTCAAACGCGCCTACCGCGCCTGCCCATCTACCCATCATCATACTACCCCAAAACATTGAAATATATGGGGCAATTTCGGCTGATGTTAACCCGCCAAAACTTGGTTGTTTTAATAACTCTCCCAAATTACTTTGAATAGAAACCTCTACACCCACATATACAAAAATAGCTAACATGCCTAACACAAGTTGAGGATATTTTAAAGCACCCCAACCTGTTTCATTTTTTTTAGATGAAAAATATGCTAAGAAAATAGACACAACCACAATTAACAATGCCCCAAATGTCCATTTTAACCTATATAACTCAAATTCTAGTTTTAACGCATCAGTTATTTTTTCAGTACCATCTAAAATATAGTTTATATATACGCCTCCTATATTTAAACCATTATAACTTTTAAAAATCGGGACAAAACAAATTAATAATAATGCCGTCATGGTTAATAATAAATACAATGCCTTATGAGCAGGCTCTGTTTTTTCGGTCATAACTCCAGCTGGAACTTTTTTAGAGAAATGAAAAAGGGCTGCTGCTACTAAAAATAACAATCCTACACCCACATATAAAAAAGTAACTTTTTCTAAACTCAAACCAGCTATTTCTGTATCGTTTACCGCTGCTTTTCCAAATAAAGCAAAGGCTACTACAATAGGACCAATGGTACTGCCTAAAGAATTCATACCCCCACAAAATGTAATTCTACCTGAACCCGTGGCTGGGTCGCCTAAAGCAATAGCAAAGGGTTGCGCCGCAGTTTGCTGAATAGAAAAACCAAGCGCTACAATAAATAAGCCCAATAACATGCCATAAAAACTCTCTTCGTTCACCATTAAAATCATCACAACTGCCCCAATTAACGAAAGCACCAAACCATAAACAATACTTTTTTTATAACCCCAAGATCCTACAATATCATTACGTCGCAGCGAACTAAAAAGGAATAAAAATAAAGCTCCAATAAAATAAGCAAAATAAAACGCGAAATCAACTAACTGACTCTGAAACTGGTCGAGATTAAACTTGTGTTTACAAAACGGAATAAACACCCCGTTGCCAGCGGCAATAAAGCCCCAGAAAAAAAACACCACAATTAAGGTGGTTAATGCACCTTTATTAGTTTCTACTTTTTGAAATGTCATATTTAAAATTTGTAGCAAATTAAGAAAAAAAAAATTAAAAAATAAAATTATTTTATTTAAAGCGTACCTTTGTATAAATTATTTTAAAATGAGGTTATGGTCTATTGCTCCTAAATATTTAGATACCAAAGGATTAGTAGCAGTTTGGCGTGAAGGTTTGTTAGCAAAACATGTTTTAGAAGGTAAAACCAAAGGCTATAAAAATCATCCGCAACTCAATCGTTTCAAGCAGTCTAAAAACCCACTTGCTTTAATAAACCTTTATTTAATAGCTATCTGCCAAGAAGCAACACAGAGAACCTATCATTTTGATGCAAGTAAACTAAACTGGGATTTTCCGTTATTTCAAATTACAGTAACCAAAGGGCAAATTGACTACGAATATCAACATCTCTTAAAAAAATTAGAGCATCGAGATCATAAAAAATATCTCCATTTAAAAAACATGCCTAACATACTGCCACATCCAATTTTTAAAGTAATTAAAGGCGCTATTGAAGACTGGGAAGTTTTCTAAAAACTTTATTGTTCGTGATTTATAGTCCCTACACAAGCAAACATACGCTTTTCTTAAAAACAATTATTTACTAAGTTATAATGGCTTTATTTGCGAATTATACATTTCTAAAAACTCCTTATTAATAAGTTCCCCTTCATCTAAATTACTAGAAGAATATATTTCTGGAATAAACTTTTTGTCAATCATAATATCAACAGCTGAAATTACAACAGCATGCAATATCATGGCGCCTAATGATGTTGACGTGGCAGCAATACTCCTATTAATTTCTGGAATAAATACACACGCATCCCCTACACAACCTTGATTATCTAAGACAATGTCTGCAATCTGATACAATTTTTTACCCGAACTATGGCGAGACTCTTGAGCTTTAGAATGGGTTACATTGGTTAAAGCAATTACTTTCATGCCACGTTTATGCGCTTCCTGAACCATTTCGATAATAACCGCGTTGCGTCCTGAGTTCGAGGCAATTATTAAACAATCGTTTTTTTTACAAGGATAGCGGCTTAAGATCAAGGTTGCATACCCACTAAGCCGTTCCATGTCGGTACTTTTAATGGCGCCGTTATGAAGCATTAAAGCGTCTTCTAAAATGGGATACACCCGCGCTAAGCCTCCTGCCCTATAAAACAATTCTTCTGCCATCATGTGCGAATGACCTGTACCAAAAGTATAAACAAAACCAGACGTCATAATCGTTTCTGCTACGATGGCTCCAGCCGCTTCGATCGCCTCAAGTTGTGTCTCTACAACCCGAAATATTAAGTGTTGAATATGTGATAAATAGTGGATGTTATTTTTCATAATATTTTATTTTAAAGTTTAATAAATATTTTTTTTCGATATAAAAACCAAGCAGGTATAAAATTAATACCAACATACATTAAAGCATAGACCATACTAACTATTTTGGGAGCAACGCCACAGTCAGTTAAACCATTAAAAAAATGGATATTTAGCGTGGCACTTCCAAACGAAATGCCGTAAAAAACAATTGCCAGAAGATCACCCAAAACATATACCGTAATGGCATTCGTGCCATAAATAATTCCGAATTGAGACCATTTTTGATAACCAAGAATATCTATTAAAAACATACAAGACGCCAAGGTCATACACGCCATGCCAGACGTAACAAAAACAAATGAACTAGACCAAATATTTTCATTGAGAGGAAAATCCCAATTCCAAACGATACCCAAAGCAAAAGCCAAAAATCCAGTAAAAAACAAAATAATCGTTTTCCTTTCAAGGGTTAAGGAAGACACCAATATGTTTCCTATCAACATGCCCATGATGCCCGTTGCAATGGCAGGGAAAGTACTTAAAATGCCTTCTGGATCCCAAGTGCCTTGCCACATCTTGCCAGGCAAGTATAATTGGTCTATCCAAGCTGCTAAATTTTTACCCGGTTCAAGCATTGTTTCGGTATATCCAGGTGTTATAATTTTTGTCATTGCAAGCCAATAGCCTATCAAAATAAAACACCCAAGAAAAGCTTGTTGTTTCCAATTGGTATGTAAAAAAATCACTCCGCAAACCCAAAAAACAATGGCAATTCTTGGTAACGTGCCCGTCCAACGCATATTTGCCCAACTGATATTATCTAAAATGCCTATAAAATTCAACAAAATGCCTATAACCAATATTTTAAGTGAGCGGATTATAAGTTTAGAATACATGGTGTAAGGTTTTTCACCAGCTTGTATCCGTTTATGATATGCTAAGGTTATAGAAATTCCAACAATAAACAAAAAAAATGGCGCAATGAGATCGGTAAACGAGATTCCCCACCAGGTTGTGTGGTTTAAAGGTTCAAAAACATAATCGCCATTACCTGGAAAATTTACTAAAATCATAGCCGCTATTACAAAACCTCGTAGCGCATCTAAAGCTGCCAATCTATTATTTATCATCATATTAATATTTATTTATTATTTAGATACTACAGTCCACGCGTTGCCACCGCGTCCCTTCTTATTAAAAGCTCGAATATTTACAGAACCTTTTACCCGAACTGGCGCTGTATATTCTGGAGATGTATTTGTAGGTTCAGAGCCATCGGTAGTATAACGAACAATAAGTCCTGGAAAGGCTATATTAGATTTTAAAATGCCCTGGTCTATAATTGCTCCAACAGGTGGTATGCGGTAATTAAATTCGCCAAAATAAGCATCAAGAAATGGAAACGCCTTTTGCCCGATGCGGTTGCTTAGTTCGTTCCAGCCTTTTAAAATATCTGCATTGCGTTTTTTTAAATTGGCTTCTTCTTCCCAAAGCGGCGCTTTAGCCCAAGCTTTTTCAGCAAAGGCAAATAATTTAGGTATCACGTAATATTCCATCATAGACGCTCCTTTTACAGTTTCAGACCACAGCTGCGCTTGAACACCTATAATATTTTTTTTACAGTCTGGTTTTAAACCTTGTTTATTAGAGAACGATTCTTGCGTTTCGGTTAATTGACTAAACATATTAAAATTCGCAGTTTTAAACACATTATATGGACATAGAACATAAGGGTCTATGGCATCTTGAAACCCGCCCCAATACAAGCCGGGCTCGGTTGGATCGGCATTATAAGCTAAATCGAAATATAAATTGGTAACATTACATAATACCACTGGATAGCCCGAATTGGCAATACGATAACCTAAATCAATATTGTTGTCGGTATTATCCCAAACCAAAACGAATACCTGTTTACCTACAAATTTTGGATTAACCACTACGTCTCCTTGGCTATTTTTATTGAGTACAATTTCTTCCCAACCTGAAACTTGTAAATTATATTTTTCTAAAATAGCCATTGATTTTTCTAAAAAATAACCTTGTAATTGGCGTGCATCTTGTATATTCGGTAAGGTTTTCATAAGAGCACTACAAAGAGGCGATTGGGTCCAAGCGCCTTTAGGCACTTCATCGCCACCAGTATTAAACATAGTCATTTTTAAACCAGCTTCTTGGTACATGCTTATAAAATCATTAACAACATAGTCATAAAAATGATACACCGAAGGCTGGGCAACACAAACAATATTATCTTTATACATTTGCGCAGACAGATACTCCGATTTGTCATTGGGATCTATTAATCGAAATTCTTGTGCTTTTTGAGTATCCTTTTTTGCCATATAATAGTCGTATCGGGCTTCCATAGCTTTTATAGCAGCTCGGGCATGACTTGGAAAACAAACTTCTGGTATCACTTGAATATGTCGTTGATTGGCATATTTTAATATGTCTATAAAATCTTGTCTGGTATAATAACCAGTACCATGATTGTTTTTTGAATTAGGGTCTGGTCCTGAACCAAATGAAGGTGTTAACCAATTTTTAGAATTCTTGGTATGCCCACGCTTGCTTCCAACTTCGGTGAGTTCCGGCAAGCCTTTTATCTCGATACGCCAACCCTCATCTTCTGTTATTCGAATATTTAAAATATTAATTTTATATAAAGCTAAAACATCAATCAGTTTTAAAACAGCCTCTTTCTTTTGAAAATTACGAGCCACATCCAATAAAAATCCACGATAACTAAAGCGCGGTGCATCTTTAATATCAACAGCTTGAACCCCAAGATAGGCATTAGATTTGTCTGCCCAAATAAGTGACACCAAACTTTGAATACCATAAAATACACCTGCACCATCGTTCCCTGTTATCGTAATTCCTTGGTTTGGGCTCACTTCAAGATGATAGGCTTCGGCAGATATACCAGTAACCTTAGTTGGAGCAACATGCAATTGAATTGTCTGTGCGTCTTTTATTGGATTGTTCGTTACTTTGGTTGTGAGCGATATATTAAATAATTTTTTTAGCGCATTTGCTAAATACTGGGCTTCATTTTCTAAATTGCTGGTATAACAAATTGTGGTTTTGTCGTGTATAGTTAAAGTACCAGCCCCTGTTAGCATCTGTATTGGGGTAGGTATAATTTTTCCAACCTGTGGTAAAGGCAGGGTCGATATGGATAAATTTTGTGTATAAATATTCGTAGGATTGGGTATATACTTTAATAATGACGTGTCTGGGAAGATCGTATTTAAATTTGTAAAAGGGCGAACTGTAAATTGTTGCGGCAATACAATAAACTCTTGATTGTTATCAGAAACTTCTGCAAAATACGCCCCGTTTGGGGCATCCTTTTCTTTAATCATGACCCCTTTGTAACGGTACTGAATTTTGAGTGAATCGGATGCAGGAATTGTAAAAAGAGCGCCAGGTATAAAACGATACAAGTCGCCATTGATGTGCTCTACAACACCTAAGGCCGAGTCTGGTGTGTTATTACCCATATTCAGAGTATTTTGATTAAAATACAAAGCCCAACGAGAGGAGGTAATAGGTTCCGAGCTATTATTAAAAAATGTAAATTCGGCAACACAATCGCCATTGGCCATATTACCAACTAATTGCCAATCAACGCTTAATTGGCTAAGATTTGAAGAGTCGGTTTTATTGGTTTGGCATGTTGAAAATAAAATTACTATAATTAGTAATTTTAAAATGAATAGGTTTGTAAGTTTCATAAAAAAAATTATAACGCGAAGCTACGACAATTTTTGAATATTTTAATATTTTTTTTAGAGTTGATTTTATGGCTTGGGCACTTTGCAATATGAAGATAGCCCCATCTTACTTCCATTATCAATTATACGGCGGTCAATATAGATTGTCGTTAACTCAACTTGATTTATGTTATTCCATGTCAAAGTGCTGCTTTGTACTTTAAACAAATCTTATTTTCTTCTAAGATAATCCTCTTTAAAAGCGGCATAGTTCCCCTCAAACAAAGGCTCATTAGTTAAATGAGGATCTAATTCAAGTGCGCTATCAAAATCATGAATAGCATCTTTATAGTCTTTTAATTTGGCTTTTATAATACCTCGTAAAAAATAATATAAGCCTTCATCGGGGTGCATCTCGATTGCAATATCAATATCGTATAAAGCACCGATGTTGTCACCTAAATATGTTTCGCATTTTGCTTTGTTAAAATAAACAATAGGTACGGGGGTAAATTCAAGAGCCGTTTCGAAATCTTTTAAAGCAGCTACGAAATCGTCTGTTCTATATTTTGCAACTCCACGAAATAAAAAAGTATAGATAAAACTAGAGTCTAAATCATAAGCCATTGTATAGTCTTCAATGGCGCCTTTAAAATCAAACAAACTAGATTTTGCGTAAGCGCGGTTATAATAAGCAGGGGCAAGTTCAGGATCTATTGCAATGGCGCGGTTATAATCACTTATAGCACCTTCATAATCTAGCGATTGCGATTTTAAAATCCCCCTATTATACCATACAAAACAAGAATTTGATTCAAACTCGTTGGTTTCCATACTGTTTAATTAATTTTTATATTGCAAAGTTACAATTCTTAATTTAAAAAACCAAAAAAGTTTCAAAAAACCATCTGAAATTGAGTCTGTTTTTTGTTTTTTATCTCAAAAAGAAGCACCGCCTTTTAAAAAAACTATTTTAAAGTTCAAAAACCACCTATTTACTGAATTTTATAATTCTAAAATATATTTCATTTTTATCAAAATGTTTCAAAAATAATTAGTATCTTTGCCTAATAATTTAAATAAATTCATGCAAGAAAACATCATTCACCCAAACTTATCCAATGAACCTGCTTATGAGGCAGATAGTATTCAAGTGTTAGAAGGTTTAGAAGCCGTTAGAAAACGACCCGCTATGTATATCGGTGATATTGGTTTCAAAGGACTTCACCATTTAGTGTACGAAGTAGTTGACAATTCTATCGACGAGGCTTTAGCCGGACATTGTAGCCATGTAGAAGTTGTGATTTACGATGACAATTCGATTAGTGTGCAAGATAATGGTAGGGGGATTCCAACCGCCATCCATACCAAAGAAAAGCGCAGTGCCTTAGAGGTAGTTATGACCGTACTACACGCCGGTGGAAAATTTGATAAAAACAGCTACAAAGTTTCCGGAGGCTTACACGGTGTAGGCGTAAGCTGCGTTAACGCCCTTAGTACTCGCTTGTATGTGCGCGTTGAACGAGAAGGCAAAAAATTTGAACAAGAATACCAACGTGGTATTCCTCAATACCAGGTTCGCGAATATGGACCTAGCCAAAATACAGGCACCTATGTTCATTTTTGGCCCGACCAAACAATTTTTCAAGAAACTATTTATAAAAGAGACATTATAGAGAACAGGCTTCGAGAATTAGCCTATTTAAATAAAAAAATTAGAATTAGCATCACCGATCGTCGCGAAAAAGACGAAGCTGACCAATTTGTTTATAAAGAATTTTATAGCGAAGGCGGTATTGTGGAATTTGTAGATATTTTAGACAAGCAATCCAACCGTATCCCAATTATTAGCAAACCACTTTACGTAGAAGGACACGATGAAAATACCAATATAGCAGTAGAAGTAGCCCTAATTTATAATAACGATTTTAAAGAGCATATTTATTCGTACGTCAATAACATCAACACCATCGAAGGCGGTACTCATGTAACTGGCTTTAGAACCGCACTCACAAGGGTTTTTAAAAGCTATGGCGACCGTGAAGGGCTATTCGAAAAAGCCAAAATTCAAGTAGAGGGAGACGATTTTAGAGAGGGACTCAGCGCCATTATCAGCGTTAAAGTACCCGAACCTCAATTCGAAGGGCAAACCAAAACAAAACTTGGTAACAGCGAGGTTAGTGGCGTTGTTCAACAAACCCTATCAAAGGTTTTAGAAGCGTTCTTAGAAGAAAATCCTAAGGAAGCGCGCAATGTCATCTCAAAAATTATTTTAGCCGCCCAAGCCCGTGTGGCCGCTAAAAAAGCTCGCGACTTAGTGCAACGTAAAACCGTTATGAGTGGTGGTGGCTTACCCGGAAAACTAGCAGATTGTAGCGAAAACGACCCTAGTAAATGCGAACTGTATTTAGTAGAAGGCGATTCAGCCGGCGGTACCGCTAAACAAGGTAGAAACAGAACCTTTCAAGCCATACTTCCCTTACGTGGTAAAATTTTAAACGTCGAAAAAGCCATGGAACACAAAATTTACGAAAACGAAGAAATTCGCAATATTTTTACTGCACTCGGTGTTACCGTGGGCACACCAGAAGACCCTAAAGCCCTGAATACCGCTAAGCTAAGATACCACAAAATTGTTATTATGACCGATGCCGACGTGGATGGATCGCATATTGCAACCCTCATCTTAACCTTTTTGTTTAGATACATGAAAGCCCTAATTGAAGAGGGTAGAATTTATATCGCTCGACCCCCACTCTATCTTGTAAAAAAAGGTAAAGAACAAGAGTACGCCTATAACGAAGAACAACGAATTGCCTTAGTTGAAAAAATAGGCAAAGGGGCTAACGACAGTGTTACCATTCAACGTTACAAAGGATTAGGTGAAATGAACGCCGACCAACTTTGGGACACTACCATGAACCCAGAATTTAGAACCCTTAAAAAAGTTAATATCGACAATACCATTGAAGCCGATAGAATCTTTAGTATGCTTATGGGAGATGAAGTACCACCCCGTCGCGAATTTATTGAAACCCACGCTAAATATGCCCGAATAGACGTTTAACCTCCTTTTTAAAATCATTATGGAAAAACTAATTGACGAAATCAACCACCTAAAATTAAATATTCAAGCCGAAGTTATTGATAACGCTCAAAAAATAGAAGAGTTCCGTATTAAATATCTTGGAACTAAAGGCATTTTAAAAAACCTCATGATTTTTCTAAAAGATATTCCTATTCACCAAAAACCACAAGCCGGACAAATCTTAAACGACTTTAAATTTATGGTTGAAGAAAAGTACAAAACTTTAAAAGAATCTTTTAGCCAAGAACCCGAACCTTTGCAACAATTTGATTACAGTTTGCCAGGAACACCCTTTAAACTTGGTTCAAAACACCCACTTCGCATTGTATTAGACGACCTTACCCTCATCTTTAATAAAATGGGATTCTCAATTGAAGAAGGACCAGAAATTGAAGACGATTGGCATAATTTTGAATCGATGAATTTACCCGAATTCCACCCTGCCCGTGATATGCAAGATACCTTTTATATTAAAAAATCAACCGATGTAACTCAAAATGTGCTTTTAAGAACACATACCAGCAATACCCAAGCCCGAATTATGGAAAAACATAAACCCCCAATTCGAGTAGCGTGCCCTGGACGCGTTTATCGCAACGAAGCTGTTAGTGCTCGTTCCCATTGCTTTTTTCATCAAATAGAACTATTATATATCGATAAACACGTCAGTTTTGTCGATTTAAAACAAACCCTTTACTATTTTGTTAAAGAATATTTTGGCGACGATGTAAACATTCGCTTTAGACCTAGCTATTTTCCTTTTACCGAACCCAGTGCCGAAATGGATATCAGTTGTATTATTTGCAACGCCCAAGGTTGTAATATCTGCAAACATACTGGTTGGGTAGAAATTTTAGGTAGTGGTATGGTACACCCCAAAGTACTACAAAATTTTCATATTGACCCCGAACTTTACACCGGATTTGCCGCTGGTATGGGGTTAGAACGTATAGCCCAATTAAAATATCAAGTTAACGACCTCCGTTTATACTCTCAAAACGACATTCGATTTTTGAAACAATTCTCGTCCTTGTAATATGCACTATGCTGGCAAGGCAATTGTAATTCAGGTTACCCCATACCAAGATTCATGTATAATCACAAAATTGTTTACCCCAGAATTTGGCATTTTAAGCTTTATTGTTAAAAGCATCCACGCCAAAGCCAAAACAAGCCCACCTAAATACCTTTTTTTTCAAGTTGGCTCTTTTATTCAAATAGAATTTGAATATCATGCCCTAAAAAATATTCAAAGTATTAAAAATGTACATTGGCATCGTTTATATAAATCAACGTATCATCACGTGATAAAAATTGCCATTTTAATGTATATTACCGAAGTTCTATTAAAAGTGCTCGTGCAACCCGAAAAAAACGAAGACCTCTTTCAATTTATAGAAGACGTTTTAATGTTATTAGATACTTTGCCTGTAACGGAAACCAATAATATTCCCTTATTTTTTTTAACCAAATTGTCAGGTTTCTTAGGAATTTCAATACAAGCTAACGAAGAAAAAACAGAACATACTACAAATGATATTTGGAAAAACGAACCCCAAAACACAGATCTAAACGACCCAGGTTTCCATATTCTTCTTTTACAAAAACTTGTATCACAATCAACGTATCAAGGGTATCAGTCTATAATCATCACCACCATGCAAAGGAGGGGTTTTTTAAATTATTTACATCGTTTTTATGCGCTGCATGGCAAACCTCTTCATCCATTAAAAAGTATTGCTATTATGCAAACAATATTATAAATGTTCGAACAAAAAAATTATTTATTGTTCTTTAATGGCTTCCATAATGGTTTGGGTTAACTGGGTATATAACTCCAGCCAAGACAATTCCATTTCTTTTGTCCAATTATTATCTAATTCCTGAGCTAAGGTCCATAACAACGCCTTTCCTACATAGTCGTACATCTCGGCTTTTACCCCATATAAAGTATGCCTTTGGGCTAAACGTTTTAGGTCTATCGTAACCTCCTCCAAAGTGTCTAACTTGGCTACTATATAACCCAGCATGGTTATTAATTTTGAAGCCTGTTCGTTGATATCATTAACAAATAGCTTTTTGGTTTCTGGGGCAATTTGAAATAAATGGTTGTAAAACAAGATTCCAAAATCTACAGGATCCCTTCCAATTAAGTCCCAGGATTTTTTGATTAATTTTTTTTGATTTTCTGTCATAAGATATTTTTATTTATTAATTAGATTTTCGATACTAGGACTTAAAGGATCTACGCCACTATCAAAATGTTGCATTATAAAGCCATTCTCGTCTATTAAGAATTTATTAAAATTCCAACTAATACTTGCATCCATAACTCCATTTAATTTTTTTTCCGTAAGCCATGCATATACAGACGAAATATGTTTGCCTTTTACGTCAATTTTTTCACCAAGTATAAAGCTTACTCCATAATTTTTATTACAAAAATTTTTTATGTCTTGATTGGAACCAGGTTCTTGCCCTAAAAACTGATTACAAGGAAATCCCACTACTATTAATTTGTCTTTATACTTCTCGTACAATGTTTCTAATCCTTTATATTGCTTGGTATATCCACATTTTGAAGCCGTATTTACAATTAAAATTTTTTTTCCTTTAAAGCTACTAAACGATACCGTATTGCCATTTATATCTTTAAATTCTAAAGGGTGAATACTAGTTTGGCTATACACCACTGGGGTCAAAAGTCCAAAATTTGTTAATAAAGCAATCCAAAATTTTTTCATAATAATTTTTTTTAATTTGTAATAACGGTTATAGTTCCTCTATTTTTTATAATAAGGTCGTTTTCGCCACCTCCACTTGCCGTATTATCTTTAGTAACGATGATATTAAAATAATAAATACCTGTATTTACGGTTTGTCCATCTATAGTACCATCCCATCTACTAAAATTATCTACCTCACTTAAAAGCTCTTTGCCGAAACTATTAAATAATTTAAATGATATTTTATACCCCCTCGACCTAAATGTGGAATAGTCTGTTATTTCAAAAACATCGTTGCGGTTATCACCATTGGGCGTTAATATGTTATTAGTTGAAATTAATGGATACAAAATAGAATCATTAACAACCACCCTTATACTTGAACTTGCCTCGCAACTATTGTCTAAAGACGTAGCAGTTACCGTAAATTTATTAGTATTGCTGATTCTATTAGCAAGAAACGTCTGAGAAACATTATTTTCATCACTTGGTAAAATGGTACCTAAAGAATCGCTCCACAAATAGCTCATTCGGGTGGCTTTATAAATTCCTAAAACGGTATCAATAATATCGGCTGTAAAGGATATAGATGAGTTAGGAACAATCCCGATAGTGTTAGTACTTGGTAAAATTCTTACTATAGGATTGTAAATTGCACGAACTGCTAAAATATTGGATGTTGCGGCACAACCAAATTCAGCGATTACTCTATAAAAAGCCACGGAGTCGGTTTGTATAGGTCCTCTAAACAAGGTATCGGTTGTAGTTCCAATACCAGAATAGGTTCCATTCATTGTTAAAGATTTAGTCCATGTATATCTTGTGCCTTGAATTAACCCACCTGTTGGATAAAACGCTCTCAAGTTTGGATTCGAACCTTGACACACGGTATTACTTTGTCTTCCTTGTAACCTCGCTTGTAAATTACCAATAGAAGGTGATACAGAATAATAAGCCACGTCCGTTTCTCTTCCCACACAAATTCCTAATACGGGTATGGCTCTAAATGTATCGTAGGTTATTCTATTAATACTTTGATTTATTGTAAAGCTTGGTATGGTTCCAATTCCATTAGTTGCATTTAATCCAATAGTTGGATTCGTTTGTCGCCAATTTACAGAGGCGCTGCTAATAGTAAGCTCAATATTAAGCGGTTCTGTAACAGTGGGCGAGCCATTATTAGACACACAATATCTTCTATCTACACCTACGTTTTTAACTTGAGGTGTAGGATTAATAGTAATAATATAAGGCGATGCAAGGTTAGCACATCCTTTAGGCGCTACCAAATCTATATAATAGGTAATATTTAACGGATCTGACAAACCAGACGTATCAACAATAGTTTCATTAATAATGCCCACGCCTCTGGCTGTATCATTTTGAATTCTGACGTTAGGATACCTTATCCAAGTAATTCTTGTATTAATAACACTCGAGTTTAAGGTAATGTTTATAGGTTGTCCGCTACAGAAGTTTACTGTTGAATTTGTAAGTACTGGTTTTGAACTTATGTTTACAGCCGCAAAATTAGTGTATGTGGTATTACATCCCGGAATTGAGGCGCTATCTAATAACACGGCATAATAAATAATAGAATCTAAAATGTTTTCAGGACGATATATCGTATCATAGCTATTTAAATTTACGGCGCCAATAGTAGATTTGCTGGTGTTTCTAAACCAATTTATAGAAACCCGAGTACCCTCTTTTAAATAACTTATTTCAAGAGGTCTCACAACTTCGCCAGAACAATAGCTAGTATCACTAATGTTTTTAGTTACAATCGGCGCACCAAATACGTTAAGTGTTGCTATCGCACTTGTAATTGTATTACACTTTGTTTGATTATTAAAATTACCTGATGCAATAACATAATAATATTTTGTGCCAATATTACTTGTTGAAGGTGTATATCTTGTTATGGCTGTACCATTGCCATTGGTAGGATTGGTTATTAAGGTCCCACCTGAATTTGTTTTAACTGTTGACTCGTACCAACGATACATTAAACTTGATATGGCTGATTGGGTGGCCGAACTTGCACTTAACGTTATTGGTAACGCCGTACCGTCTCTACAAACCGTTTGGCTATTACTTGAAGCAAAATTTAGGCTAAAGGTATTTAAATTATCAACGATTATAGCTGCCGCACGTGTAACCGCTCTATTAACACCATCAGGACCATCGTTAGTTATGACACAATAATAATAAGTAGTTATTGGTGCTGCGCTCGGATTTAAAGATGTAGGCGTATAAAAACTATCCGTAGCACCATTAATAGCAATACCAGAATTAGTATTATTTAAACTATTTGAATACCATTGATAATAAACCCTTATACCTGTAACAGGGGCAATACGAACCAATAATGGCACTGTTATACCTTGATTACAATATGAAGAATCCTTAGGTTGAACAACAATTTGAGGTTGTGCAAACACTTTAACTGGCACCGCAATACTAGTTACAGTTCTACAAGCAGCACTGGTGCCATTGTCTAACACCACATAGTAATACGTGATTCCTAAACTATTTACCTTAGGCACAAAACTTGATCGCGTTGAATCGGTAAATGCTCCATTCACGGTAGCTCTTACAGGCGAGCTAAACCAACGATAGGTTAAAATGCCTCCTCCTGTGGTTGCATCAACACTTAATGCCTTAACTGTATTCGCACTTAAATCATACTGAGCCGAATCGGGTTGTCTGGTAATTACAGGCGAACCGCTTATAATAACCCTCGACTCGGTGGTTTGAACTGTATTACAACCTTGCTGACCACCATTTTCTAAAGTCGCAAAATAATACGACGTGTCGATAGCCGCAGTAGATGGTATATAGGTGGTTAGGGTTTCATTTGGTATTAATTGCGCCGATTGACTATTCGTACGTTTATACCACCTTATAGTATTATTGCCATATCCTCCGTTACTGGCTGTAAATGTAATGGCTGCTGCGGGTTGTCCGTTATTGCCCTGACAATAAGTAGCTGTAGTAACCGGATTAGAACTAATAGTTGGTTGTTGATAAACTTGTACCGCAACTACAGGTCCTATAATCGAGTTACAACTTCCACCACCACCATTAAATACAGCTGTAACATAATAGTAACGAACCCCGGTTAAATTTACAGTGGGCGTATAACTACCATCTGTTTCACCTGGTATTGGCGTACCACCCACATTCGCATTTTGGCTATTGATAAACCATGTAAACACTGGCTGACTAGACCCCGTTGTAGTATATACTAAAGGCTGCGCAACCCCATTTACACAATACTTCACTTCGGAAGGTGGTGTTAAATTAAAGGTTGGCGATGAAATAATGGACACCGCTCCAGTAAAATTACTGGTGGACACGCTTCCATTACTTGTTGTAACCACTACAAAATAATAATAAGTTCCGATGCTTGTTGTAATTGGATTAAAACTTAACAAGGTATCGTTGGGTAATCTGGTAGCCCCTAAATAAGTTTTAGAAGTATTTTGAAACCATTGAATTCTTGTTGCCGAACCAGAGCTTAATGCAAAACTATATGTTACTACTGCCGCTGGTACTGTAAATTGACAATAATTATACGCCGTTATTGAATCTGGAATAAAAATAGAAGTGCTATTAATTACCCGAATTAAACCGCTAAAGTTAGAAGTTACATAACAGGCTTTTAAATTGTTTTCATTATTAGCTACAACAAAATAATAATTGTCTGAAATTGTTGTTGTAATAGGTTTAAATTGAGCCGATGTGGCATCTAGGGTTTGTACTGCTTCTCCTGAATTATAATCGGCCTGTGAGGCTTTATACCATTGATAGCCCACAAAAGTACCAGACCCAGGATTCACAGTAACCGTTAAAGGCGTAGGATCTTGGTTTTGAACATAATTTTGATCAATACCACTTGGCTGACCACTAGGATCTATCGTTGGTAAATTAAACACCGAAACTAAACCTGATACATTTGACGTTGCGGCACAACTAAACGCCCCTATAGAATTAGAAACCACTACAAAATAATATTTTTGTGATGCCGTATTTACTAAAGGTGTATAATTAGTGCCTCGTGCATTTACACCTGCAATTGCTTGAGCATTTGACGTATTAGAAACATTGTTTTCGTACCATTGGAAATTTAAAGTACCACCACCTGTAACTTGTGCAGTTACACTTAAATTGGTTACACTTAAATCATTAACACAATAATTAGCACTTGCCGATGACACATTATTTGTAATAGACGGGAAGGCGTTGACAACTACAGTAGCTGTATTAGATTTTACTGGATTACAACTTGCGGTTGGATACGTTATATTAACAAAATAATAACGCGTTCCTGTTGTGGCTACACTTGGATTATAAGAGGCAAAATTAGCCCCGTCAATTCGGGTAGCCGTGGCAATATCAACGCTATTGGTGTTGTTATAATACCATTGATAAGTTGGCGTACCCACACCATCTCTTGGGAAAGCACTTAATATTTGTACCCCTGAGCTTATATTCTGACACGCCGCTTGGAAACTCAAAGGCTGGTTCCCCGATTCAATGCTTGGTTGAGCACTAACCGACACAATTCCCGAAAAATCACTTGTATCACTACAATTAGACGTATTTGTAACAATTGCATAGTAAAAATTTTGACCACTAGTTAAGGTGGGTGGACTAAACGATATAGATGTTGCTCCATTAACAGGGAAAGACCCCACAAAAGAACGATTTGAATTGCCAAACCATTGCGCAGTCGTTACACCACCATTATTTTGATTAACAACAATATTGAAAGGTTCTGCCGTACCGCCCTGACAAAATCCTTGGTCGATATTATTAGGTTGCGTCGTTATTACTGGTGAAGGGCTTACAAATACCTCGCCACTAACACTCGATGCCGTAACACCGCAGTTTGCAGGACCACCGTTATTTACTACCACATAATAATAAAGTCTCGTATTACTTACTAATGTAGATGGTGTATAAGAACTTCTTGTTTGACCATCTAACGACACACCTCCTACATTTGTTGCTGAAGCCGACGAAAACCACTGATAAGTATTCGTACCGTAACCACCATTATTATCAGATATAAATAACGAAACAGGGGTACTGTACTGACATAAATTAGATTGAGGATTCGGCGAAACATTTGTTGTAATAACAGGTGCTCGATACACTTTTATCAATCCCGAATTACTACTAATTCGAGTTGCACAAGCTGGTTTAGGACTACCATTACTTACCACCGCATAATAACTTGCCTCACCAACCGCATCGGTTCTTGGTAAAAATCCACTTGAATTACTATTAGGAACATCCGTTTGTACTAATGGAGACGTATATCGAACCCATTTATAACTAATAGTACCATAACCACCATTCGTGGCTTGGATCTTTAACGAATCTGTATCTGTTAAACTTGCTCCAAAACAATATTTCTTTTCGGCAGCCGACGGTTGATTAAAAATTACGGGTTCGGCATACGAAATAATAGCCCCGCTTACCCCGCTGGTTACCCTACAAGACGTGTTATTGGCATTGGCAATAGTTATATAATAATATTTGCGGCTGGCGGTTGTTATTTGTGGTACAAAAAATGAGTCGTTGGCTTGGAAAGTTTCAGCCACACTCGTGGTATAAGCATTCGTACTATCAAACGAACTAAACCATTGATAATTAAAAGCACTCCCTGAAAAATTGTTACCTACTTTTAAGGTATTGGCCGTTTCGGTGTTACAATACACATTGCCATTTAAAACATTATTTTGAGCAATAATAGCAGGCGTGGCATCAACCGTATATAAACCCGTGGCATTACTTGTTGTAGCACAATTACTAGCACTTACCACAACAAAAAAGTATCTATTAAACGAAGTAACGGTAGTGGCTATTGTAGTTGACGGCGTGAAACTGGCTGTAGTTCTACCAGAACCGTCATTAGCATTCGTTTGATTTTGTTGGGCTGTGGCAAAGGTTGAGGTATTGTTTTTATACCACGTATAACTAATATTGCCTGTATAACTTGTAGGATCAACTGTAATACTAAACGACCTTGCAGACGATCCAGATGTTGTTTGACACACTGTTTGTGGTTGTGAAAAGTCGGATGGATAAGTAATGACAGGCGCTTGATTAATGGTAATGCCCGCTGTAACAGATTGGCTAACATTTAAACTTATAGCTGTTTTACATCCTTCTGGAGCTGCATCGTTTGTAATAATATAATAATAAAACCATGTACCAAGCTGAACTGGACGATAAAAAATTGCTGGCGTACTTGTTCCAGGTTGAATTGTTCCCACCGCATTATTAGCACCCAACATGTCTATGGTGATGCCACCAATCGTATCCCGACGCGAATTACGATACCATTGGTAACGTAACGGCAAATTAGAAAATCCTTGTAAAGTTGGATTAGGACCTGTAAAATTTTGAAGCTGTTGGGGGTTACATGTTGTTAAAGCTGTATTCCAGTTTGAACTATAATTTTGACCCGCTGGGTTTGTTGTGGGTGGTACATACACGTCAATTTTACCACTCACCAACGAGGTATTGGTTCTACATGCTAAGGGTGCCGTTAGTGGATTACTTATAATTACTGCTAAATAATAACTGCTCGCCGCTAAAGATGTTGTATAAGGTCTGATACCATAACCAACACCACCAGATATAGATGATAAACTGCTAATATCATTTACTGTGCCACGCAACCATTGATAACTTAGGTTACCACCTAAACTCATTTGACCTGGGAAACTTGCATAAACTTTTAATGAATCGGCATCCAAGTCCGACCTACAATAACTTCTAGCTGTTAAAAAACGATTGTCTAAAGAATCTATTATTGGGCGCTCAAACACATCTTTAAATAAGGTTGTAAACGATTTGGCATTACAAGTACCTCTTAAAGCGTTTGAAGCCACAACATAATAGTAGCGTCTGCCCGCCGTAGTTGTAGATGGTCCATAAGTTGCCTGCGAACCAGAACCGTCAATAATGGCATTACCAGTAGTGGTATCAGCATATACACTCGACAAATACCATTGATAGTTTATAGATTGGGTTGCACCAGCTTTGGTTTTTGTAAACGAAACATTAACACCTACGCGTGTATTGTCGGTATTGTCGTTTAAACAATATACATTCGAACTAAAATTAGCGCCACTGGTTACAGAAGGCTGGGCATATATCTTAAATTGACTACTTAAATTAGAGGTTGTGCCACAAGTTACACCACCCTCGGTATTATTAACTACCACATAATAATAAATATCAATAGCTGAATCAATTTGAGGTGTGTAATTATTATTCAACCCATTTGCCACACTATAACCACTGTTTGTATTTCTTTGTTCGGTTTTAAACCAATTATAGGTAGGCACATTACCACTGGCAGTGGTTGCTGAAATAGTAAGTGGTGTTACGCCAGCTACAGCATTATTTGGGTTTTGACAATATTCTACTATACCCGGATTACTTGAAGGTTGTTGCACTATTCTGGCGGCACTATTAATTTTATATAAACCACTGGTAGCTGAGGTTTTAATATTACAAGTGGCTGGTCCACCATTAGCTATAACCACATAATAGTAGAAAGAGCCCACAGTATCTGCATCTGGCTGATAGAATGTGGCTGTTTGATTAGGTATTAAAAACCCACCCACGCCTGGATCGCCCTGAACCTCTGTTTGATACCATTGATACCTAATAACACCTGTGCCGCCAGTTGTAGCTTGCACAGACGTAATTGGTAGTTGATTAATTGGAGCGTATTGACAAATGGTAACGGCGCCTGTAGGTGCTGTAACTGTTGGAGTTGCATAAACATCAAAACGACCCGATAAACTACTTGTTGAAATATTACAAGCCGCGGCTGGACCGCCGTTAGTAACTGTAATATAATAATATTTTGACGATGCCGTTAAATAACGCGTAGTAATAGAGCTATTATTAGAATTTTGAACAGCTACCGAGTTTGTAAAGCTGGCATCATCACAATAATACCAAGTATAACCTAAAGTGCCTACATTATTTACTAAACTTGCATTCGCTGTTAAATTAAAATCTTGGTTTACGCATACTTGCTTATTTTGTAAAAATTCCGGTGCTACGGTAACTACCGGCGAAGCAAATACTTGAATTAATCCACTTAAAGCAGATGTAGTAACGCAATTTTGATTACTATTATTTCTTAAAATAGCATAATAATATCGTTTGCTTGCCACAGAAACATTGGGATTTATAGTATTTAAGCCCACGCCTGTACTAATAGCATTGGCGCTTGTTTGTCTAAACACAGTGTCGCTATACCACTGATAGTTTATGGCTACCGTTGTTGAGGGTGCCGCTTCAAGTGAAGCACTTATATTTAAAGGGAACGTGCTGAAAGCATTTACACAGTAATCCCGAGCTACTAAAGACGAACTATTAATAGCAGGAACACCAAACACATTGACCGCCCTACTCACAGCAGAAGTTGTAGAACAAGCAGCACCATTTCTGTCGGTTACCACTATATAATAATAACGCACTAAAACACTATCTACATCAGGCGTAATTGCATTAGAATTGGCTCCTATGTTTTTTAAATTACTTATAGCCCAGCCGTCAGTATTGCGCTCTTGTGAATTAGCAAACCATTGATATTCTAAATTTGTACCTTGTGCTGTTACACTTAATGTATTAACGCCACTGGATTGGTTTTTACAATAATTAAATGGCGAAGAAAAATTAACAGGATTTGATATGGTTGCTCCAGGATTGATTAAATAAAAACCGCTAAAATTAGAAGTTGTGTATTTACAAGCCTCTGGCGCTCCTGGATTTGTAACGATTACGTAATAATATTTTGTTCCTGTAACAGAATTATCCGGTTGATATGTTGTGGCGGATTCTGACGCTGGAACAACTAATATACTACCAACAAATTGATTAATAATTGTATTTGAATACCAACTATAATTGATAGATCCCAACCCACTATTATTAGCTACAACATTTAATGATATCACATTCGGGTCAAATTGACAGTATGTGCGATTGGTATCACTAACTTGTTTAGTAATTGTTGGATTTGAATAAACATTAATAGCACCACTTACACTTGAAGTTTGCCAACGCGCTTGATTGATTGCCGGAATATTAACATTGGTTACTACCACATAATAATATAATGTTCTCACAATAGATTGATCCGGTGTATATGTATTGCTTGTGGCACCAGGAACTGCTACACCACCTGTATTGCTATTGGTAGTATTTCGATACCATTGATACGTTAAAGTTCCTAATCCATTCGCATTTGCGGTAATACTTAAAGGCGTGCTATTATCGGGTGCCGAACTTGTTCTACAATAACTAGTCCCCGCTAAATTTACTGGCGTAATTGTAATTCTGTTATAAACAATCACTTTACCACTAAAATACGGATTGGCAACTCTACAATTTGAACCAATACCTGTTGCCGGGAATTGATTATCGATGACTACGTAATAATAACTGCTATCAGACACATTGGTGGGTGGCGAAAATGATGATAAGTTGGATCCAGAATTTAATTGGGTTGCCCCTGAGGTGCTTTGTAAACTATTTCTAAACCACGTATAATTTACAGTACCAGGCCCCCCATTTAAAGAACCTGTAATTGTTAAAGGTCTTGCTACGTCATTCACAATGTAAAAAGTATCTTGGCTACTATTAAAATTAGTAGCTTGTATTGTTGGTATGGCATACGTACTAACCCTTCCTGTAATGTTACTAGTGGTGTATCTACAACCTGTTTGTGCCCCGTTATAACCATTATCTACTACCACATAATAACGCCTAATTGCATTAGTATCAACATTAGGATATATTGTAGTTTCGTTAGAAATAGTCCCATCAGCATCACTTAGTACTTGCCAACCATTAAATGCATTGGGGGACGTATTCGTTTTTTTGTACCATTTATAACTTAAAGTACCTATATTATTAACTAATTGTGCCCCAATACTAATTGGCAATATTTGATCTGGTGGCGTATTAATACAATAATCATAATTTGTACTATTTACAATTTCAGGTGAAATTATTGGACTAGCATAAACGCTTATTCTACCGCTTAAACTCGAGGTAGTTTGACAAGCGCCATTAGCCGAATTTCTGATAATATCAAAATACCAAAAATTACCTGCCGTAACATTTGATGGGGTTCTCGTAGTACTTGTTGCCCCAGAGATAATACTGGCATTGGCAGTATCTTTTATACTATTTACATACCATTGATGATTTACAACGCCAGCGGAATTAATTGGAATAGAGGCTGTTATAGCAAGTGGCGTGTAGCCAAAATTATTTATACAATACGAAATATCAGATGCATTTGGTTGTGCGGTAATTCTTGGCAAGGCAAAAACACTTACTTGACCCGTTGGGTTAGGAGTTGGTGATTCGCAAACGGTGCCACTAAAGGTTACAGTAGCAACCATATAATAATATCTACTTCCTAAGTTTACGGAATCTACAGGCGGCGCATAACCAACACTTGAATTAGGACCGCTGATTTTTGTACCGCCCGTTGTTACCGCTGTATTAGTATAATACCAAGAATACGAAATAGTTGAACCCGGTTTAGTGGTTACACTGATATCGAAATCAGGTACGTTCATTTGGTTTTCACAGTAATTTCGTGGGGTTGTATAAGTAGGTCCTAAAGTTATAGTAGCGCCAGTATTTACGGTAAATAAACCACTCACCCTCGTTGGTGTCATACTACAATTGGCAGGACCACCATTATTAAGTACTGCGTAATAATATAATGCAGTATCAAAATTACTACTTGGATAGTAAATACCTGTTGTGTTGGAATCGTATCTATTTCCTGTTGAATTATTTTGGCTACTATTACGATACCACACATATTTTAATGTACCAGTACCACCGGTATTTCCAACAACCGAAATAGTATCTGGGCGTTCGCCTTGACAGAACGTTAAACTTTGAGGATAGCGACGATAATTTAAGTCATTTGTTATTACAGGACTGGTATATACCGCAATTTTACCACTCACACGGGAGGTTGTATATCTACAAGAGGCGCCTGCAATGGTATTATTGTCTATTACTAAATAATAATAACTGGTTTGAGGAGACGATACATCGGGGGCTTGCATTCTTTGCGCATTACCATATACCGAGCCACCGCTATTTTGGTCAACTGTTGTTTTAAACCATTGATAAGATAAATTACCAATACCACCCGCTGTATTAGATGTTACAATTAAATTGGTAGGTATGCCTCCCAAAGCTTGGGTACAATAATTGATATCGGCATTGTTGATGTCGGTTATTATAACAGGATTGTTATACACTTTGATATTGCCACCCAAAATACTAACACTTGTATCACACGCGGCTAAACCGCTACTATTACTTAATACGGTGTAATAGAACGAACTATCGGTACTTGAAGTTATAGGTGCTATTGAGTTGAAAATTTCGTTCATTATCTCACCAGTAGTCGTGTTTTTATAATTGGTTATATTTGATATTTTAAACCACCTATAGGTTAAAGTGCCCACATTACTATCTAAGGATGCTGTAATGGTCAATGGTGTAGAAGTAACATTGATACAATATTGAACTGCGGCATTTGAAATTTGAGCATTAATACGTGGTTTATTATACACCCGAATCACACCACTTAAATTACTTGTTGTATAACGGCAGGCTATTGGTGCTGCGGCAATTTCATATACGGCATAATAATAATAGGCGCCCGTGGTATCTACAGCCGGTGTAATTATGGTGTCTCGAGCATCGTTAAATAAACTGGGGCGTGTTGTTGTGCTTAATTCGTATCCGCTATAACTATTCATTTTAGTTTTGTACCAGTGATTTTTTATAACACCAAAGTTGTTTTCAATAGTATTTGTTATTCTTAAATTTAATATGCCAGCCGGGGAATTATTTAAACAGTAATTTGTAGGATTGTTAAAGTTTGACGAATATGAATTTGTGGTAATAATTGGCGCTGAATAAATTCTTACGGTGTCAAATATACTATTCACTTCAAGTCTTGAATTTCTATTAAGTACTTTTACAAAATAATAATACAAGCCAGGCGTGCTACTTGGTACATTATACGTAGCGTTACTACCTACATAAACAGTATCTGTATAAGTTGGCTGGGAACCCGTACAACGATACCAGCGATATTCTAAACTTGTACCTGTAGCACCATTTAAGTTAGCAACTACCGTAAAGTTAATGACATCGTTTTTACAATAAGTAGCATTGGTAAAACCAGGAACACCTGGTTGCATGGTTATTACAGGCGGAGCTTGAACAATTCTTGCACCACTAATATTACTTGAATTTACGCAAGACGTTGTTGTGTCTGTTACATTTACCCAATAATAACTAGTGCCATCTAAAGTATTTGACGGTAGATAACTACTTAAAGTAGCACCTTGTATTGACATCCTAGAGGCACTTAAATAAGAACTATCTGGAGCTACATTCCATTGATATTTAACACGCGTTTCAACAACTTGTACCGATAAGGGTACCAACGGTTGCCCCAAAGTAATTACCACTCTATTCGCATCAGGCTGGGTTGTTATATTAGGCGCACTAATGATAATACTATCACTAAGAGGTGTATAATTAATACAACTACCATTTGCTACTTCTAAATAATAAAAATAAGTGCCACGTACATTAGTTGGAGGGTATAATGTGGAACTAACAAAATTGGTAGGGGTGCCGCCACTGGCTAAACGATCGTTAATAGATTTAACATACCACCTATAGGTTAGTCCAGCTACTTGAGTTAAAATTAGAGGTGAAACCCCCGCCATGGGCGTATTAATACAATACAAGCGCGTGTTTCTAAAATTAGCTGTATCCATAACACTGGGGCGTGAATTTACTGTAATAATACCACTATTAGTTGATGAATCGCGACAATTTTCATTATATACCACAACATAATACGTATTTGCACCCACTGTACTGATATTTGGGAATAAACTATCCATGCCAGTATTAGACATCCCAACTGGTGTAACTTGGTTTTGAAGAACCCGTGAGGCATTATACCATTCGTAACGCACAACCGTTGGTAATGGGTTGTCTGCTACTTTAGGGCCTGCTTTCACACTAATCTTCAAAGGAATTACTTCTGAAGTTAGGTTTTGACAATAATTTCTGTTTACCGAAAAACCAGTTTCAGGTGTTATTTGCGGTTTAGGATTTACTGTTACATTGGTTCCCGCTGCCGACCTTACTGTATTACAAGAAGCATTGAGCCCACCATTGGTTACTACAACATAATAATAGCGTTTTGAAGTATCGAGGGTGGATGGTGTATAAGTAGTTGTTGTGGCGCCTGATAATGGAGTACCATTTTGATTGTCGGTGCTATTATAGGTAAAATACCATTGATAGAACAAGGGGTTACCCGGTTTGTTGGCAGTGGCTGCTACCGCTAATAAATTTACCACATTGTCCGAAACGCATAAACTTCTTGATATTGGTGTAAGTGTTAAGACTGGTGTGGTATAAACGGTATCAAATCCGCTTAAATTAGACGTTGTATTGTTACAAGCACTTAAACCACTTCCATTATAAGCAATTACATAATATTGTTTAACCCCAATTGGATCATTATTAGGTGGTGTATAGCTAAGTGACGTTTGACCAGGTATCATTGTATTCGTTGAAGCAATTAAATCCCTTACAAACCATTGATACGTTAACGCTTGCGAATAACCACCATTGGCGTTTACCGCAATTGATAAAGCATTTTGATTAGCATTTAAACAATAAGAAACCGGTGTTGGATTGGGGTGCATTGTGAAACTAGGCGAATTAAATACCGTATCAAACGCTATATAGGCGGTTGAGTCGTAACAATTTGCCGTGCCATATAAATATTTAATATAATAGCCATAAATACCTTTGTTAATGGGCGGATTTTGTAATGGAGGATTATAACTAAACACATTTTGAACCACAGGAACACCATTATAGGAGTTGACAATAATAGTATTTGTATCGCGATACCAGGTATAATTATTGGGCACCGTACCCGCTATTCGTGTAAATGATAGCCCATCAGAGGCATTGCCTGCCACATAACAATATCTTCTATTAACAGAAGGCGGTGTAACAGCAATAATTGGTTGTGAAGCAACTTCAAAATAAGTACTTAACATTGTAGTATCACTACAACCCCAAGCATTCGTACTAATAACATAATAATAAAAACTATCTGGAACGTTTATATCAAACTGGCGACTAAAATATTTGGTTATGGTTGGATTGTTGTCAACCACTGCCGACTCAATAGGCGTTGCCACATTAAAGGTGGGTGTTTTTGATTTATACCATGCATACGTGAGTTGATTACTTGGCACCTCCTCGTTCACATTTGCACGTACAGAAATAGTATCATAAACAATCATTGAGTTCGTAGGACCATCGGCTTGACAATATTTATAAACTGCACTTTGTGGACGCACACTAAATGGTTTGGTATTAATTTGTAAACGAGCAAAAGACACACTTGTATCTGTGCAATTATTGGTATTCGTTGCAACTACATAATACCAAAACGTATCAGCCACGTTTGTTACTGGTGTATAAGAACTCGTGGTAGCTGTTGTGGACGCATTGTTGAATACCCTTGTTGCCATGGGCGATCGTAAATTATTGGTATTTCTAAACCACTGATATTGTTGAATATTTGCTACAACATTTAAAGATACTGCGCCAGGAGTAGCTGTAATATTTAAGGTTGTTGCTGCATCATTTTTACAATATATTCTGTCTTGATTAGACGCTGAAATGAGTGGCGAAGAACGAATAAATATTTTACCACTTAAATTACTGGTGTCATTAGCGCAACGTGGATCGGCACCGTTATTAATAATTACAAAATATTGGTTGGTGTCAATTAAATTAGTAGGCACAACTAAAGTAGCGGCATCGCCACCCACTAAAATTTCTGTAAAGCCACTTCTTTGGTCGTTTTTAGTACTAAACCAGCGGTACGTTAAATTATTGCCATTATTAGAACTACCATTCACCGACAACACAAAAGTATTGGTTCTTTGACATAAGGTTTGCGTAGTTACATTGGGCTGACCCATTGCATCAATGGTTGGTTTGGCCAAAACCAAAACGTTTGGACTAATTAAACTTGTTGCCATATTACAACCCATAGGTCCACCGTTATTGATGATTACATAATAATAAAACGACCCAACAGCATTGGTAGGAGGGGCATAACTACTCGTTATAGCACCCACCACACTTGGAGCGCCAGACGAAAGCACAGAATTGCTACCATTATTGTACCATTGATACGTTATTCTACCTACCCGTCCATTGGTTAAATTAAGTGTGGTTGTTAATGGCGTGGAGGTTTGATATTGACAGAAGAGTTGGTTGGCAGATTGGTCAATTGATACAGCTGGCTGCCCATATACTAATACCAAACTACTTCGAAGCGTGTTAAAGCTACAATTACCTACTTGCTGCGTAACCTTGGCATAATAATAACTACTATCAGATGCACTGACCAAAATAGACGAGGTAGAGGCAAGATTATTTACACCGTCGCCATTTCGGTTGGCGGGCGTAGTAATATCAATACCTGTATCTATAATATTGGGTGCTTTATACCAATTATAAGTTAAAGTACCTGCACCCGAGGCTGTTACCCTATGTGAACCAATATTAGATGGCTGATTCACACAATACGCCGTATCGCCCGATCGTGTAAAACTTTCAATGGTTGGATTGCGCAACACTATATATTGTCCAGATATTTGGCTGGTACTTGTACAAGTATTACCATCTATTACTATCACCCTAAAATATATTGTATCAAATACAAATCGGCTGGGAACAAAGAAAATGCTGGTATCTTGTGAAGCACTTACTGTATAATTTTGTCCGGTTATTACCCTTTTATAGGCTTCTTCACCACTTTGGGTTTCAAAATAATACCATTGATAGTTATAGTTATTAATTCTGCCTTTACTAAATGTAGCATAGAAAGTATCGGTAGAAAGTAAGGTATTACTTTGGCATTGCGCTTTATTACCCTTAGTAATAGATAATGGTTGTGGTGTTAAATTAACTACAATCGGGGCACTTACCGCAGAAGTTGTTTTACAACCACCATTAGCTTGGGTATAAATTACTCTATAATATTGATCACCTACATTATTGGTATTTGGTTTTAAAGAATCAGACGACTCTCCTAATAACGTAGTAAAATTACCCATACTCGTGTTGGGGTTATAGTCAAAGCTAATTTGCCAGAGGTATTCAAAGCTACCGCCTCCTTGTCCAAGTTGCTGACCTGTTGATTTTATAAAGCTTCCTTGATTACCTTGGCAATATCTGGCATTGAACGAATTAACAATACCCGGCGATGGATTACCCGTAATTATGATTCTGCCCGAAACTTCGCTGACGGTAAAGCACTGACCAGCTAAGGTTACCACTACATAATAACGTATTGTATCCCCCACGTTAACACCAGCCGAGTTGGCAAGTTGTGTAAATGAATCCGTTGGCTCGGTTAAGGTTGTAAGGGTGTCTTTCATGCCATTAGGTTGTGTTCTAATGCGATACCACTTATAAGCTAAAGGCCCGTTAGCAGTAGCCCGGAGGCTTAATTTAATAGCCTCACTGATGCACACAAAAGTATCACGGGTTCTAAGTGAGCGGGTAATAAGGGGTATTGGGTTCACAATGATATTGCCAGTGAGGTCGCTAGTGTCGGCAGAACAAGACCTTAAATTAGTCGCTGTTGCACCGTTAGACAATATTACAAAATAACGTACCGTATCAATATTGCTGGTTCTGGGTAATAAACTATTAGAAGTCTCTCCACGATTTTCGTTGGTTATTTTTAAAGCATTTTGAATAGCTAAGGCATCGGTTGCACCTTGAGGTGAGTTAGAATTTGGAGCCCTATACCAAGTCCAGATTGTATCACCAATAACACCTATATCGAAACTAGTAACGAGTATTCTACCCGGTTCAAAGGTTTGACAATACGACACGGCGCCAAAGCCGCTTGTACCCACTATTCTTGGTTTACCATAAATAGTAATTCTTCCCGAGAGGTTGCTTGAAATGGAATTGGTAGGACAGCCCACTAATCCCGTAACATTTGCCACAACTCTATAATATCGTGCGCCAACCACATTGGTAGGTGGTGATAAGTCCCCACTAACAGTTAAACGGGTTGAAACTTGCGTTAATGCATTGCTATCATACCAGTCATAGGTTAAAGTAGCCCCGCCAAAATTTGGTGCCGCAATGGTTGTAACATTGGCGGGAATTTCATTTACACAATATTGGTATGATGTTCCGTCGATACTACTAACAGCAGGTAAGGTTTTAATAATAACATTTCCGCTATTATTGCTTGTATCGGCACAACGTGGTATTTTGTTATATACGATAACGTAATACGTAGAGGTATCATTTAAAGGTCTATTGGTATTCGGTCTTAACGAATCGGTTGTTTCGAGTAAAGGCGTGTTTTGATTTGGATCATTGCGCGTATTTCGATACCAGGTATATTTTAAATCGGCATTACCTCCACTTGGGGTTAATGAAGCGATTACTCTTAATGCCTGAATCGCTGCAGGATTTGCATTTTGACAATACGTAATACTGGCCGTAGTTGGATTGGTAACTGTGGGGGTAACATACACGTTCAAGGTTATTAAACTAGAGCGTACGCTATCGCAAACTAAACCATTTCCTAAATAAGCCACTGCATAAAAATAATTAGTTGCAGCATTGTTAATAACCACATTATCAATTTGAGGTGTTAAATTAGACGCATTGCTACCTATTGCCACATTATTAATTATAGTTCCTAAGGAAGTACTAGCGGTTGTGTTTTTAAACCATTGGTATTGCAATCCTGCGGGCACATCGGTTGTGTTTACAGCCGCCGCAGATACCGTAAGGGCAGCGATAGTTTCGCTAGAACAATAGGTAAGATTATTCGGGGTAACCAAGGAAATTGTTGGCGCCGAATACACGTTTATGCGTCCCGAAATTAAACTCATCGCCGTATCACATCCTCCTAAACCACTTAAACCACTTCCATTATTTACTATTACATAATAGTATCTTGATACAGAGCTGTCGGTTGGCGGTCCATACTGATTCGTTGAAGTTGGTGGCACAGAAACGGCATCATCGTTGCCATACACATTGTCATAGCTTTTGTACCAAGTATAATTTAAAGTGCCTAAGCCATTATTATTTGTTGAAACAATCAAATTATCACCACGAGATCCAACTTGGGCACAATATTTTTTAAGAGTTGTAAAATCTCCAACAACATTAACGCTTGGTTTGGCATAAATATCAACAGCGCCACTATAACCGCTCGTTCTATTACAACCAATAGCATCATTATATAAAATTGTAAAATAATAATAACTTCTACCAGCAACCGTATAACGTGGTTGGTAATTGTCGCCTGTTGCAATTTGCGTGCCTGTTCTACCCGTATTATTATCGTCGCGATACCAGATAAACATATCGGGACGGAGAGGTGTAACATTTATTGTCCAAGTAGGTGTGGTATTATTTATACAATATCTGCCACCATTTAACACGGCTGTAATGGTTGGGGTGTCAAAAACGGCAATTCTGGCAAGATTTATATCACTTGTAGCCCTACAACCCACAAAGCCGTTGGTTGCTACAATATAGTAAAACGATGTATCCACTTCAGCAACCGTAGGTTTAAATGACGTGGCATTAGCGGCAACTACGGCAACGCCGTTTGCATAGACATTATCAGAACTTCGATACCATTGATACGTTAGATTGCTTTTATTAGTTCCTGGTGCTGGTCCTACAGCAGTTTCATTCACCCGTAACGTGTTCACTAAATCGACGCTGGTATTAATACAGTAAGTGTTTGCCATTAATGGCATTGGCACTAAATTGGGTAATGTATAATTATTAATTGGATAAGAAACATTACTAATAATTGATGATGGACACCCTGTATTTATAACCCCGGCAATATTAATCCGAACGCGATAATAATAGGTGTTTGCAGGAACAATTCGGGGTGTATAAGAATTTTGATTGACAACTGTTGTTACATTTTGTACCGTATCCACATTTTGAGAAAAATCGCTTCTCGTGCTCGATTCCCAAATATACGTTGGGGTGCTTCCAAGTGGTCCTGTGTAAGTAACAGTAAGTGGTGTTATTCCAGACGAATTAGAACAATAATTGACACCCGTGGCAGGCATGGTTGGTAAATTACTTACTATGGGCGCTTCAATCACCGTAATAGAACCCGAAATATTACTTGTTGTAACACAACCACTTAAATTACCTACTTGATTATTTGTTATTACTACATAGTAATAGCGCACATTAGCACTATCTGTATATGGTGCAAAATTTGCATTATTGGTGTTAGGTAAAAGAGAATCTGAACCAATGGTTGAATTGTAACTCTTGTACCATTGATAGTTTAATAAATTATTGGTATATGGCTTGATATTTGCCACAAATGAACGAGACGGGAAATTTAAACAATAGGACGTATTTTGATAATTGCTCATACTATCAATAGTAGGTTGAACATACACTCTAATATTAGCTGGAAGTGGTCCTGATGATACAGAGTCGCAAGCAGGCAAATTAATTCCAGTTAAATACGCGCGTACATAATAATAGTTATTATTGACACCCTCGGTATAGTTCAAGTCTTTTAAAAATTGTAAGCTATTATTATTAACACCTGCAGTTATAACAGTTCCATTTTGGTTTAAATTAATGTTTTGACGATACCAACGGTAACCGATAGTTGTTCCTGTAATATTAACCGCAGCTGCATTGGTTGTTAAATCTCTAAAGTTATTGATACTACAATAACTTGTATCGCGCGGCTGTAGCGTTATAGTTGGCGCACTATAAACATCAATTCGTCCAAATACGGCGCTTGTTGATGTATTGCAACCTACAGGACCGCCATTGTTTGCAACGGCATAAAAATATCGAGATACCGCCGAGTCTAAAGCTGGTTTAAAAGTCGCTTGAGATCCTATCTGCATAGTGCCTCCTGTGGCTACTGGGTCTATGGTTTTAAACCAAGTATAGATTACCGTACCATAAGCATTGACAATACTTGTTGATAAAGCAATATCTGCTAAACCACCTACTACAGCACAATAACGATACGCTCCAGGATTTACAGCAGTAATGCTTGGGCTATTAAATACTGCTATTCTGCCAGAATAGTTACTAGTACCATTACAACCTGTTTGACTATAAGTTCCAATTGCATAATAATAACTCTCTCCAGCCACACTAACATCTGGGATAGTTGCACCATAACTTGTTACCGGGCTACCAAATAAGGTACCATTAACGCCCAAATTATTTGAATCACGATACCATGACAAGCTTGATAAGGTTGGTAAATTATCTACATTCGCATCGGTAATTGAAATAGGCGTTATTGTTGAAGTACCTAAGCAATAATCAAGTGCCGCAGCACCGGTTAACGTTAAAAGTGGTTGCCGTGTTACCGTAACGGTTACATCTCGCGATGTTCCTGCCGAGTCTACGCAAGTAGGAATAGTATTTTGAACAATAGCACGATAACGTCTTGTACCTACATTATTAATAACTGGTGTAAAAGCATTATCTGGATTTCCAGCAGGAAATAAAGTGCCATTGTCGATATCTCGCCAACGATAGGTTATATTAGCATTATTAGAGCCATTTAAAACGGTGCTTCCAGCAATCAAAGTGGTTGGATTAGGGGCTGCTATACAATAATTAAAAGCCGTCGCATAAGTAGCAATTAAAGTGGGACGTTGATAAACAACAATCTGACCAGTTTTGTTAGACCAAACCGAATCCGAACATCCTTGAGTGCCCACACCACTTACTAAAGCCCGATACCAAACAGTTCTGTACTCCGAAGTAGATGGGGTGAATGCATTTGAAACCACACCAGAGCTAATATTAGATTGCGACCCTGAAACAAAATTACCATAGCTATTGGCATTACTTGAATTGTCAATATACCAACGAATAGTAGGTGTTCCAGGACCAACATACGTAATCGTTAAAGACCTTGGTGTTGCATTATCACAATAACTTGTATCATTATTATACGGTTGTACTGTAATAAGCGGCGCTGCAATTACCCGAATTTCCTTTGAAGTAATCAATCTGGTTTCACAACCACTTAAAGTCAAAGGACCATTTTTAATAAACGCATAAAAATAATTGTCTCTTACGCGATTTGTGGGCGGACGATAAAAATTTATTTGAACACTTGCTAACGATGAATCGTTGGCTTGTGCCGCATCTAATTGAAACCAGCGATACGAAATTGAGTTCAAAGGCTGGTTGGCTAAAGATGAAGTTAGTATCGCAAGACTATCCGCTGGAATACCTTGACAATAAATTTGAGGCGTTGAGGACGTATTTCCCCAGGTGTTGGACAAACTAATATTAACGCCAACAATAGGTTTACTGTAAATATTTAAGACAGACGTATTTGATATAATGCTATCACAGGCTGGTAAATTATTTTTCAAACTGGCTACTGCATAATATCGATTGACAACACCAGAATATGCATTACCACCATATATTACTTGTTCTACAGGATACTGGGTTGTGTTGGCGCCTATTACTAAGGTATCTGTTAACCGATTTCTAACTGTACCTGTTTGTTTATACCACTGGTATTGAATCGTAGCAAAATCTGTATTCGTAGCTGTTGCTAAAGTATTTAAAGGCGGTAGCGTATTAATGGCGGCATCGCTACAAAAATCAACACTCACAATGGGCTGGTTTGTTATGATAGGTGCGCTATAAACAGCTACATAACCACTGGTACTAGACGTGGCAACATTACAACCTGCAGGTCCACCATTACTTACTACCATATAATAATACCTTGTATTGGCTGTATCTATAAAAGGATCAAATGTGTTACTATTACTAGACCCTATCAATAGACCGTTGCTATTTGTTTGAGTCGTATTTTTATACCACCCATATACTAAAGAACCATATCCATTGCTTACCGATGTGGTAAACGTATAACTTGCTCTGGCATTGATTGTAGGGCTTGCACAGAATTTACGATTCAAGTTAAAGTTATTTAATTCTGTAATAATTGGGCTGCTATAAACGGTAACACCGCCGCTAAAATCTGTAACTACAGAATCAACACAACCACTCGCCCCTATATTGTAAATAACAGCCCGATAATAATATCTACCAACTAAGCCATTACTTGGGGTGTAAGAAGATGCTGCGCCAGGTGAGATAGCACCATCGCTTGATATAAGTACGGAATTGTTTGTGGTTCGGTCAAGGGTACGATACCATTTAATCCGTGCGGTGGCGGTGTTAGGACCTACATAAATTATCTCTAACGGTGTTATTGTAGAATTTTGACAATAGCTGATATCTGCGTTACTTGGTTGTTGTATTATGCGCGGCGTCGCAATAATATTATATCTTCTACTATTTTCTCCTTGGGTTATACAATTTATGGAATCTGGTCCATTTTGAACCGAAATTTTATAATAATTACTTCCAATCCGGGCATTTTGAGGACGATAATACAAAAGATTTTCACCTACAATTCGTGAATTTCCCGGTTGTACTTGATTTTGGTCTAAGGAATCCCAAAAATATCTAAAGGCTTTTTTACTGTCGTTATTTAAAATTGAACCATTGATTATAACACCAATACTATCAATAATAGCACCAGAACAGAAACTTAAATCAACCCCAGAATAATTATTAGTATATGGTACGTTTCCTGTTCCGGGTGTTAAATCGGGTTTGCGATAAATACTAATGGTTGCAGAATTTGAATTAATACTATCGCAGGTTAAGCCCAAGTTTAAACTAGCCACACCAAAATAAATATTATCCGTACCTAAAACTAAACTACCGATACCGCTGAAAGTGGGTGTAAAGCTTGTAGTAGTTGCACCTGCTACTAACGTATTAACTCCTGTGTTTTTATACCAACGATACACTAAACCACCAGGTGGAAGATTATCCGCATTGGCTACAATTGTTATTGGGTTATTGTTGATGGTTCCTTGTGGCACGGTACTACAATATTCGCGTATTATATAGGGCTGTGTGGTGATTGTGGGCTGTCGGTAAATACCAATTCTGCCGCTCGTTGTAGTACTGGTATCTACACCGCACACCAAAGGTCCGCCATTATTTATAGATGCATAATAGTAAAAATTACCCGTAACATCAATATACGGCTGGTAGCTTGTTGTGTCGCCGGGTGCTACGGCTGCGTCATTACCATTGTTTATTATATTATCGGTACTTCTAAACCATGTATAACTTAAATTCCCATAACCACCATTATTTACCAATATTGTTAAAGCGCTGGACATTCTAGAGCCACTATTACCCACACAATAATTAGCTGCGTTAAAATTGCTAATGGTTAAGGTTGGTTCGGCATACACCTCTATCGCACCTGTAGCTAAACTTGTAGCACCCGAAGTAGCATCACAACCCTTTTCTTGATACCTACCTACAGCATAATAAAATAACCGTCCTACGGCGCTTGTACTTGGGGCTCTATTAAAATAACCACCAGGCGTACTTATAATTTGAGTACCCCCTGAATTATTACTATTTGTGTTGCTATAGTAAGCAAAATTTATAGGTGTAGCCAAATTGGGTGCCGTATTATTATCACGGGCTATAAATGATATCACAGTAGGGTTGTTGCTATTTAAACAATACTTGGCTGCCGCATTATTGTCTAAAAAAACTTGTGGTTGTTTCACAACCGAAATAACAATATCGTTTCCTAATTCGGCAACGCAATTCGCTTTAAAATTTCTTACTTGAACGCGATAGTTCGATGTGCCATTTGCAGTAATGATTGGACGATAAAAACTATCCGTTCCTAAGGTTGTACCCGGGCTTGCCGTATTATACCAACGATAGCTTATTACAGCATTATTTACTCCTGTGCGTGGACTGGTGTTTATGGCTAATGCATCAACTGTTGTATTTTGACAATATGCCTGGTTTGCTATATTAAGCACCCCGCCACTTGTTATAATGGTTGGGCTTTCATAAATATTAATAAAACCGGTTTTGTTTGAGGTAAACGAATCGGAACAACCCGCTATAAATACTCTTAATACGGCTCTATACCATCTGGGGCTTCTAATAGCTGCAGACGGTGAAAAACTTAAGGTTTGGCCAGATGTATTAATTAAACTTGTACCAACAAGTGTCCCCAAATTCGCAGCGCTATTTGTATTATCAACGTACCAATTAACATACGGTGCTGGGGTTGAGTTGGTTGGTCCATTATAAACTACTTGAACTGGCGCTAAAGATTCCGTAGAACAATAATTGGTGTCTATATTGCTTGGGTTAGTTACACTTGGTGTAGCTATGATACTTATCTTGGCACTGATATTACTTGTTCCAATACAACCCGCCACGCCATTTTGAACAATCACATAATAATATCTGTCACCGATTCTTGTATCAGGAGTCAACACATTACTTGTATTTATTATAACCGAATCCGTAGCTGTATTAATCGAAGAACCGTTAGTATTAGCATACCACGAATACGTAATGGCATTATTTAACACATCGTTGCCAATGTATCCTAATCTACTAATATTTAATACCAAATTTGCGATCATACTCGTTTGACAATAGGCGATGGTTCTTGTAGGATTTCCCCAGCCCACGCTTGTATCTATACTAAGCGGAGCGTTCAAAAATTCTGGTTTTCTATAAATATTTATTGTTCCTGTGTTAGAAACCACACTGTCGCAACTACCTATTCCTAATCGTAAACTGGCCACTACATAATATCTGTTGGCAGTTCCGTCAATCAAATTGGCTTGGGCTCTTGTTAAATTACTATTTGTAGCATCCATTATTTTTGTATCTGTATTAAGGTTTTGAGCTAAGCCAGATTGACGATACCACTGATATTGCAAAGTTGCATCCTCGGAATTAACTACGGTTACCGTTGCGCTTAAATTATTAATAGTAGGTTCGGTACTACAATAGTTAGCTGTTGCCACAGGTTGCGTACCTACCATGGGTGGGCTATAAACTGCTATTTTACCACTTATACTACTTGTTCCTGCATTACACTGTGAGGGTCCATTGTTCATGGCTATCATGTAATAATAATTTGTTTTGGCGGTATCTATAAAAGGATTAAAATTTAAGTTATTGCTGGGTATTACAGCCAAGCCGCTTCCAAGTGCATTTGTAGTACCTTTATACCAGGTGTAAGCAATATTTCCATACGCGTTGGTTACCGTATTGTTTAAACTATAAGTACTTCGACTTCCAGCACTTGCGTTTAAACAAAATCTTTGCACATTGTCAAATCCAGTTCCTGTGGTAACAGATGGTGGGCTAAACACTTGGATGGCGCCACTATAACTTGAGGTGCCAAAAGTATTACACCCAGTTGGTGTATAAGTTGTTATAACATAATAATAATTAATACCTGTTAGATTATTTGAAGGCGTGATGGATACATAGGTACTACTGGATGCCCCAAAAGCTGTCCCCGAAAAACCAGAACTTGAAGTGCTTTGATACCATTGAACACCATTATTTGAAATCGGCGATGGCGCACTACTGGTATCACTAATTGATATTTGTTGAACATTTGGCAAGTTTTGATTAAGGCAATAGTTAGCACTCATGGTTCCACTGCCACCTAAAATTAATTTTGGTTGGCTATACACTGTTATTTGGATAGGACTTATTAATCCAAACGTATCTGCACAAGTTGTTAATCCGTTATAAACCCAAACCCTATAACTTGTTGTGCCCGGCACCGCAACACTTGGCGACAAAGTATTTGCACTAGTAGTTTGCAGGGTATTTAGATTTAACCATGTATACACCACACTTCCTGCCGATACATTGCTACTAACCCTTAGAACATTAACCCCAGCGCCAACACAATAACTTTGGTTTGATACATTATTGCCACCGCCACTTGTTTGAAGTGTAGGTCGTTGGAACACGGTGATAGCGCCACTATAATTACTTTCTACACTATCCGCACAACCACTTGCCGAAACATTATAAACAACAGCTCGATAATAATAAGCGCCATACGTATTTCTATCAGGTGTATAGTTTGATGGCACATTTGGGGTAATGGAATTATCTGCTACTACAACAACGCCCGTTGTGTTTGGTGCAAAAGAACGATACCATTTTACTCTTAATGTAGCACTTGCTGGTCCAATATAAGTAACACTAAGTGGCGTAATAGTTTGATTATCGCAATAAGAAATCGTTGATACACTTGGATTGTTGGTAATAACAGGTGCCGCGATAATATCAAATTGACGACTATTAGAAGATGGTTGCTTACAATTTAATGAATCTGGTCCATTTTGAACGTTTATTCTATAATAATTAGTACCTAATCGTACGTTTTGTGGCTTGTATGTAGCACCTGTTTGACCACTAATGGTGCCTCTAAAAATTTGATTCAAATCTAAAGAATCCCAGCTAAAGCGTATATCTCTTTTTGTATTACTAAAAATGGGACTACTTAACAAAATACCAATACTATCAACAAGAGATCCTGCACAATAATTTACTACCGAACCATCGCCTATAAAATTAGTAGTATAATTAATATTTGAGCCTGCTCCAGTAAATTGCGGTAAGGTATATATATTAATTACAGCATCATTCGATTGGAGGCTATCGCAACTTAAACCTAAGTTTAAACTTGCTATCGCATAATATCTGTTTTCTGTACCTGCTTCTAAATTTCCTAAACCACTAAAAATAGGATTTAAAGTACTGCTTCCCGTTGTTACTACAACGTTAGGACTACCCCTTTTAAACCAACTGTAAACTAAACCACCGCTTGGTAAATAAGCGGCAGTAGCGGTAAAACTTAATGTACTTATGCTACCAGCACCAACATTGTTACAATATTCTTTTACTGCAAGCGGTTGAATTGACGCTACGGGGCGGCTATAAACGCTAATTTTACCACTAACAGCACTTGTATCTGAAGCACAGGCTGTTGGACCTCCATTATTTGTTGATGCATAATAATAAAGTGCTCCTGTTGCATCGATTAACGGATTATAGGTTGCACTATTAAAATTCAAATTTATATCATTGCCATTGTTTATAAAATTGTCGGGGCTACTATACCAATTATAAGCTAATGTGCCATAACCACCGTTGGTAGCGGCTACTTGTATGCCTGTAAAGGCTCTTGAGCCCGAACTTCCACTGCAATAATTTACATCCGTTGTACTTGGATCTACATTTATGGTTGGCGCGGCATACACTTCGATAGCACCGGTTGTTTGGCTGGTGGCGCCGCTTAATGCATCACATCCTTTTTGGCTATATTTTCCTACTATATAATAAAATTGACGGCCCACAGACGTTACGGACGGGTATTTGTTGTTAGCGTAACTACTGATAACAGAATCGATTAATGTACCCCCTGTACTCGATTGGAGGGAATTTGTATAATAATACACTTTTAATAAAGTTGCTGGGCTGATAACATTGTTATTGTCGGGGCTAAAGAGTATTCGGGCAGGGTTGCTGGTATTATTCAAACAATATTTCATGGCAGTATTATTATTGATCACCACGTTGGGTTGTTGTACAACGGTAATAACAATAGGACTATTTAAAGTTGTTGAACAGATCCCATTTCCAAAATTACCATTTGTAACCACAACATTATACGAATAGACGTCTCTTGTAGTTAGATCTGGGCTAAATGAATTCGCTGTACTTAATGTACCATTGGGGGCATTAATATTATACCATCGATACGACAACGAGGCGTTTTCGGTACCTGTACTTGGTGTGGCCGTTATGCGTAAAACATCGGCTGTTGTGTTTTGACAATAGGCTTGGTCGGCAGTTTGAACACTTGTTAATACCGGTTTCTCATATATTGCAATGGCTCCTGATTTTAACGACCTAATCGTATCACCGCAACCCGCAATACTTACTGCTAATATGGCACGATAATACCTTGTTCTACGTTGGTTTTGCAACGGCGTAAACAAAAACGATTGACCACTATTAGCTACTGTATTAAAAACCCCTGTATAAACACCATTGCTTGCATTGCTGACTGTTGTGTCAACAAACCACCGAATTACTGGGCTGTTTACTACAGGTCCTGTATATATCACGGTTAAGTCTTGTGGGGTTTGTATTGGAGCACAATAATTGGTGTCTCTATTACTGGGTGCGCTTAAAGTTGGCGAAGCAATGACATTGATTTTAGAACTGATACTACTTGTTCCTACACAGCCCGCTATCCCGTTTTGAACAATAACATAATAATATCGATCTCCGATTGAGGTTAAGAGTGGTCTTAATCGATTTGAGGTAACTGTAAATGCAGAATCTAAGGAGGTATTAATATTTGTACCATTGGTATTGGCATACCAATTATAGATAATGTTTTGATTTAAAACATCGGTTCCTATATATCCAGCGTTGTTCGCATTAATAACCAATTCATCTGGAATACTACTTTGGCAATAGGTAACTGTTTTTGAATTTGGTCCCCATATTGTAGCTGTATCTATATTGGTTCCAAAAACTGGGCGCCTAAAGGGTCTTATATTAGCAACCGCAGACCGTCCAGAATCACAACCAGAACCAATTAAACCTGGTATTGTGAGATATGCTACTACATAATAATAATTATCGATGCCTTCGTAAATATTATTATTGGGAATCAACGTTAAACTAGAATTAGGGTTGTTTAATTGCGTTCCACCTATATTGGTGTTGGTAAGGTTTTTATACCACCTATAATTTAAACCATTGGTATTATTTAAATTAACTGCATTTGCAGTAGAAGTTATATTATTTAAAGACGCTAATCCACAATAATCTTGACTCGAGGGCTGGGTTGAAAATGTAGGTGATGAATATACATTAATAGCGGTACTTATATTACTTGTAGCAGAATTACAACCAGCAGGACCACCGTTATTAACAATAACAAAAAAATACGTTGTTGTTGCACCATTTAAACTTGGGCTATAGTTACTTGACATAACACCCGTTGAAAAAGTATTACTACCCGAATAGGTGCTGTCGATTGTTTGATACCATAGCCAGCCTACACCGAAGGAACCACCTCCATCATTAGAGGAACTTACTATTGGGCTAGGCGTATTTCCAATTGTTTGACAATAATTTCTAGATATATTGGTTATACTAACCGTTGGATTGTTATAAACATTAATAGGAACCGAGGCATATAACCTATTAATACCACCTACATCGCACCCTAATTCGTTATACCGAACTACTGCATAATAATACGAACGCCCCACGATTGTTTTTAATGGGATTTGTGACACGTAATTATTCCCCACGCCGATGCTGTCGCCATTAAAACCAATATTATCCATGTCGCGATACCATTTTAAATCCCGAACTGAAGCTTGAGGTGAACTACTATTATCTACAATAGCAAAAGACTCAGTGGACGGGCTTCCAAAACAATAATTAGTAGTGTTTGGATTGGTTATGTTTAATACAGGCTTATTAACAACATTGATCCGTATAGTATTGCCCAAGTTAGAAAAACAGGCTGGAAAACCATTTTCTACCCTTACATTATAGTTTCTTTCACCCAAAGCGCTTGCTACAGTTGGAGGTGCAAAAAAACTATCTGTTAAACTTGGATTTAAGGTGGTATTGGGCGCTAATGTTTCATACCATCTATAGGTTAAACTTGTATTAGTACTTCCATTTTTAGGAACTACATTTACAGCTAAATTGATAGACGGGGCATCGGTACAATAATTTTGTGGTGCTACAGATATTCCGGTTACAGATGGTTGTTGAAAAAATCGGATGCGTCCCGATTTTCTAGATGTAAATGAATCGGAAGCACAACCCACTAAGGCTAAGCGAACCACAGCCCTATAATATTGATCGCTTTGAATTGCAGGCAAATTATAAATTTGAGGTCCTTCGATTGTTATTAAACTTGAACTACCTGGTATTAATGTACCTAAATTAGCATTGCTTCTATCAGTACTTACATACCAACGTATTGTAGGGCTTGGCAATGCAGGGCCGGCATACGTAATTGAAAGAGGCGAAGGCGTTTGATTACTACAATAATCTTTATCTACCGAATCTGGATTCTGGGTAATAGATGGCGCCGCAATAACTTCAATGCGTCTTGTTTGTACTGTTACATCTTCGCAATTAGCCAATCCTCCATTACGCACATAAGCATAATAATACCGATCTCTTACCAAATCTACTCTTGGAATAATTGAACTTCCGGTACCAAAAAGCGAATCAGATCCTGGCGTAATACTATTATTAGGCGTTGTGAACCAACGGTACGAAATTGTATTTAAAGGATCTGTGCTAAGTTGTCCCGAACCATTTACTTGTAAACCAAAAGACTCTACCGCAATACTATTTTGGCAGTAAGATGTTTTTAATAAATTATTTCCCCAACCTGTTAAGGTATCAAAATTTTTACCAACCCCACTAAATACTGGTTTTCTAAAAATTCGTAAAGTGGCGATTGCAGACTTTGCACTATCGCAACCTGCTAAACCACCCGGTAACGATATAAAAGCAACTGCATAATAATAATTGATAGCACCCACGGTGATATTTGATTGGCTTAGAACTAAAGTATTTAATCCGTTTAGTAAATCAACCCCACCTATCGTAGAGCTTATTGTTTGTCGATACCATCTGTATTGAACACCACCCGCCACATTGGTAAGATTATCGGAAGATGCTGTAATGCCTAAATCTCTATAACCTGTGTTTTCACTACAATAACTCGTGTCGTTTATTTGGGTATTTACAACACGTGGTGCGGCATAAACATTCACGGCATTACTTATATTACTTGTAGCTGTATTACAGCCAACTGGACCACCATTACTTACCACAACAAAATAAGATGGCGACCAAGCGCTATCTAATGACGGTGCAAAGTTAGGAACCGTTGCCCCTAAATTAGTAATATTTGAATACGAACCGTCATTACTTCTTAACCAAATATAATTTAAATTACCAAAGCCACCATTATTTGCGTTCGATGAAATAACATCTGCAAATCCACCCACTGAACGACAATAATTTCTAAACGTATTCGTAACACTAATAGAAGGTGTTCTAAATATTGCTATTGGGTCTAAAGTATATTTTCTATTGGCGTTATTATTGTCGCACCCACGTTCGTTATAATTAACCACTGCATAATAATAAAACCTACCAGCGGTGTCATTTCTGGGTATTAAATTTAAGTAGGATCCCGACTGAAAGGCAACTGAATCGCCATTGAAACCCGAATTATTGTCAATGATCCTATCTCTAAACCAGCGCATATTAGCAACGCTCGCTCTTGGTGCTGTGCTTGTATCTGATATCACAAAAGGCAACGCTATAGACGCCCCCCTACAATAACTTAAAGATGCCGGGCTAACAATTTTTAATTTAGGTGCGTTCACGATACCAATTACAATATCGCTACTTAAACTATCGCTACAACCCAAATAACCAATGCTACCATTAAAAACGCGTATGTTATAATTACGATTACCGCCTGTGGTTGTAGGTGGCGTGTAGGATGTTGCTGAACTTAATGACAAACTTGGATTTGAGCGTTCAAACCAAAAATACGAAAGGTTGGCGTTTAGAGTACCATTAGTTGGTGTAGCGCTAATGCTTAACGCATCGGCTGCTACGCCTGTACAATAGCTTTGGTTGCTTGTATTAATTTTTGTAATACTCGGTTGCTGATAAAAACTTATTCTCCCTGATTTGTTAGAGGTAAATGAATCGCTGGCACATCCCGCCAATGCTAAACGTACAACCGCCCTATAATATACCGAACTAAAGGTTTGTGTTAAATTAAACGTTTGCGGTCCAGTTGCCGAAATTGTAGAATTAGAAACTAAAGTTCCTAAATTTGCATTATTATTGTCATTACTTACGTACCATCTTATGGCTGGGGTAGGACTGATTGGACCAGCATAACTAATAGACAAGGTTCCGGGCGATTCAAAACTACAATAATTCCTATTTAATGTATCGGGATTCATAGTTATTGCTGGCGTTAATATAACCCGAATTCTTCGCGTAATTGGGCTTGTTGCGGCACAATTTATTAATCCACCATTTCTAACAACTACATAATAAAACTTGTCTCCAACTAAGCTTACTCGTGGAATAATAGATGTTACGCCATTCAAATATAAAGAGTCTGTATTGGTATTTGATGGGTCGGCACTCGTTTGAGATGTAAAATACCAATTATACGTTAAATTTTGTTCGGCATCGTTTCCAATATAACCGGGGTTATTTAATACTAAATTAAAGGCAGGAACTCCCGCGCTATTTTGACAATATTCTGTTATTATAGTATTATACCCCCAACCCGAAGCAGTGTCGATATTGGATCCAAAAGTTGGTTTCGAATAAATTCTAATTAAACTACTATTTGAACTAATACTGTCACACGTAACACCCTGCCGCAAACTAGCTACAATATAAAATCTATTAGTACCATTACCAATATATGCATTTGCTTGAGCATTAGATAATACGTTACTGATAGCGCCACTTACGCGTGTATCTGTATTTAAATTAGGCGTTACCCCAATTTGTTTATACCATTGATAACTTAAATTACCAAAGGACGAAGAAAAAACCGAATTTGTGGATCCCACGGTTTCGCCTGCACAATAATTGGTATCGCTTCGAGGTTGCGACACAATACTTGGCGTATTAAAAATACTAACGCCGCCCGAAATAGGGGTTGTATCGGTACACAAAGAACCTGCCTGCGTAATAATTGCAAAATAGAAAATTTTTCCAATCGTATCAATTCGAGGACTAAGACTAGTAGTATTAGCGCCGACTATGGCTGTTTTATTAATGAAGCCGCTATCCAAAGTATAATACCATTGGCGCGTTACATTCACATTATTGTCGGTATAGCTAAGTGGTGTTAAAGAAATTCCTTGGCAGCCTTTAAAAGGAGTGTTTCCAAAACTTGAGGTTATGGTTGGGTCTTGATTCAAGTTAATTGTTAAGGTGAGGGCGCTTCTGGTTTCTAAGTTCAAACATGCATTACTATTAGGTACTGAATCGCCCACTGTAATAAAATAGTAATAACTAGAACCCGGTGTTAACGTGTTTACAACTGGTGTATAACTTGTTACATTGGTAGCAACAAGGGCAGCGCCAACTAAACTATTACTTGTGTTTCGATACCAACGATATAAAAAACTATTGGCTTGATTACCACCCGTTCCTGAATAAGGACCAACAGAAGACACCGAACTTCCTTGAGACACACAATAGGTTCGGGTAGAACTAGGCGCCCCGCTAATGGCAATACGATTCACAGTATAGGTTCCACTAATTTTTGAAGTAGCACTAGAACCCGTGGCGCTTCTTAATCGAATTTCAAAACGGTAGGTAGCACCATTTATTAAATTAGCGATACGTATGGGATTGCTGGTATCAGTAACCAACGCTTCGGCTGATGGTTGGTCTAATCGTATAGCCGCCGCAGTGTAATTAATTTTATTGATAGGTATTTTAGTAAAATTAATAATGGCTACCGTATCACAAATCGTAGCACTTACAGCGCTCGCAGAGTCTAAGGGTGTTACTGGGAAAAAATAGCTAGACGTATCCGACACGCCTTCGCTATTTATTGCTAAGACTCTAAAACGCACATCGATGTTATTGGCTAATCCTGTAACTACAGCCGGGCTGGTAGAAAAATTATTGATACTACTATTACGGTCGTTTAACACGCGATACTGACTTACCGCAGTACTCCCGTTTAATTGACTAACCGCCGTTTGGTCGTAATTAAAATTATTGCTGTTAAATGCAATACTTGCCTGTTGGTAAGAAGCCGTAACACCAGTTATTGTTGGCGAGTCGGGCACTGTAAGTATTCTAAAATCTTTTAAGGTATCCACGTAATTATTGACGTTGATTGGTGTTACGCTTGCTGCTACATATATACGGGCTTTTATATTACCGTTTTTAATATTAACAACATTTTGTTTATCTAATGGGCTTTGGGCTAAATCAGATGCTTCAGTCCAAGAGCTTCCATTATTTTCGCTTACAAAAACCCGTTCTCCTGCGGATAAGCCGCGATGTTGCATATAAACCCTTCGCTGTCCTTGAGCACTTGTATCGTAAAACCATCTGGCACCAGTATTGTTATTACTTACCACAGTCATCAGCGACGAACTGCTATTACTTACGTTACTATTTATGGTTGTTCCATTGGCTATCGCATAACTTCTAAGACGTTCACTTTGTATATTTGCCAACGGATGATACACTGTTAAATTACCTTCACTGCCAATATATTCTGTATAATAATTGTCGTATATTTGTTGGTTTGTTCTAACAGTTTCCCATATTCTTAAATCTCTAAATTGACCTTGAGTGCTGGTATTAGCATCTGACAAACCATTTCTACCTAAATAATTAACCGCCAAAGTACCTAAATTAGCGGCGGCAGTTGTTACCGCCACATAGCGTCCATTCACATAAAGACGCACACTGGTACCTTCTTTTACTAAAGCATAATGATTCCAATTACTAATATTAAAACTTTGTGAAACCCCTAAACTTGAAAAACTTACTAAACTATAAGTGTTGGCGCTATTATTTGCCCTAAAATATAAATTGGTATTATCGTAGCCTAGCATCACTTGAGACGAATTATTGCCATTATTAACACCAGATCCAAAATCTAAAATACGATAAGAGCTTGTATTCGCTAAGGACGACAAAGTAAAACGGGTGTTTCTAAACCAAATTTCTGTGGTAAAATCAGGCGATAGGCTTAAACTTGGCAACTGTAAATAGTCGCCTAAATTACTATTAGCATCTGTGCTAAGTTGTAAACTTGTAGATCTAAACGTTACAATTTCGTTTATATTGGGATATGCAAACGCTGAGTCGCTGGCAGTACCGCCACTTGGTGTATAAGCGATAATTTGAATTGGATTTGCCACTCTATTGGTTAAGCCCGAATACAATTTACCATTATTGATAAAATTAGCAACATCCACCCCGGCTATCGAGTCACGGCTATTTGTTCGTTGGTTAAATACTACATACGCTTCGGCGCTATCCCCGTTAAAGGTGTAGGTTTGATTAGCAATTCTAACCCGAGTGCTGGCATTACCATTATTAAATGTTGGCGTTACTGGTTTATTTGGTGGCAAAACAACGTGGACATTTACCCGAGTTCTACTACTTGCACATCCATTAACCTCTTGATTGGCAAAGTACGACACATAATAAGGCGAAGCAGGTGCTAAAAGTTTTTGTAAAGAAGGGTTTGTATATTCACTACCATTTATTTGCGCATTATACCACCTTATGTTTATTCCAGTTAAACGGGTAGCGATATTCGATAAAGTATCTCGTTGATTTAAATTTACTTTTATATTACTATCGTTGGGATTGGTAATTATTGGAGACTGAACCTGACCTTGAATATAAACACCGCCACTATACAAAGACGTTATTTTACAATTATTTAAAAATGTAGGACCGTTTGTAACGATAACACCATAATAAAAAGAATCATTTGTATTTACCGAAGCAATATTTGTAAAAGGTGCGCAAGCATTACTAAAAGAATCTATTAAGACAATATTGCTATAATTACTTGGACGGGCTGTAGCAGGACGATAAAACCAACGATAATTTAACGAGCCATTTCCTGTAGGATTAGCTCTTGAAGCCTGAATAGTAAACTGGGTAATGCTTTGTAAACCGCCCAAATTTAAACCTAAATAACAATAAGAATAGGGGGTTGTTTGAGGTTGTTGTGTAATAACAGGCGCACCATAAACAATCACCTGTCCGCTGGCTTTGCTGGTTAAAGTTGTAGGACATCCTCCCTTACCATTCACATTAAATACCGCATAATAATAAAAAGACGAGTCGCCGCTTATTGAAGGAACATATATAGTTGCATTATTATTTACTGCAAAATTCGACACAACCAACGTTGCGTTCGCTGGTAGATTTGCCTGACTAATTTGACTTTTATACCAACTTACTGATGTTAAATTTCCAGAAGTTGCCGCATCTCTTGTTAAAGTAAAACTTGCCACCGAATTAGGATTGTCTGCTGTACAATAGGTAGTATCGGCTTTATTAAAATTTGCGTCATAAGTTAACGCTGAAATAGCTTTAACTGCAATAGTTGAGGTTGTACTTCGCGACGATACACAACCATTATTGTCAGCAATTACATAATACCCTCGTTGCGATATGGTAGAAATTAATGGGTTAAAAGACGTGTCGCCATTCGTAGATGTTTTAACCACAGCATTATTAGATTGATCATACCAACGATACGTAATAAAGGAAGAATTATCGGCTTGGCGGTTTGGTACATAACTTACTCTTAAACTATCAGAGGGCACTAAGCCGCTAACACAATATTCTGTCATCGAAGGCAAAGTTGATCCTACTAATACTGGACGAATACTAATTGTTTGTCTTCCTGAAATAGTTGAGGTTATATTGCCTATAGTACAATTTCCAGAAAATACAGGTACAGCAATTACATAATAATAAAATTGTGATTGCGCATCAGTTGTAATTGTATAACTAGGATTGGTTGCCCCAGGTATTAAAGTTGCTCCAAAGAACGCTTGATTTATGTTACGATACCATTGATAGGTTGCCATACCACTACCGCCTTGAAGCATGAAGCTTAAAGGACGAATAGCTTCGTTGTTACAATAACTTGTATCGCCGGTATATACATTAGTGGCAATCGTTGGCACCGAGGCAACATTAATAAAACCACTCAACCCCGATACAACATTACAACTATTGGTGGCATTAAAGAACCCATTAAACACTTGAACATAATATCTAGACGTATCGGCTTGCCTTAAATCAGGAGCTAAAGAATCGGCATTTAAATTTGTAACTAAAGAATCGCTAAACCCTGTTTTAGATTTATACCACCTGAATTGAATTTGAACCGAATCAACATTCAATCTTGCTGTTGGGTCTAGTACTACTTTTAATTGTATTGGGTTATTAGCGTTTTGACAATAGGTAAAGCTATTCGTTGTAGGTTGTTGGGTAATTACAGGTTGTCTAAAACTAAAAATATCGCCTGTTACAAGTCTTCTTGTTCTAAAAGCACTACATACATTCAAATTACCAACAACCCCAGTATCGCCCACTTCTACATAATAATAATTTCTTCCCAAAGCATTTTTATCAGGTGTATAACTTAGGGTGTTAGACGCTACTAAACTACCACCGGCTGTACCAAACGAAGATCTTGCAGTATTTGCGGTGGTAGCCACTTGATACCATCTTATAGCAAAAACAGTGCCACCATTACTTGTACCTCTGCTACTGCTCAAACTAATCGTCATAGCGTTTTGAGTAAGCTGACTGGTACACAAAGTGTCTATCAATAAACTGTTATTAATACTAACTCTAATAATAGTACGTTGTCCAAAATTACTTGCGGCCGTATAGGTGCGGTTGGTTAAGGTGTCTTGAATGCTTGCTGCGTTGGTTGTTACCACTCTAAAATTATAGGTTTTACCCGACACTAAGCCTGTTAAAACCACAAAAGTATCTACATTGGGTGTGGTTACAAATATTGTCCTACTTACTACAGTGCTGGCATCGGTTGGTGTGGCATTTACTAAGGTCCATACATTGGCTTGTTTGGTGTTTAATCTTACAACACCAACTGTGTCACAGAATACAACTTGACCTTGTGTGGTATCAAAAACACGAAGGGTGTCTCTGGGCAATACCGCGGTAGAATCTGACACACCAATATTATTCTCGGCAACGGCTTTAATATTATATGTTGTATTTGAAACAAGGTTAAGGATATTTAGCGGATTTGATGCGCCTTGGGTTACTATATTTCCAGGATTAGCTATCACCCTAAAGAAATTACCAACAACGGGTCGGTTACCATTAAGTTGATTGGGTTGTCCTTGCACAAAATTATAACTATTGATATTAAAATTCGTAATGGCGTTATTGTTATAACCATAATAGCTATTAAGCACGGGTGCATCGGGCACGGTTTCAAATTGATAGTCTGGGAAGGTGTCGATATAGTTATTGAAATCGGCGGGTTGGGTGGCTACGTCTGGATAGACTCTGGCTTTAATGCGTCCGTTTTTAATATTTAAGGCTCTAAAAATCGATTTGTTACGATACAAACCATAGAGCGTTGTTAATTGCCAGGTATTGCCACGATCTGTGCTGATATATACGCGATGCTCTGTATTGGTAATAGTACGGTGGTTTAGGGTTACAAATCTACCTGTAGTATCATAGCCCCAGCGCGCGCCGCTATCTAAATGACTTCTAATCGTTGAATTTCCAACAAGTCTGCCTGTAGCGGTTGAACTATTTGTTAAAGTGGTATTATTTCTAATAAGGTTGCTGCTAAGTCTGAATTGATTGGTATTTAAAGGTAACCAATAATACAAATCGGGTTCGCTACCAACAAGGGTGGTATCAATTTGAGAAACAACCTCAATTTGGCTTTTTGTTTTTTTCCAGACTCTAAAATCTCGATAAAATCCGGTAGTTACGCTATCATACTGTGGATAAATTGATTGTCCAATAAAATTGAGATCAATATTGCCGTTTCCGTTATTTGTATTTAATGGAGCTATTTGGCTATCAATGGCAATACCATTAATATATAAATAGGCTTTATTTGGCGAAGCTGTAATTGCATAATGATTCCAAACATACGGGTTTATGCCTTTCATGGCAAAGTCAAATCGTTTCAAGGCGCCATTACAAGCCCAACCTATATCTGTACCATAAAAACCAAGATAATATGACTCAGAGCCAAAGCCTCTTCCAAAGTCAAAAATTCTTTTTCCAGAATTGGTGCCTATGGTTATTTTAAACCAAGTTTCTATGGTAAAATTACTATCGATTTTTAAAACTGGAAGTTGTATAAAGTCGCGATCGGGAAGCGCTGCGGTAAAGGCTGTACCTGCACGTGTTGTAGGGTTGTACCCGCTGGTAATGGGACGGTTAATAGTGCTCACAAAAGGATAAAAATTACTATCTAAATTATTAGAAATGTTCGTAAAAGTAGCCGCTCTACTTAAACTAGACCCCGCAATATTAATGGCTCTTACGGTAAATTGTACCGCCACCCCATTGGTAAACAAAGCGTTATAACGCGGATCATTGACGCTGTAACGCAAACCAGAATCCGCATTACTTGCGGGAACTGCATTACTATAAGCGCTAAAAGGTATCCACTTATTACCACTATATTTATATACTGTATCTAAAACTTGCCCATTGGCATAAATAACATAAGTATTTGCCGAGTCGTATAAACTTGTAGCCTTATCGCGCCGTAACCGAATCCTAAACTGTGTATTTAAATTATCCGGAGAATAGGTTGCAATTAACAAACTATCTGGACGTAAAGGTGGTACATACACTTTTACCAAAACCGGAATCCGTGGCGTACTGGTACATGTATCTCTTCCTGAAGTAATAGAACGAACCACATAATAACTGGAATCGGATTGAAGTTGAAAATTCGTATTTACTATAATAGACCCTCCCAACAAAGCCGAATACCATCTAAAGCTATCGCTTGGTGTAGGTTGTAAATTTATTAAACGATCTGTGCTGTTAAATATAAATGATTGTTGGCTAACAACATTGCGCGGGCTGGTAGGCGTATCAATAACAGCAAATATTCTGGCAGTACTTGGATACGAGGCAGGTAAAGCGGATGCTGTTAAGCAAGACGCAATACC